>NZ_JAATEK010000190.1:0-474 GCF_012034195.1 Microbispora sp. CL1-1
TTCCGATCTGGGTCTGGTGGCCTATCAGATGACGTTGCTGGTCGAGCGGGCGGGTCAGGTGCTGACTCCCGCGGTCCGCGCCGAGCTCCAGGCGTCTCACCCGCGGTGACGGAAGACTCCGCGAAGTGAGGCACGCGGTGGAGGACAGATCGGGGAAGACGCCCTGAGCGGGCGGCCTGGACAGGTCGCCGGGTTCCGGAGCGAGAGCGAAAAGGTCAGGAGGACGCTGTGGCAGGCGGCGGCTGGAACAACGAGGCCTATCCGCCGGTGGGCGACCACCGGCAGTACGGCGGCACGAACCCCGTCCCGACGCCGGCGCCGACGGAGCAGAGCTCGCTGGTGCGGCCGTACGCCGTCACCGGCGGGCGTACGGCTCCTCGGCTCCAGCTCGCCATGGAGGCCCTCGTGTCCTCCGCCACGGTGATGCATCAGGACCTCTCCACGCTCACCCCGGAACGCCAGGCGATCAGCACG
>NZ_JAATEK010000191.1:0-474 GCF_012034195.1 Microbispora sp. CL1-1
AACCGACGAGCAGGCCGGCCTGGCGGAGCCGATCTTGGTGGACCTGGCCGGCAAGGCCGGGGCGGCGGAGGTCGCCAAAGCCGGCCGCCACCTGCGGGCGGTGCTCGACCCCGATGGGGAAGAGCGGGATGAGCGGGCCGATTACGGGCGGCGGTTCCTGCGAGTCCGCCCGGGCAAGGGCGGCGGCGTGGAAGGAGAGTTCTACCTGCCGCGTGAGGCCGGCGCCCGGTTGATGGCCTTGTTGCAGGCGTACGCCAAGCTGAGGGCACAGGGTGATGACCGCCCGCTGACGGTGCGCCAGGCGGACGCCTTGATCGCCCTGCTGGAGCAGAAGATCGTCACCGAGCTCCTCGTCGTGGTCAGCGCCGAATCCCTCCCCACCGACCCCGAAACCACCGACCCCACCGCCGACAACCCATACCCCGCCGACCCGGCCACCCAAGACACCGACCCGGCCACCCAAGACCCCGCTGC
>NZ_JAATEK010000192.1:0-471 GCF_012034195.1 Microbispora sp. CL1-1
GGGCTGGGAGCTGAACACCGGGTTCATCGAGCGGTCGTTCGTGTCGTGTTCGGGGTATGCGAAGTCGGGCCGGATGGGCTACAACACCGCCCAGGTGGGGTGGCCGGACAAGTGCTGGGAGTCGCCGTACGGGGATCCGACCTCCTCGAAGCTGACGTTGTCGCTGGACGGCCGTTCCACGGACATCGTCAAAGACACCTCCGGCAAGTGGCGCACGGTGGAGGACTACGGCTGGAAGATCGAGCCGATGTCGTCGCAGTCGTGGTGGCGGATCACCACCCAGGATGGCTCGGTCTACCGGTTCGGCTACAACACCGACTCCTCGCTGGCGATGGCGTTCATCGGTGACGACGAAGGCGAGCCGTGTCATCAGTACTACCCCGAGCCCGGCAGCGGCGAGGACAGCGTTCAGCAGCTCTGTGAAAAGCCCTGGCGCTGGATGCTGGACCAGGAGGTCGACCCGAACGGCAA
>NZ_JAATEK010000193.1:0-455 GCF_012034195.1 Microbispora sp. CL1-1
CTGTTGAAGGAAGTCCCGGTCCGGGCGGTCGGGAAACCGTTGTTTGCCTTCGTCTGTGCTCTTGGGGGTTCACCGCCGTGTCCGCGCCGCTCTCGCCGTCCGCTGCCGCCGGGCAGTGCCCGGCACCGCCGGTGCCCTCGGCACGTCCAGGACGCCCGGCAGACCCGACAAGTCCAGCACGCGCGCCGCGCCCGCCTCGCCCGGCGCGCTCTGCGGACCCGGCACGTCCGATGGATCCGGCACGTCCGGTGGATCCGGCGCCTTCAGCACGCCTGGTGGGCTCGACACCTCCGGTGGACTCGGCGCCTTCAGCGCGCCCGGCACCCCTGGTGGGCCTGGCGGGCCCGGCCTACCCTTCGCGTGTGGTGGGCGGGGTGTCCTCCGCTGGCCAGGGTGGGGGCGAGGCCGGGGGCGAAGGTACCGGCGGTGGTGGGGTTCCGGTGGCGATTCCTGAG
>NZ_JAATEK010000194.1:0-455 GCF_012034195.1 Microbispora sp. CL1-1
CGGTGTACGCGGGGGTGGCCGACCGCACGTACGGCTCCCGGCTGCCGCAGGTGCCCGACGAGCTGGAGGGATACCTGGCCATCGGCAACCTGGGCAGCGTGCTGTCGGGGCGCATCGCCTACACCTTCGGGTTCGAGGGCCCGGCCGTGACCGTTGACACCGCCTGCTCGTCGTCGCTGGTCGCGCTGCACCTGGCCGTCCAGGCGCTGCGTACGGGGGAATGCGACCTCGCGCTCGCGGGTGGCGTCACGGTGATGGCCAGCCCGATCGGCTTCACGGAGTTCTCGCGGCAGCGGGGGCTCGCGCCGGACGGGCGGTGCAAGGCGTTCTCCTCGTCGGCCGACGGCACCGGCTGGGCCGAGGGCGTCGGCCTGCTACTGGTCGAACGCCTGTCGGACGCACGCAAAAACGGCCACCGCGTGCTGGCCGTCATCCGCGGCACCGCCATCAACCAA
>NZ_JAATEK010000195.1:0-455 GCF_012034195.1 Microbispora sp. CL1-1
CTGGTTGATGGCGGTGCCGCGGATGACGGCCAGCACGCGGTGGCCGTTTTTGTGTGCGTCCGACAGGCGTTCGACCAGCAGCAGGCCGACGCCCTCGGCCCAGCCGGTGCCGTCGGCCGACGAGGAGAACGCCTTGCACCGCCCGTCCGGCGCGAGCCCCCGCTGCCGCGAAAACTCGACGAACGTCCCCGGCGACGTCATGAGCGTCACCCCGCCGGCCAGGGCGAGGTCCGACTCGCCCGACCGCAGCGACCGTACGGCCAGGTGCAACGCGACCAGCGACGACGAGCAAGCCGTGTCCACCGTCACCGCAGGCCCTTCGAGCCCGAACGTGTAGGCGATGCGCCCCGACAACACGCTGGCCGCGGTGCCCGTGATCAGGTAGCCCTCGACTTCCTCCGGCGCGGGGCCCGACGACTTCGCGTAGTCCTGACCGTTGGTCCCGGTGAAGACTC
>NZ_JAATEK010000196.1:0-454 GCF_012034195.1 Microbispora sp. CL1-1
GCGCGCAAGACACCGAAGATCACCGAAGTGCTGCCCTTGCTCTACCTGCACGGCCTGTCCTCCGGTGACTTCGTCCCAGCGCTGGGGCAGTTCCTCGGCTCGGCGGCCGGCCTGTCGGCGCCGGTCATCACGAAGCTGACCGAGCAGTGGAAGGCCGAGCAGCGCGCCTTCGCCGACCGTGACCTGTCGGGCGTGGACTACGTCTACCTGTGGGCCGACGGGGTGCACGTCAACGTCCGCCTGGAGGAGCACCGGTTGTGCCTGCTGGTGATGATCGGCGTGCGCGCCGACGGCCGTAAGGAGCTCATCGCGCTGTCCGACGGCTACCGCGAGTCGACCGAGTCGTGGGCCGACCTGCTGCGCGATTGCAAACGGCGGGGGATGCGCGCGCCGGTGCTGGCCGTCGGGGACGGCGCACTGGGGTTCTGGGCCGCCCTCGGTGAGGTGTTCCCGC
>NZ_JAATEK010000197.1:0-451 GCF_012034195.1 Microbispora sp. CL1-1
TGAGGCTCCCGGCACCCGCGCCCACCCTCCGACTCCGGCTCCGGTGCGGCGCTCTGGCCGTGCCCACGCTCCGGCTCCAGCGTGGTGACCCGGTCACGCTCGCGCTCGTGCTCCGACTCGGGCCCGGTGTTCAGCCTCCGCTGGTGCTCTGGCTCTGGTTCGGGTGCGGCGCTGTTGTCGTGCCCGCGTCCGTGCTCTGGTTCGGAGGCGGTGCTCCGGTCGTGCTCGTACGCGGGCGTGGGTTCGGTGCTCGGCCTCTGCCCGGTCTCCGGTTGTGGTGCGGTGCTCTGGGCGTGTCTACGCTCCGGCTCCGGCACGACCCTCCGCCCGTGCCCATCTTCCGGCTCGGGTCGGTTGCCCGAGCTCCGCTCGTAGTCGCGCTCGCGCTTCTGCTTCGGCTCGGGTCGGGAGCCCCGCCTGGGCTCGTGCTTCGGCTCGCCTGTGGGGGTAT
>NZ_JAATEK010000198.1:0-445 GCF_012034195.1 Microbispora sp. CL1-1
AGGTAGGCGCGGTTGCCGCGGGAGGAGTAGGCCTTGTCGCCGGCGACCGCGCCGGGCCGGGTGCGGGGACGGCCGACGGGTACCCGGACGCGTACTTTCTTCAGCACGGGGATGAACTGCGGGCTGTCGGCGGCCTGCCCTGCGGTCACGACGAACGCCAAGGGGCGGCACCTGCGGTCGGCGGCGAGGTGAATCTTGCTGGTCTGCCCACCCCTGGAGCGTCCGAGCAGGGCAGCTTTCAACCGGAGCCTGCGCCGCCGCCGGATGTGCCGCCGTTGTTCTGCTTCGGCGTCGTTTCGGGCGTCCTGCTCCTGTTGTCCTTCCCGGTCGCCCCCTTTTGCCGGGCCCGCTCCTGTTCGGCAGCCTTCTCCAGGGCGGCCAGCACGTCCGGGTCAAGGTGCATCCCGGCGGCGTCGTGGTGCGCCCGAGCGGTGGTGGAGTCCAC
>NZ_JAATEK010000199.1:0-438 GCF_012034195.1 Microbispora sp. CL1-1
TTCCACGGCACGACCCCGAGACGGACATGCGGCAACGTCGAGACCTGGGCTAACCGGTCGAGCTGCGCCGGCATCAACGACGGCGACCCCGGCCAGGTACGCACCGCACCCTCGGTCAGCACGAACGCGAACCGCCGACCCTGCTCAAACAACACCGCCTGCGCATCAACCCGTACCGCCGCCGCCTTGGCCGCATCGTCCTCATCCACATCCCGGCCGAGCGCCACCGCCAGCCGCGCATACTCCGCCGTCTGCAACAACGCCGGAATCATCGCCGAGGAGAAGACCGCCACCCACTTCGATGAACGCACCCGCGCAGCGTTCGCCGCCTCCCTGCTGGCAAGCCCGCCCTTCAACCGGGCCACCTCATCCCGCAACCGCACCAGCAGCGCGTCCAACTCAGCGCGAGCCTCGTCATCGAGGCGGAGAGCCGCAGCC
>NZ_JAATEK010000002.1:0-430151 GCF_012034195.1 Microbispora sp. CL1-1
TATGCCAGCGGCATCCGCACCGGCGGCAGCCCTACCCGTGGACTCCGCGCCGTCGCTATCTGCCTTGTCGGTATGCGTGCCTGGGGCGTCCGTGCCTGGAGCGTCCGCGCTATCGGTGCCGGGCGCGTCTGCGTGCTGCCGGGGCCCAAACTTGATGATCGGGAAGGGCTCGCGGGCGGACGAGCCGTCGGACGACCACAGTGGGGAATTGGCGATCAGGCGATCCCACCAGCCGTCCCACCACTCACCGTCGACATCGTTCGAATGACTAAGGCGCTCAGGATCGATATCGAACAGATCCATGGCACCTCCATCGAGTGATTCGAAAACTTGTATTAATTCTCTCGCGCCCTTGGGGCTAGTTCAAGATCAACTAGCAATCTCTTGGAATCACAGGTCGGGAACAGCAACGGTCCTGACGTGGGTCTTGGCGGTCGGCGGGCAGACGGCCGGGCGCTCGGCGATCTCCCCACACGCGACGTCGGGGGCGCTGTGCGCGGAGGACGTCGCGGTCGTGCGGGAGCACTGTGCCGGGCAGTCGGGTCGCGGGCGGGTGGGGAGGCGCGGGTTGCGGCGAAGTACGCCGCTGCGACGGGCCGGGACGCCTGGCCGGGCAGCCGGGTCGCGGACGGGTCGAGACGCCTGGCCGGGCAGCCGGGTCGCGGACGGGCCGGGACGCCTGGCCGGGCAGCCGGGTCGCGGACGGGCCGGGACGCCTGGCCGGGCAGCCGGGTCGCGGACGGGCCGGGACGCCTGGCCGGAGAGTCGGGCGCGGGAGGGTCGGGACGGCTGGCACTGCGGTATCGGTCTCCGGTCAGGATTTTCGGCCCGGGGAGCGCAGCGTCGGATTCCGTGGTCACGCCTTCCTGACCCGGTGCTGCAACGTCGAGCCTGTGGTCACGACGCGCTGACCGCTGACTTCTCACCCGCCGGGCCGGACCAGGCCGCTCTCGTAGGCCAGGATGACGAGCTGCACCCGGTCGCGGACGTCCAGCTTGGCGATGGCCCTGGCGACATGGGTCTTGGCGGTCGGCGGGCTGATGACCAGGTGCTCGGCGATCTCGCCGTTGGACAGGCCGAACGCGACAAGCGGGGATCGTGGACAGTTTCCCACGCTCGTGACGTCGAGCCCGGCGGCGCGGGCGCGATCCTCGACCGAGCGCAGCAGGTCGCCCCGGCGGCGCGGCGTAGGCGAGACCGGCGGCGACGAGGGCCGCGAGCTGCATCCCCTCGTCAAGGGTCCCGTAGTCCCGCGGACGAGGTGCGGAACGTACGGGACCGGTTGACGCTCTTTTGGCTAACCGCTATCTATTGAGGGGTCGTAGAGGAGGGTGGCCCGTGCAGGACGTGGTGCTGGCGCTGCTGGCCAAGGAGCCGTCGCACGGGTACGACCTGCGTCAACGGCTGGCGGCCGCGCTCGGACCGCTGGGAGACACGCTCAACGCGGGGCAGATCTATGTGACGCTCACGCGGCTGGAGAAGGCGGGCCTGGTCGTCCAGGACCGCGAGGACGCGCCGGTGCGCGGCCCGCGGCGCAAGGTGTACGCGCTGACCGCGGCCGGGCAGGAGCGGGTGGCCGCGTGGATGGCCGAGAGCACCGGGCCCAGAACGGACGTGACGGAGTTCCATCTGAAGCTGGTGGCCGCCGCGGAGTCGGGTCTGGCCGACCCGGTCGCGCTCGTGGACGCGCGGCGGCGGGAGCTGATGCGCAGCCTCGCCGAGGCCCAGCGCGCCGCCCTCGCTCACGACACGGATTCGGAGGCCGGGCTGCTTCTGGAGGGCATCGCGCTCCGATTGCAGGCCGACCTGCGCTGGTTGGAGGCGTGCGAGCGGACCTGGTCCGCCCGGCGCGGGGAGGGCGGAGGAAACGGATGAGAACAGTCGTGCCAAGGGTCAGGGGCCGGTCGTCGCGGAGTGACACGTGCGACAGCCCGCGCCCGGGACCGGCCGGCCGGCGGCCCGCCGAGGCCCCGGGACCGGCACTGCGGGCGGTCGGCCTGACCCGCGTGTACGGGCAGGACGAGAGCATGGTGTGGGCCGTCGACGGGGTCGACCTCGATGTTCCCGCCGGGCAGACGCTCGCCGTGACCGGGCCCAGCGGCTGCGGCAAGTCCACGTTGCTCCAGCTCCTCGGCGGGCTCGACCGGCCCACCGAGGGCGAGGTGTGGCTGGGCGGCATGCGCATCGACCACCTGAGCGAACGGGCGCTGGCCCGGCTGCGGCGCCGATCGGTGGGGTTCGTCTTCCAGGCCTATCACCTGATGTACGAGCTGAGCGCGGCGCAGAACGTCGAGCTGCCCGCGCTGCTCGCCGGCGCCTCGCCGCGGGCCGCCCGCCGCCGCGCCGAGGAACTGCTGCAGCAGGTCGGGCTCGCCGGCCGCGCCCGGCATCTGCCGTCCGAGCTGTCCGGGGGGCAGCGGCAGCGGGTCGCCGTCGCCCGTGCCCTGGCCAACGATCCGCTGGTCGTCCTCGCAGACGAGCCCACCGGCAACCTCGACAGCGCCGCGACCCATGACATTCTCCGGCTCTTCGACGAGCTGCGCGCCGCCGGTCAGACCCTGGTCATGGTCACCCATGACGAGCGCGTCGCCGCCACCGCCGACCGCGTGATCTCCATGCGGGACGGGACGCTGGCGGACGACACCCGCCTGGACGGCGACGGCCGCGGCATGCGGCACAGCCACCAAGGCACGGGGTCAGGCGGCACGGGGCTCGGCGCGCTGCTGCGCTGGGAGGACTGAGCATGGGACACCTGCTGCTGACCTGGCGCCTGATCCTGCACGACGTGCGCCGCCACCCCATCGAGGCCCTCGTGTTCCTGGTCGCCGTCACCCTCGCCATCGCCTCCCTGACCCTGGGGCTGACGGCCCGCACCGCCCTGGCCACGGCGTACCTGAAGACCCGCGCGGCCACCGCCGGTCCCGACATCACCGCCATCACGACCGACAGGGACCCGTCCGGCCTGGCAGGGCGCCTCGCGGACACGCCCGGCGTGGCCGCGCAGGCCGAGCCGATCTTCGCGTTCGACACCATGATCCGGGCGCACGGCCGGAGCGCGCGCTCCTCGGTCGAGGGACGGAACGGCGAACCGTCCGCCCTGGACCGGCCGCTGGTGACCGCCGGCACCTGGGTGCGTCCCGGCGGCGCGGTGATCGAGCGCGGCTTCGCGCAGGCGCTCGGTGTGCGCGTCGGCGACCACGTCACCATCCGCGGACGCGGCTATCCGGTCGTCGGGATCGCGATCAGCGCGTCCACCCCCGTGTATCCGTGGAGCGACTGGGCCCAGGGGCCCGGGCCGTCCGACTACGGCGGCAGGATCTGGCTCACCACCGCCGACGCCCGCGCGGCGGCGGGCCACACCGCCGGTGTCCACCTGATCCATCTGAAGCTGACCGACCCCGCGGATCCCGGCCGGTGGAGCCGCACCGTGTTCACCGACGACCGCAGGGGCGACTCCTGGGTGAACACCCACAACTGGCAGACCGTCCTCCGCACGGACTCGGTCATGATCAGGAACATGCAGCCGGCCCTGGTCGTGGGCGGCTGGCTGCTCGCCGCGGCCGCGCTCGTCACCCTCGCCGCGCTCGCCACCGCACGCGCCGCCCGCGACACCCGGCGTGCCGCACTGCTCAAGGCCGTCGGCGCCGGCCCCGGCACGGTCACCGCCATCCTGCTGGCGCCGCACCTGCTGCTGACCTTCCTGTCCACCGCGCTCGGCCTCGCCGCCGGGACGCTGGCCGCGCCCCACCTGATCGATCCCAGCGCCGGGCTGCTCGACACCGCCGGGCCTCCGGACTCCGTCACCGTCTTCGCCGCGGTCTTCCTCGCCGTCGTGGTCGCCGTGACCGGTGCGCTCGGCCCCGCCGTACGCGCCGCCCGGGGCAGCACCGTCCAGAACCTGGCCGACCCGGCCCACACGCTCACGCGCCGTCCGCGCCTGAACGCCGTGACGGCCTACCTGCCCACCTCGCTGCTGCTCGGCGTACGGCTCCTGGCCCGCCGGCCCGGCCGCGCCGTCCTGGCCTCCGCCGGCACGGCCGCCACGACCGTCATGGTCACCGCGCTGCTCACCTTCCACGCCGAGCTCGACGCGACCCCCGCCGTCAGGCGGTTCGGCCCCCTCGAAGTGCGGACCGACCAGACCGGCCAGGTGCTGCTCGCCGTCACCTTCGCGCTGGTGGCGCTGTCCACGCTCAACACCGTGCTCCTCAGCTGGGGCACCGCCGTGCAGGCCCGGCGCGCCCTGACCATCACCCGTACGCTCGGCACCACCCCGGGCCAGATCGTCGCGGCGCACTGCGTCACGCAGCTCCTGCCCGCCGTGCCCGGGGTGGCGGCGGGCGTTCCGGCCGGGCTCGGCCTGTACTGGTTCTTCGCCACGTCGGTCACTCCCCCGGGGTCCTGGTTGCTGACCGCCGTGCTCGCCATCCTGCTGGCGGTCGCGGCGTTGACCGCGCTGCCCGCGTGGATCCACACCCGCGAGCCCGCGGGGCGCGTCCTCACCATGGAGACCGCGTGACGGCCCCCGGCCCGCCCGGCCCGCCCGGCGGGCACCGCGGGTATATCCGCTAGCCTTAGATAGTACCGATCGGTTCGATCTAAGCGAGGACGGATGACCCCCGAGATCCCGGCGGCCAACGCCAATGTGACGTTCGACAGCGACGGCGAGACCCTGCTGGGCGTCCTGCATCTCCCGGCCGGGCCGGGACCGCATCCGGTCGTCGTGCTGCTGCACGGCTTCCCCGGGCACGAGCGCAACTTCGACCTGGCCCAGCACCTGCGCCGTGCCGGATACGCCGCCCTCGTCTTCCACTACCGCGGGTCCTGGGGCGTCGGCGGGTCCTGGTCGTGGACCACCTCGCTTGAGGACGCCGCCCGCGTCGTGGCCGCCGTACGCGAGCCGGGTTTCGCCGCCGCGCACCGCCTCGATCCGGACCGGCTGGCACTGGCGGGGCACAGCTTCGGCGGCTTCGCCGCGCTGACGACCGCGGCGGGCGACCCGGGCGTCCGCGCCGTCGCGTCGGTGTCGGCGTTCGACTTCGGCTCCGTCGCGGCCGCCTGCCGGGAGGACGCGGCGCTGCGGGCGGCGTACGTCGAGGGGTTCGGCGACGACCTGCTTCCTCTGAAGGGCACCAGCGGCGCCGCGCTCGTGGACGAGATGATCGCGGCGGGCGAGGCGTGGCGCCTGTCCTCGCTCACCCCGAAGCTCGCGGACCGGCCGGTCCTGCTCATCGGCACGGCCGGGCGCGACACCATCACCCCCGCCGCGCGCCACCACGATCCCGTGGTGGCCGCCTACACCGCTTATCCCGTGCCGCGCCTGGAGCACCACGTGTTCGACACCGATCACGCCCTCTCCGACCACCGCCTCGAACTCGCCGAGACCATCCGCGATTTCCTCGACCGGCACCTCGGCGGCTGATCACGCCGCCTGCTGCTCCCGCATGCCCCACGGGGTGCCGTACGCCGTGAGCAGGTCGAGGAACGGCCTGGGCGGCAGGGCTTCGGGGCCGAGGACACCGGCGCCGGACCAGACGCCGCCGGCCATCAGTTCGAGGGCGACGACCGGGTTGACCGCGGTCTGCCACACCACCGCCTGGGAGCCGTACTCACGCATGGACCACTGGTTGTCGACCACGTGGTAGAGGTAGACCTCGCGCGGGCCGCCGTCCTTGGTGCCCTTGACCCAGGTGCCGGCGCACGTCTTGCCGTGCATGCGGTCTCCCAGGCTCGCCGGGTCGGGCAGGCACGCGGCGACCACGTCGCGCGGGGACACCTCGACGACGGCGCCGCCCTCGGCGACGACGCGGACGGGCTCGGTGCGGTCGAGCCCCACCAGATGAAGGGTCCGCAGCGTGTCGATGAACCGCTCGCCCAGGCCGTATTTGAAGGTCACCCGCTCGGCGTCGATCCAGCGGGGCATGAGCAGGACCTCTTCGTGCTCGACGTTGACGCACTCGACCGGGCCGATGCCCTCGGGAAAGTCGAACACCTCCGGCTCGCTGAACGGCGGGGTGGTGAACCAGCCCCGGCCTGCCTCGTAGACGACCGGCGGGTTGAGGCACTCCTCGATGGTGGTCCAGATACTGAACGAGGGCGCGAAGTCGTACCCCTCGACGGTGAGGTTCGCGCCGTCGCGTACGCCGATCTCCTCGATGTGGTCGAACAGCTCGTCGGCGGCGTATCGGGCGAAGACGTCCGACAGCCCCGGCTCCACCCCGATGCCGACCAGGGCCAGCCTGCCCGCCTTCTCCCATTCGGCCGCCATCTCGAACTGGGCGTCCCCCAGCTTGACCCCGCACGCCTCGTACGGACGCTCCGGGTGCGGCCGTGACAGCGACATCGCCATGTCGAGGTAGTGCGCCCCGGCAGACAGCGCCGTCCGGAACAGCGGCATCACGAACCGCGGGTCGGTGGCGTTGAGCAGGACGTCGCAGCGGTGCTCGGCCAGCAGCGCCGCCACCGCGGACTCGTCTCCCGCGTCCACCCGCCGGGCGGTGAACCGGGCGCCCGCCTCCCCCAGCGCGGCGACGGCCGCCTCCGCACGGGACAGGTCGTAGTCGGCGACGACCATGTGCTCGAAGAAGGACCGGCGGGCCGCGATCCGGGTGATCGCCGTACCGACGCCACCGGCGCCGACGAGCAGAACACGCATGACAAAGCTCCCTTTTAAGGACAAAGACCCCTTTGGTGCCCACGATCCAACGTCACCCCCGCATCGAACGTCAATGGTGTTGGCATAAGGTGGCCACCGAGGAAGGGAGCATCATGCCCAAGCCGGTGGTTTCCGAGTCGGCGCGCCGGCGGCGCCGCCCGACGAAGAACGGAGTCGTCCTCTCCGAGGACCTGATCGTGCGCACCGCCCTGCGCATGCTGCGCGAGCACGGCTCCGCCGGACTGTCCGTACGGCGGCTCGGCGTCGCCCTGGGCGCCGACCCGAGCACGCTCTACCGCTACTTCGCCGGCATCGACGACCTGACCCTGGCCATCGGCGACATGCTCATCGGCCGGGCCATGGACGGCTGGCAGGCCACCGGCGACTGGCGCGCCGACCTTCGCGAGCTGGGCCTGCGCATCCACGCGGCCTACCTCGAACACCCCCAGGCCGCGGTGCTGACCGCCAGCCGCATCAGCGGCAAGTCGCACGAGATCGCGGCGGACGAGGCGATCCTCGGGCTGCTGCGCGGCGCCGGTTTCCCCGACCGTGCGGCGGTCCGGGTCTACCACGCGTTCATCGACATGACGCTGGCCTTCGCCGCGCTTGACGCGGCGTCCCTCGCGCTGCCGGAGCGGGCCCGCCGGGCGGACGAGGAGATGTGGCAGGCGACCTACGCCCGCCTGTCCCCCGCCACCCATCCCAACATCGCGGCGGTGGCGCCCCTGCTGGTGGCCGACATGAACGACAGCGCCTACCCCGCCGCGCTCGACATGCTGCTCGCCAGCGCCGCGCACGAGAGCCACAGATGACGTCGGATGGCCGGGCCCGCCGTGCTCGCCTTGCGCCCACCGGCAGGTCCCCGAGAGGCCCACACCGTCAGCCGCCGACCTGGGAGTCCAGGGGAAGGCGGACCAGGAAACGGGCGCCTTGCGCGCTGTCCGCGATGGTCAGCGTGCCGTCATGGCGTTCGGCGATCAGCCGGGCGATGGGGAGGCCCAGGCCGATTCCCCCGGCGTCCCTGCTGCGCGCGCTGTCGAGCCGCGCGAAGCGCTGGAACACCATCTCGCGATGGTCGATGGCGATCCCGGCGCCGTCGTCGAGGATCTCCAGCTCCGCGACGCCCTTCGCGAAGCGCGGGCCGCCGTTCTCTCGCCGGAGCGTGACCGTGACGGTGGACGACGCGTAGCGCTGGGCGTTCTGGATCAGGTTGCAGATCAGCTGCCGCAACTGCAGCCGGTCGCCGTTGACGATCACTCCGGGCGTCACCTGGAGAACGACCCTCCTGTCGCCCTGGTGGCTCTTCAGCTCCAGGGCGACGAGCTCGGAGAGATCGACCGGGTGCCTTGCGTTCGGGACGCCGGCGTCGAACCGGGTGAGCGTCAGCAGGCCGGTGGTGATCGCCTGGAGACGCTCCACGCTCGGCAGGACGTCCTCGCACAGCGTTCTCAGGTCGACGTCCTCGGCCGCCAGGAGGGCGTCCTCCAGCTGGACGCGGATGGCGGTGATCGGGGTGCGGAGCTCGTGGGACGCGTCGGCGCAGAAGCGCCGCTGCTGTTCGAGCGTGTGCTCCAGCCGGTCCAGCGTCTCGTTCACGCTCCGGGCCAGCCGGTAGATCTCGTCCTTGACCTTGGGGACGGGGACCCGGCGGCCCGGGTTGGTGCTCTGGATGTGGTCGAGCTGGGCCCGGAGGCGTCCACGGGTCTGAGCGAGCTGGCGACGGTGTGCCGCGCCCCGTACGCGACCGCCCCGGTGAAAAGGACCGTTCCCGCGATCAACAGGGCCACCATGCCCGGATAGACGAAGAACGGCAGCGCCGGCGCGGCGCTGTACACGGTCCATTCGCCGTCGCGATACACCTGTTGCGCGACGACGACATGGCATCCGCCGGATGGAAAGACGGAATTGCAGACCACGGCGCTCGCCACCCGCCTGGGGCTTACCGGCGTGAAATGCGCCATGAGCGGCCGGTTCTGCAAATCGCGGGTCGCGGCGACCACTTGTCCCTGCGGATTGACCACCTGGACGGGCCGGATCAGGTTCGCCGAGATCGGCGGCAGCGGATTGTTGATGTGACCGTGGTCGACGTCGTACGCGGTCAGCTCGCCGACCGCCGTCACCTCTTTGGTGAGGTTCTCGGTGGCCATCTTGTTGAGGGCGAACAACAAGACGATGGAGAACACGATGCAGAGCAGGCTGACCACGATACTGACGAACACCGCCAGACGCGCCCGGATCGAACAGTTCTCTAACTTCATGATCACCCCGTTTCGGGCTGCCGGACTCGCGGCAGCCGCAGGACGAATCGCGCCCCGCCGGCTGTGCTTTCTTCGACGCTGAGGGTCCCCTGATGTGCCTTGGCGATGTCGCGGGCGATGGCCAGGCCCAGCCCGGTGCCGAGGCTGTCGAGCCTACGGGCGTCGTCCAACCGGGTGAAACGCTGGAACACCCGCTCACGGTCGGCCTCGGGAATCCCCGGCCCGTCGTCGCTGACCGCGATTTCGACCGCGGCGGGATCGACCCGTACCTCGACGCACACCACGCGCCGGGTGTGGCGCTGCGCGTTGTTCAGCAGGTTGGTGAGCAGCCGGCCGATCTGGCTCGGCACGGCGGTGACGATGGCCCCGTGGGTGATGCGAAGGCGCACCGGGCGCCGATCCGTACGCTGCGCGAGCTCGGCCTTGACCAGGGCCGCGAGATCGACCTGCCGCCACTCGGCGGGTGCGCAGTTGGGCAGGCGAGCGAGGCACAGGATGTCGTCGGTGACCGTCTCGAGCCGGTCCACCTGGACCAGCGTCGTCTCGAGCAGCTCCGGCAACGGCACCCCTGCGGGATCCTGCTGCGCCGCTTCGAGCTGCACCCGCAGCCCGGCGATGGGCGTGCGCAGCTCGTGGGCGACGTCCGACGCGAACTGCCGCTGGCGGCGCGCGACGTCCTCGAGTTCCTCCTTGGCCCGCTGCACCCGCCCCAGAGCCTGGTTGATCGTCCGGCTCAACCGGGTGATCTCCTGCGCGCTCCTCGGCACCGAGATGCCCGCGCCCAGGTGGGCGAAGTCGATCCGGGACAGTTCGGCGCTCACCCCGTCCAGGGGGCGTAGCAGCCGTCCGCTCACCTTCCAGGCGATCCAGGCGTTCAGGGCGATCAGCTCGGTGGTCTCCAGCGACACGAGCAACGGGAGACGGGGCCGCGCGAGGCCCAGCAGCGACTGCCCCGCCTCGACGACCACCCGGAGCGCGGAGGGAAAGGCATCGGCGGGAAAGACAGCGGTGCACGTCGGCGTGGGCCGCGGGGCACCCGTGAGTGGTCCGGGGCTCCCCGCAGAGGTCCGGGACAGCGTCCCCCGTGCGGCGGACGAGGACCCCATGGAGCCTGCCATGACCAGGCGGGGGACCCGGCCGGCGCCGCCGGCGCCCCGTGCCACCACATCTGACACCGTGCCCCCTGACACCGTGCCCCCTGGCACCGCGCTCCCTGGCACCGTGCTCCCTGGCACCGCGCTCCCTGACACCGGCGAGCGGCCCACGGTGTGGGACAGAGCGGTCGCGCACGGATCACACCGCCGTGGGACGGTCCTGGCTCTGGCCAGAACGTACATCCCCCCTCCCACGGGAAGGAGGGTGAGGAGCGTCATAGCGGTGGCCAGCACGGTCATCTGCCCTCGGATCGTGCGGGGCGCCCAGCGCCTCCACAGGTCCGGCCGCCGGTCCGGACGCCGGTGGTCGTTCCCGCGGTTCGCCGGGCCGGGTGACGACGCTCCGGCGTGACCGGAGGTCTCGTGCGCGTGCTCGGCGGAGGCGTGGCCTGCGGCGCCGGCCGCGGAGAGCCGGTGCTGCTGCCGGTCGGCTGTCGGGGGGCGGCGGGGAGCCCGCCTCCGGGATCCGTGTTCGCCGTTCTCCGCGCGAGAGGCGTTCGCGCGGTTCGCACCGTCGCCCGTCTCATGCGCGGGCCAGGCGACCATCGAAGACCGGCCGGTCAGCACGTGCGCGAAGACCTTTGCGGCGGCCATCCACGCGAGCAGCGTGAAGAGCGTGAACAGCAGCCACAGCAGTATCAGGAAATCATCGTTCTTCAGGTCCACCATCGCCACCCTTTCGAAATAGGAATTCGAGGGATGCCAGGCTCCTGAGAGGGCCGGGGGGCGTGGCGTGTCGTCCGCTGCACATGATTCTTCGGTACCGCTCAGTCGAGGAAGTGCTTGCGCGTCGGCTCATAGGCGAGAGCGAGCCGACCGATACGATCCTGAACCGCGGACGGGCTTCTTCGTATCGCACATGTGTGTAGGGTTACGCGCCTGCTCACCGCGCTGAGATCTACCATTCGGCCGCGTCCGGCCCCCGATGACGGCGAACCGCATGGGCCTGTTGCGACGTCCTGTACGCCGGGTGTCTTATGGCTTCATGGGTAAGTTATCCCGGAATGTCCTGGATACGAGGTATAGGCCCAGTTCCCGGGAGACGTCCTGGCCCGGGTGGCGCGGCCGTGCCCGGGAGTGGGATCTCGTCGCCGACCGGCTCCGGGCGGCACGTGTGGGCGGGGGCGGCGTTCTGCTGGTCGAGGGCCAGCCGGGCGTCGGCAAGAGCCGCCTGCTCGACGTGGCCGCCATCACCGCGGGCAGGTGGGGATTCCGGGTGGTCCGCGGCGTCGCGGACGAGCTGACGCAGTTGATGCCGCTGGCCCCGCTGACCTCGGCGCTCGGGGAGATCTTCCTTCCCACCGGCGACGGCGGCGGCGTGTCCGGCCCGGCCGACCGGCGGCTGCAGTTGCTCGAGCAGCTGCAGGAACCGCTGGAGGCGCTGGTGGCCCACGGGCCCGTGCTGCTCACCCTGGACGACCTGCAGTGGACCGACCACATGACCATGCTGGCGGTGCGGTCGCTGACCCTGGACTTCGCCTCCTCCCCGCTCGTCTGGATGCTGGCCCGTACGACCGGCGGCGGCGACATCCCCTGGCTCGACCGCGTGTTCAACGCGCTGGAGCGCGAGGGCGCGGCGCGGGTCCGGCTGGGGGCCCTGGACGACACGGCGGTGGCCGAGGTGGTCGCCGACGTCCTCGGGGCGGAGCCCGATCCGGACGTGCTGACCCTGGCCGGCATAGCGGACGCCAATCCCTTCCTGCTCGTCCACCTCATCGAGAAGCTCGAGCGCGAGGGCGGGTTCCGGACCGCCGACGGCCGCGTGCGGCTGGCGTCGGCGCGGCTGCCGTCGGCTCGGGCGGTCACCCGGGAACGCCTGGAGGAGCTGTCCCAGCCGACCAGGCACATGCTCCAGGTCGCCGGAATCCTGGGCCGTTCGTTCTCCGTGACGGACCTGGCCGAGATGCTCGGCGAATCGACGGGCGATCTGCTGCCCATGCTGGAGGAGGCGATGTCGGCGGGCATCGTCGGATCCGCCGGGCACGAGCTGGCCTTCCGGCACGACCTCCTGTGGGAGGCGGCGACGGAGGGCCTGTCGACCGCCGTCCGGCAGGCCCTGCACCGCGAGGCGGGAGAGATGCTGCTCAAACGCGGCGGATCGGCCGTTCCCGCCGCCGCGCACCTCATCCACAGCGCCGGCCCCGGTGACGTGTGCGCTCTGCTCGCGCTGGACCAGGCGGCGCGGGAGGTGCTGCGGTCCTCGCCGCATGCCGCCGCCGATCTCGCCACCCGGGCGCTGGAGCTGACCGATGCCGCCGATCCCGAATGGGTGAGCCGGGCCACCGTCGTGGTCGACGCCCTGACGGCCATCGGGCGGCTGGGCGAGGCCGCCGACCTCGCCCGCCGCGCGCTCGCCAGGGCTCCCTCCGCGCTGGCGCATCGCCTGCGCTGCGCGCTGGCGTACATCCTGCTGCTGAGCGGCCATCCGGCCGACGCCGTGTCCCAGGCCGAGGGGCTGCTCCGCGAGGAGGACATCTCCCGTGACCTTCGCGACGTCGCCGAGTGGACGGTCTTCTGGGGGCTCATCACCCTGAACGACGTCGCGGAGGGACAACGGCGGGCCGAGGCCGTCCTCTCCGACCGGGACGGGCATTCCGACACGGCGGTGGTGGGCGCCCTGCTGATGCTCTCCCGATGCGCCATGATCGACGGCCGGGTCGACGACTCGTTCAGGCATCTGGACGAGGCCCTGCGGATCGGCAACCGCGGCGCCGTGGAGGCCGTCCAGCGACCGTACACCCGGCTGCTGCTGGGTCATCTTCACCGGTGCCTGTGTCAGTTCGACGCGGCCGACCTGGCCATCCGGGCGGCCGAGGAGGAGATCGAGACCCTCGGCGTCACCGTGCTGGCCGCGCAGCCCTCGCTCTTCCGCGCCCGCGTCAAACTGGCCGCCGCCCGCCTCGACGACGCCGTCGCAGAGGCCGAGGCCGGAATGACGATCGCGGACGAGATGGGCACGCACGGGTTCATCCGCGTGGGGCTGTCGATCCTCGCGTACATCGCCGTACGGCGCGGCGACATAAACGCCGCGGTCCGGTACATCAAGAGGTACGCGTGCGAGCCCGGCACCGCCGGGATGCTCTTCGGATCGGCCTGGGAAAGGTGGGTGGAGGCCGTGATCGCCGAGAGCCAGGGCGATCTCGATCGGGCCACGGACATTCTCCGCGGCACCTACACCGACACCGACCAGCAACGACGCACGCTCATGACGGCCCCCCTCGCGGCCGTCTTCATGACCCGGCTGGCGCTGGACACGAGAAACCGGGCGTACGCGCAGACCATCGTCGACACGGCCGACCACCTCGCACGGAGGAACCCCGGCTATCCCATCTTCGCCGCCGCGGCCGCGCACGCTCGCGGTCTTCTGCACGCCGACCCCGCCGACCTCGCCTTCGCCGCCGCCAACCACCCGCAAACGTGGGAGCGCGCCTCGGCCGCCGAGGACCTCGGAGTCCTGCTCATGAAGACCGGCGCCTCCGCCGACCGCGAGCGGGCCATCAACAGCCTCGACCAGGCGCACGACGGCTACCAGCGGATCGGCGCCCTCCGGGGCGCGGCCCGCGTGCGGGCGCGCCTGCGGGCGCTGGGCGTCCGGCGCCGTCACTGGGTCCAGTCGCACCAGCAGGAGTTCGGCTGGAACAGCCTCACCGACACCGAACGCGCGGTGGCGGAGCTGATCGCCCAGGGGTTGACCAACCGTCAGGCCGCCGCCCGGATGTTCCTGTCTCCGCATACGGTCTCGGCCCATCTTCGCCGGATCTTCGCCAAGCTCGACATCGCGTCCCGGGCCGAGCTCGCCCGCATCTTCGCCGAGGAGCACCCGGACCACGACGCGTAGCCCGCGTCCCCGCCCGCTCCCCCCGCCCGGTCACCCGTCCGTACGGCCGGGTCCGAAGGGGCGGTCGCCGCGGAGGGTGATGCGGTGCATCACGCGGTGCGCGTCGCCGTAGTCGCGGTTGGCGTAGTGGGCGGTGCTCCGGTTGTCCCACATGGCGACGTCGCCGATCCTCCAGCGGTGGCGCACGATGTGCTCGGGCTTGGTGAGGTGGGCGTACAGCAGGTCGAGAACGGCCCGGCTCTCCGCCTCGGACAGGCCGACGATGTGGGACGTGAACCCGGGGTTGACGAAGATCCCCTTGCGGCCGGTCTCGGGGTGGACGCGTACCACGGGGTGCTCCACCGGCTCCAGCCGGGTGACGAGCTCGCCGTCCCAGACGTTGCCCTTGCCGCCGCGGCGCTGGGCCAGGTAGTAACCGAACTCGCGGTTGCCGTCGTGGACCGCGGTGAGCCGGTCGGCCAGTTCCTTGACGGGTTCCGACAGGGAGTCGTACGCGAGCTGGGCGTCGGCCCAGCTCGTGTCGCCGCCGGTGGGCGGGAGGACCACGGCGCGCAGGATGGAGCCGAGCGGCGGACGGGGCATGAACGTGACGTCGGTGTGCCAGACGTCGGCGAAGCCGTTGTCGGCGCTGTCGAGCGCGTAGATCTCCGGATGCGCCTCGTCGACGCCTCCGACCACCGGGTGGGAGGCGGTCAGCTCGCCGAGACGGCGGCCGAGAGCCACCTGCCCGTCGTCGTCCAGGCGCTGATCGCGGAAGAAGAGCACCTTCCGATCGACCAGGGCGGCACGCACCGCGGCCAGTTCCTCGTCGGTGGCGGTCGCCAGGTCCAGTCCCTCGACCTCCGCGCCGAAGTGGGGTCCGAGAGGCCGCAGGGTCAGCCGTTCGGCGGTCGGTGTGGTCATCTCACTGTCCTCCTCGTTGGTGTGGCGCTTTCACGCGGCCGCGGCGCGTACGGCGTGGCCGACCTCGGCGCGGAGCGCGGCGTACTCGGGAAGGGCGCGTAGTTCGTCCGGTTCCACCCCGGTGCGCGGAAGGGTGACGTCAAGGTCCAGCGCGATCCGGCCCGGCCGGCGGGTGAGCACGACGACGCGGCTGCCGAGGAAAACGGCCTCCTCGACGCTGTGGGTGACGAACACCGACGTCCGGCCGGTCTGCGCGCTCACCCGGCGCAGGTCCTCCTGCAGGCGCTCGCGGGTGAGCGCGTCCAGGGCGGCGAACGGCTCGTCGAGCAGCAGCAGCGGGTCGTCGCCCGCGAGCGCCCTGGCGATCGCCACGCGCTGCTGCTGCCCCCCGGAGATCTGCCAGATCCTCCGGTCGGCCACGTCGTGCAGGCCGACCCGTTCCAGCAGTTCGGGCACCCGGCGGGCACGTTCCGCACGGGGCACTCCGGCGTAGCGCAGGGCCAGCTCGACGTTGCCGCCCACGGTCTTCCACGGAAACAGGCGGGGCTGCTGGAAGACGATCCCGGCGCCTGCGCCCGGGACCGGCTCGGCGCCACCGGTCCGTACGGTGCCGGAGGTCGGCCGCTCGAAGCCCGCGACGAGGCGCAGCAGCGTGCTCTTGCCGCATCCGGACGCCCCGACGAGCACGAGGAAGGCGCCGGGAGGGATGGTCAGGGAGATCGGCCCCAGGGCGGCGACCGGACCTCCCGGGCCGCCGTAGACGTGTTCGACCTCGTGCAGGTGGACGGCGGCGGCCTCCTCGCCCGTCCCGGCCGGGGCGGCGGCCGCCTCAGGGCGCGAGGACATCGGGAAGCCCCTTGGTGTAGATCGCCCGTTCAACCGTGGCGAGGTCGGGCACCGCGTCGATCTTCTGCTGGTCCTTGAGGAACTGCGCCGCGCTCACCAGGTTCTGCGCCAGGCCGCCGACCTTGTCCGGCGTGCCGAGCCACTCCGGCGAGGACAGGTCGGCCGGCCTGAGGAAGACGCCCTGGCTGAGCTGCTCCTTGGCCGCGTCCTTGCCGATGTTGAGCTCCGCGCCCACCGCCTGGGCCGCGGCGTCGGGGTCGTCCGCGATCAGGTCGAGCGCCCTGGCCTCGGCCTTGCGCCAGGCGTCCACCACGTCGGGGTGCGCCTGGACGAACGCGGTGGACACCACGCCCAGGTCGAGGGTCGGCTTGCCCGCCGTCGCCAGCTCCCGGCTGCTGATGATCGTCTTGCCGGTCTTCTTGATCTCGTCGAGCGTGGGCAGCCAGACGTAGGCGGCGTCGATATCGCCGCGGGTCCAGGACGCCAGGATGTCCTGCGGCTCCAGGTCGACGATGTTCACCTCGGACTCCCGCACCCCGGCCTTGTCGAGCGCGGCGAGCAGGCTGTAGTGGGACGTCGAGGCGAACGGCGTCGCCACCTTCCTGCCGCGCAGGCCCTCCACGGACGAGATGCCGGTGCCGTCGCGGGCGACCAGCGCCTCGTTGTCACCGGCCACGTCGAGCACGAACGCCACCTGGTAGGGGATGTTGAGCGGCGCGGACAGCCCGCGCGCGACCGGGCTCGACCCGATGGCCGCGATGTCCACGCTCTTGGCCACGAAGGCCGTGTTGATGCTCGCGCCGGAGTCGAACTTGGTCCACTTGACGGTGTAGCCGGGCAGCGCCTGCTCCAGCCACCCCTTGTTCTTCACGATGAGGTCCCCGCTGGGGAACGCCTGATAGGCGATGCGGATGGTGCGGTCCGCCGCGTCGCCGCCGCCTCCGCTCGTGCCGGAGGCCGCGCCGTCACCGCACGCGGCGAGGACGGCGGCCGTCGCGGCGGCCAGGGCGACGGAGAGCAGGCGCGTGAGGCGTGGTCGTGACATGGCGGAGGGTTCCTTCTGCGGTGGGAGGGAGGCGGTGGAAGGGAGGCGGTGGAAGGGAGTGCGGTTGGAGGGAGATCGACGGTGCCGGACAGGGGCTCAGACGCGGCCGCGCCAGGGGATGAGCCGGTTCTCCGCGACGCGCAACAGGCCGTCGATCAGCAGCCCGGACAGGCCGATCGCGAGCAGCCCGAGCACCACGACGTCGGTCTGCAGGTAGCGCTGGGCGTCGCGGACCATCCCCCCGATGCCCGGCACGCCGTTGACGGTCTCCGCCGCGACGACCGAGGAGTACGCGACCCCGACGGCCAGCCGGACACCGGTGAAGATCTCCGGCAGCGCGGCCGGCAGCACCACGTCCTTGATCACGTCCCGTCGTGACGCGCCCAGCGCCCGGGCCGCCTCCACCAGGCCGGTCGGCGCGCCGTGGACGGCCGCGGCGGTGGCCACGGCGACCGGCGGGAGCGCGGCGATGGCGAGCAGCCACAGCTTGGGCGTCTCGTCGATGCCGAACCAGATGATCAGCAGGCTGAAGTACGCCAGCGGAGGCAGTGCCCGTACGAACGTCACGGCCGGCTCGGCCACGAGGCGGATCCACGGCACGGTGCCCAGGACGACGCCGAGGGCGAGCCCGGCCCCCACGCCGAGCGCCGAGCCGATGAGGATGCGGCGCAGGCTGATCGCCAGATGCTCGACGAGCAGGTGACCGCTGTAGCCGCGGACGCCGTCGTGCGTCGTGGACAGCAGGACGAGCTGGTCCCACACCGCCCGGGGCGCGGGGACGAACGACGGATTGCCCGCCGCGACCGCCGCCAGCTGCCACAACGCGAGCAGTGCGAGCAGCGACAGCACCCGCACGCCGATCCGGCGGGCGCTGCGCCCTCGCCGGCCCGGACCGGAGACGGCGGGCGCCCCTTCGACAGGCGCCCCTTCGACAGGCGCTGCCTCGCCGGGCGCTCCCTCGCCGGGAAGGAGCGAACGGGGAGCCGCCGAGGGGGATCTGGAGGGGGCTCTTGAGGGGGATGACGTCACAGTGGTCGCTCCGTGTGGAGGGCGCCGCACCGCCGGGAGGCGAGGCGGGCACGGCGCGGCGACGGATGGGGGGGCGTCCGGTGAGGGTGACCACGCCGGACGGGGCCCGTACGGGGGACCGGACGGGGAGCACGGTTCAGGAGCGACAGGCCGAGCCGTTCAGACGGCACAGGTCGACGTGCCGACGCCGGACCAACCACGATGCCGTAAACACAGATATTTCCTACCAAATTTGTAGGGTGATGGCAATCACCGCACGGTGGCGCCGCGCTGCCGGCTCACGGGGTGGAGTAGGGTCGCCGGGTGCCTGACCCGATCTTCGCTCACCCACGTCTGGCCGCCGTTTACGACGCGTTCGACGGAGACCGCGACGATCTCGACGTCTATCTCGCCGTCGCCGGCGAGCTGGGCGCGGAGCGCGTGCTCGACGTCGGCTGCGGCACGGGATCCCTGGCGGTCCTGCTGGCGGACAGCGGACGCACGGTCATGGGCGTCGATCCCGCCGAGGCGTCGCTGCGGATCGCCAGGTCGAAGGACCGGGCCGGAAGGATCACCTGGATCCATGGCGACGCCACCACGGTCCCGGCGTTCGACGCCGACCTCGCGGTGATGACGGGCAACGTGGCGCAGGTCTTCCTCACCGACGACGACTGGACGCGGACGCTGCGGGGCGTCCACGGCGCGCTCCGCCCGCGGGGATATCTCGTGTTCGAGACCAGGCGGCCCGGACGCCGGGCATGGGAGGACTGGGCCGCCGGCGCCGGTCCGGTCGTCCTCGACCTTCCGGAGACCGGGCCCGTGGAGCAGCGCCTCGACGTCACCGACGTGAGCCTGCCGCTGGTGTCGTTCCGCTACACCTACACCTTCCTGGCCGACGGCGAGGTGATCACGTCGCACTCGACCCTCCGGTTCCGCGACCGGGACGAGGTGGAGACGAGCCTGGCCGCGAACGGCTACCGCGTGCTGGACGTGCGGGACGCCCCCGACCGCCCGGGCCGCGAGTTCGTGTTCGTGGCGCAGCGCACGACCTGAAGCAGCGCACAACGTGAAGCAGCGCACGACCTGAAGCAGCGCACGACCTGAAGCAGCGCACAACGTGAAGCAGCGCACAACGTGAAGCGGCGCCAGACCTGAAGCGGCGCGCGCCGGGGGCGTTACAACCCGAAGCGCCGCAGGGCCCGCCGATAAATGGTGGAAACGGCCGCACTTTTCTGCAGTCACAAACTACACATTACTCAATTCATCGGGCATATCCGAATAAAAATCCGGGACGAATCGCCCCGCACAGAGGGCCTCCCACCGGCACAGAGTGGCCGATTGTGGCCAACTGGGAACTTGCCGTAAGCGGGTCTATTTACATCTATTCATTGACCGGTCACCATATGTCCGTGGCCACACCCCCTCGCTGATCAGCGCCGAACAGATCAGCGAGGTCGTCAACTCATGGAATTCGGCATCAACTCGCGCCGGCAGCCGAATTCCCCATGACATAACGCCACACCAGAAGGAACGACACCGTGATAATGACGCGACGATTACGGGCCGCCGTGTGCGCGGCCGCGGCCGCTGCGACGCTGGTCGCCGGGGTGGGGACGGCGTACGCCGCGCCCGGGGTCACCCCCGCGGACGTGACGCTCGACCTGGCCCGCGGCGAATCGAAGACGATCGACAAAACCGTCTCCACTCCGGTCGTCCCGCCCAAGCCGGATATCGCTTTCCTGATCGACACGACAGGCAGCATGGGCGGGGTCATATCCAACGTGCGGACCAACGCGAACGCCATTTTCTCCAATGTCGCCTCGGCACAGCCGGACGCCCAGTTCGCGGTCGCCGAATACAAGGACGCGGCGGACTCGACTCCATTTCGGGTGGCGCAGAATCTCACCGGCGACCCGGCCGATGTCACCGCCGGCATCAATTCGCTGTCCGCGTCGGGCGGAGGCGACTTCCCCGAAGACGGCATCAACGCCCTGTACCAGGTCGCCACGGGAGCGCTCTCCTTCCGGCCGGACAGCACCCGGATCGTGTTGCTGATCGGAGACGCCCCCAGCCACGACCCCAGCGGCGGCCACTCGCTGGCCGACGCGATCAGCGCCCTGAAAGCGGCCGACATCACCGTGCTCGCCTTCGACCTGGCCGGGCTGAACTCGAGCGGGCAGGCGGCCGCGATCACCGACGCCACCGACGGACAGCTGTTCTCCGGCCTCAACCCCTCGGAGGTCAGCGACACCATCCTGTCGGCCCTGCACAACCTGCCGGTCACGGTCACCCACAAGCTGCGCGACTGCGACCCGAACCTGTCGGTCTCCCTGACCCCGGACAGCCGTACGGTGACCAGCGGCGAGGATGCCGCGTTCTCCGAGAAGGTCACCGTCGGCGACGGAGCCGCGCCGGGAAGCACCCTCACCTGCAAGGTGGACTTCCTGGTCAACGACGTCCTGTCGCCCGGGTTCACCGAAACGATCACCGAGCACGTCCCGAAGGCGACCCCGAAGATCACCACGACGCCGTCGGGCGAGACGCCCGCGGGCGGAAACGTCTCGGACACCGCGACCCTGTCCGGCGGCCACCACCCGACGGGCACCGTCAAGTTCGAGCTGTTCGGACCCGGCGACACCGAGTGCGAGACGCCCATCGCCACCCGCACCGGATCGGTGTCGGACAGCGGCACGGCGACGTCCGGCGACATCCCGGCGGGCGGCGTGGGCACCTACCGGTGGGTGGCCTCCTACAGCGGCGACGACGCCAACACCCCGGTCACCTCCGAATGCGGTGAGGAGGTCGAGGTCGTCAAGGCCACCCCGGGCATCGCCACCACGCCGTCGGGGTCGGTCCCGGCCGGCGGCGCCGTCTCCGACACCGCCACGGTCTCCGGCGGGTTCCACCCCACCGGCACCGTCGAATTCCAGCTGTACGCGCCCGGCGACACCGACTGCAAGACGCCGATCGCCACCCGCACCGGCGACCTGTCCGGCAGCGGCACCGCCGCGTCCGGCGACGTGACCATCGGCGCGGCCGGCACCTACCGGTGGACCGCCACCTACAGCGGCGACGCCAACAACAACTCCGTCACCTCGCCGTGCAGCGACGAGGAGGTCAAGGTCACGCCGCAGCGGCTGACCGGACGGGCCTACGGCCTGACCGCCGGCGCCTCCCTGGCCGGCCTGCAACTGGTCAACATCGCACGCACCCCGGACACCGGCCCCGTCTCCACCACGTCGTCCGGCAGCACCTCGGTCCCCTGCACCGCCACCCTCAGCGGGCTGATCAGCGCGCACGCCCTGTGCGCCAAGGTCGTCACCACCGAGTTCCCCGGCAAGTCGGAGGCCACCGCCTCCATCGACGACACCTCCATCGGGATCACCGGCATCCCCGTGATCACCATCGGGGCCATCAAGTCCAGCTCCACCACCACCTGCTCCGGATCGAGCGGGACCACCACGATCGCCTCCCTCAAGGTCGGCAACACGGTGGTCATCTCGGCGCCGACGAACATCGCGCCCAACACCACGATCAACGTCGGCGTGGTGAAGCTGGTCCTCAACGAGCAAATCCCGTTCACCACGCCCGACAAGGGCCTGACCGTCAACGCGGTTCACGTCACCGTCAACGCCCTCGGCCTGGCCAAGACCAACGTGGTCCTGGCCTCCGCCGAGAGCGACATCGGCAACTGCCCGTGACCTGAGCCGACCGACCCCGGGGCCGGGCGGAGCGCCGTGACTCCGCCCGGCCCCGGCCGATTCGGCACGAGTCTCAGTGCCCGCCGGCGTCGGCGAGGACGCGGCGGGCCTGCCGGACGACGGCCTCGTCCACGAAGCGGCCGTCGGCGAGGGCCACCGCGCCCTGGTCGGCGGCGGAGACGACCTCCAGGGCGGCCGCGATCTCCTCCTCCGTCGGGTGGTAGGCCGCCGCGATCACCGGAAGCTGGACGGGGTGGATGGCCGCCCTGCCGCGAAATCCCATGGCCCGGCCCGAGGCGCAGGACGCGGCCAGGCCGTCGAGGTCGCGGACGTTCGCATAAACGGACTGGGCCGGGGCCGGCAGCCCCGCCGCGCGGGCCGCGACCACGATGCGGGACCGCGCCCAGGCCAGGCCCGCCTCGTCGGTCACACCGAGGTCGGCGCGCAGATCGGCCTCGCCGAGGCCGATCCCGGCGACGGCCGGTGAAGCGGTGGCGATCTCGAAGGCGCGCTCCAGCCCGAGGGCCGACTCGATGATCAGCCGCAGCGGCACGCCCGGCACCGCGTCGGCGATCCGGCGGACCTCGTCGGCCGACTCCACCTTGGGGACGCGCAGGCCGCCGCTGCCGCGCAGCAGCGTTCCGAGCGCGTGCAGGTCGGCCTGGCCGTACGGTGTGCGGACGTCGTTGACCCGGATCTCCACGCGCGGCCGCGGCGTGGCCAGCAGGGCGGCGACCCCGGCGCGGGCGGCGTCCTTGTTCTCGGGGGCGACCGCGTCCTCCAGGTCGACGATCACCATATCGGCCTCGCCGCCCAGGGCCTTGCCGATCCGGTCGGGGCGGTCGGCGGGCACGTACAACCATGTCAGGGGCGCGGCCGGGACACCAGGAGCGTCCATCACACCACTCCCTTGGCCCGCAGTGCCTCGATCTGCGCATCGGTCAGGCCGAGGCCGCGCAGGATCTCATCGGTGTCGGCGCCGTGCGGGCGGCCGGTCCACCGGATGTGTCCCGGTGTCTCCGACATCCGGAACATCACGTTCTGCATCCGCAGCGGGCCCAGCTCGGGGTCCTCCACGGTCGTCACCGCGTCGAGCGCGGTCAGCTGCGGGTCGGCCAGCACGTCGCGCACGTCGTAGATGGGCGCCACGGCGGCCTCGGCCTCCTCGAACGCCCGCAGCACCTCCTCCCGGGTCCGCTCGCCGACCCAGGCCGCGACGGCCGCGTCGAGCTCGCCGACGTGCGCCACCCGGCCCGCGCCGGTGGCGAACCACGGCTCGTCCACCAGGTCGGGCCGGCCGACCAGGCGCATCACGCGTTCCGCGATGCTCTGCGCCGAGGTCGAGACCGCGACCCACGAGCCGTCGCGGCAGCGGTAGGTGTTGCGCGGAGCGTTGTTGACCGAGCGGTTGCCGGTGCGCGGGGGCACGACGCCGAGCCGGTCGTAGATGGTGGGCTGGGCGCCGAGCACGGTCAGGATCGGCTCGATGATCGACAGGTCGACGACCTGCCCGCGCCCCGACCGCAGGGCAGTCATCACGGCGAACGCGGTGGCCAGCGCGCAGATGCCGTCCGCGAGCCCGAACGGCGGCAGCGTGGGCGGCCCGTCCGGTTCCCCCGTCATCGCGGCGAACCCGCTCATCGCCTCGGCGAGGGTGCCGAAGCCGGGCCGTCTGGCGTACGGGCCGAACTGGCCGAAGCCGGTGACCCTGGCGAGCACCAGATCGGGGTTGGCCTTGCTGAGCCGGTCCCAGGACAGGTTCCAGCGCTCCAGCGTGCCGGGGCGGAAGTTCTCGATGAGCACGTCGGCGTCCTCGACGAGCCGGACCAGCAGGTCCTGCCCCTCAGTGGTGGACAGGTCGAGGGTCATCGTCCGCTTGTTGCGGCCGAGCATCTTCCACCACAGCCCCCCGGGGCCGTGCCCGCGCGACGGGTCCGGCCTGCGCGGGTGCTCGATCTTGATGACGTCCGCGCCGTAGTCGCCGAGCAGCATCGCGGCGGTCGGCCCGGCGAACAGCGTCGCGGCGTCGATGACGCGCACGCCGTCGAGCGGCCCGGTCACAGTCCCTCCTCCATCAGGTGGTCGATCTCGTGGCGGTGGGGCATGGAGGTGCTGGCGCCCTCCCGCTGCACCGACAGCGCCGCGGCGGCCGAGGCGAAGCGCAGCGCCCGCGCCGGATCGGCCCCCTCGGTCCTGGCGACGGCCAGCGCCGCCGCGAAGGTGTCGCCCGCCGCCGTCGTGTCCACCGCCCGCACCGGTACGGCGGGCTCGTGCAGGCGGACGCCCTCGCGCGAGCCGTACAGGGCGCCCCGGGCGCCCAGGGTGACGACGGCCTCGGGGACGAGGCCGAGCAGCGCCTCCAGCGCGTCGCCGGGGTCGTCGCGGCCGGTGAGGGCCGCCGCCTCGTGCTCGTTGGGCACGATGAGGTCGACGGCCTCCAGCAGCTCGGCGGGCAGCGGCACGGCCGGGGCCGGGGTCAGGATCACCTCCGCGCCGGGCACGTGGGCCGCGGCGACCACGGCGTCCATCGGCAGCTCCAGTTGCAGAAGCAGCGCGTCGGACCGGGCGATGACCTCCGCGTCCCGCCCGTCCGGCCCGGTGACCGCGCCGTTCGCGCCGGGCACCACGATGATCGAGTTGTCGCCGCCGTCCTGCACGACGATGTGGGCGACGCCCGACGGGCCGGGCACGACCCGCAGCCCGGTGGTGTCCACGCCCGCCTCGGCGAGCGCGGCCCGCAGCCCCGGCCCGAACGCGTCGTCCCCCACGGCTCCGAAGAAGGCCACGTCGGCGCCCGCGCGGGCCGCGGCGATCGCCTGGTTGGCTCCCTTGCCGCCGGGAATCGTGCGGAACTCCCGGCCCGTGACGGTCTCACCCGGCTTGGGGGCCTGGGCGACGTACGCCACCAGGTCCATGTTGGCGCTGCCGAACACCGAGATCATCGTCGTTCCCCCTCACAGAGCGCGAGCGTGCGGGCGGCGAGCGACTCGATCGAGACGCCGTCGAAGCCGGGCAGGCTGCTGGCCAGCCGGTCCCTGGTGATCCACCGCTCGGGGACGCCGCCCGCCAGCGCCCCGGCGATCGATCCGGCGGTGGCGGCGGCCGAGTCGGTGTCCCAGCCTCCGGCCACGGCCGCGCCGACGGTCGCGCCGAAGTCGCCCGCACCGTGCACTGCGCCATGAACGAGCGCCGCCGCCAGCAGCGCCGCGTTGTTAACAGTGTGGACCCAGTGGAGGTCGCCGTGCCGCGCGTAGAGCCGGTCGACGACCCGCTCGAAGTCCGGCTCGGCCGCGGCGTCCGCGACGGCCTGCCGTACGGCCCCGGCCAGGCGCGAGCCGGGCGGCACGACCGAGAGCCCGGCCTCGATCACCTCGTCCATTCCGGCGGCCACGAGCGCCTGCGCGCACATGGCGGCGGCGAACATCGCGCCGTAGATCCCGTTGGCCGTGTGGCTGAGCCGGGCGTCCCGCCACGCCTGCGCCGCGGCCGTCGCCGGATCGCCCGGGTTGGCCCAGCCGTACACGTCGGCCCTGATCAACGCGCCGATCCACTCGCGGAACGGGTTGCGGTGGACGGCGGTCGCGGGGACTTCGAGACCCGCGAGCAGGTTGCGGTAGGCCGCCCGCTCGGCGGTGAAGACCCGCCCGGCGGGCAGCGCGTCGAGCCAGGTCTTCGCGACGTCCTCGGTCGTGAAGTCCCGTCCGTGCCGTTCCAGCACGGTGAGCGCGAGCAGCGCGTAGTTGAGGTCGTCGTCCTCGGGCACGCCGTCGATGTTCTCGGCGAGGCTGGTGGCCGCGCTGCGGCGGTTCCACGGCCACCGCTCCGCGATCTCCGGCGGCAGCCCCTTCGCGGTGAACCAGCCGCGGATCGGCCAGTTGCCGGTCGCCTCGGCGATGGCCCTGATCCCCTCGCGGGGGATCTTCTCCACCGGCTTGCCCAGCAGGCAGCCGGCCGCCCTCCCCCACCAGGCGCCCAGAACCCGCCCGGGCTCGGGGCGCGTCCGCGTGCCGGAGGCGGGCCAGTCCGGGCAGCTCGCGACGATCTCTCCGAGCTCCGAGGGCTCGGGCAGCGGCGAGGGGATCGCCGCGAGCGTGTCGAGCAGCTCCCCGGCCAGGGCGCGCAGCGCCTCGGGGGCGGGCTCGGCGGAGGCCCCCGCCCTCGGCGGCGCGTCGTGCCCGCCGGCGGCGTGCCAGCGCTCGCGCACGGCCGCCACCTCCGGGAGCGTTCCCCGGCCGTCCTCGTCCGCCTGCCTCAGCTCGTGGCCCACGAGGTCCTCCGGCTGCACCCACGTCAGCCGGATCATCGCGCGTCTCCCCGCGGCGCGAGCAGGGCGTCGAAGGCGGCCTCGTGCGCGCGGCGGCGCTCCCGGTCGGCCCGGTGCACCCGCCGCGCGACGGCCGCGATCGCCCGCCCCGGCCCGACCAGGTCCGTACGGCTGGCCGTCGCCACCTGCTCCAGCCAGTCGGCGGGGACGGCGGCCCGCCCGCCGAGCGCCCCGGCGACGGCCCCGCCCATCGAGGCGATGGAGTCGGCGTCGCGGCCGTAGTTGACGCCGCCGAGCACCGTCTCGCGGTAGTCGCCCTTGGCCATCACCAGGAACGCGAGCGCGAGCGGCAGTTCCTCGATGCTGTGCAGCCGGCTCGGCCGCCGCGCCCCGAGGCCCTGGTCGCGGTAGGTGTCGGCCACCGTGTCGTACGGGCGGATCGCCGCGCGCAGGGCCTCGAAGGAGCCCTCCCAGTGGCCGAGGCCCCGGGCGGCCGAGCAGACCGCGTCGATGGCGGCCCGGGTGCCGTCGCGGGCGAGCCGCAGGCAGGTCGCGACGACCGAGTCGGGCGTCGCGCCCGGCCGCATCGCCTCGGCGACCGCCGCCGCCAGCACGCCCGCCGCCTCACGGCCGTAGCTCGACTGGTGCGCCCCGGCCAGGTCGATCGCCTCGGCGTACGCGCCGTCGGGGTCGCCCGCGTTGACGACGCCGACCGGCGCCATGTACATCGCCGCGCCGCAGTTGACGATGTTGCCGACCCCGGCCTCGCGGGGGTCGGCGTGGCCGTAGTGCAGCCGCAGCACGAGCCACTTCTCGGCGAGGAACACCCGGTGGAGCGGCAGCGCCTCGGCCTCCAGCTCGGGGATCCACCGCTTCTCCCCCATCATCTCGGGCACCAGGTGCTCGGCGGCGGCGTAGGCGTCCAGGTGACCGCCGACCCGCTCGTACACCCGGATGAGGGCGTGCGTCATCAACGTGTCGTCGGTGACGTGGCCGTCCCCCTTGTGATAGGGCGCGATGGGGCGGGCGTTGCGCCAGTCCTCGTTGAAGGGGGGGACGACGCCGCGCACCCGGCCTCCGTAGCGCTCCTGGATCTGCTCGGGCGTCCACCCCTCGGTGGCTCCGCCGAGCGCGTCGCCCACCGCGGCGCCCGCCACACACCCCACGGCGCGATCGGCCAGCAGGTCGTCATCCGGCAGGTCCTCCTGCGGCGTCATCCGGTCTTCCCCCTTGTCCGTACGCGTGATGTGGCCGGGCGTCATGCGAGCCGCCCGGCGATGTCCAGCAGGTCGGTTCCCGCGAGCTCCGGCAGGCAGCAGCCGGCCAGGACGCGGGCCCGCTCGCGCCAGGCGGCGGGCAGCGCGTCGTGCCCCGCGGCGCAGCCGAGCAGCGCGCCGGTGAGCGCGGGCGCGGAGTCGGCGACCGGGGCGAGGCAGGCCGCCGCCGAGACGCCCGCGCCGAACGCCTCCTGCGGCGGCCCGCAGGAGGCGACGTCGGCGAGGGCCAGCGCGACCGGCACGGTCTGCGCGGCGGCGACGCCGTAGCTGTAGACGTGGTCGAGCACGGCGGCGTCCAGCGCCGGCACCGCGGCGAAGGGCGAGCCCGCCGCCCGCGCCGCCGCGAGGGCCTCGCGCGCCGCGTGCCCGATCGCCGTGTCCGGCGGCAGCGCGCCGAGCGCCGCCTCCACCGCCTCGCCCATCGGGGCGCCGTCCGTCAGCGCCGCGACCGCGCGGGCCATCGCGACCGCGCCGAGCACGCCGTCCTCCGCGTTGGTGACGCGCGCGTCCTCCAGCGGATCGAGCCCGGCCGCGCCGAAGGCGACGGCCCGCACGGCGGCGGCGTCGTCGAAGTGGTGGGGGTTGTCGTGGCCGCTGGCGGGCGGGCACTTGCCCGCCGCGAGGTTGTCGAGCGCCGCCCACACGGAGATGCGCGCCCGGACGTCGTCGCGGCCCGCCAGGCGGCCGAACGCCTCGGCCCGGTCCTCCCGGATGGTCAGGGCCGTCCAGGCCAGCCACTCGGCGTCGTCCGACGGGCCCGCCGCCAGCGGCGCCACCGGCTGGTTCAGCGCGAACGGCACCGGCAGCGTGGTGACCTGGTGTTCCTCGGCGAACGCGTCGAGCTCCCGGTGCAGCCGCCTGCTCCAGCCGGCCAGCAGCGCGGACCGGTGCCGGGCGGCCGGCCATCCGGCCGCGTCGCCGGCGGCGAGGCCGATGACGGCCCCCCGCACGCGGTCGAGCCTGGGCGGCCCGTCCCGCCTGTCCCCCGATGGCATGTGGTCCTACATTCCTTTCACGATCTCGTCGGCGACGTCGCGGATGTCCCGCCCGGCGACCACGGGCAGGCAGCGGCCCGCCACCGGGCCGATGCGCTCGGCCCAGCGGGCGGGCACCGCCGCCTCACCGCGGCCCGCCCCGGAGAGAGCGCCTGCGACGGCGGCGGTGGTGTCGGCGTCCCTGCCGAGGTTGGCGGCCGTAACGACCGACGCCTCGATCTCCCCGCCGCCCGCCACGTAGGCGGCGAACGCGAGGGCGACCGCCTCGGGCGCCAGGTCGGTCCACGGGTAGTGCTTGACCACGACCGTGTCGTGGAGCGTGCGGGCCAGGAGGGGGCGGGGCGTGCGGGCGGCGACGTCGAGCGCGGCGCGCAGGCTGCGTGCCGTCCAGGAGTCCTCCGGCACCGCCCGCAGCGCCGCCCCGGCCACCTCCTCGGGCGGGGCGCCGGTCATCGCGACCGCGACCGCCGCGGCCACCGCCCGGCCGCCGAGGATCCCCTCGCCGGTGTGGCTCACCCGCCCGTCGGTCTCCGCCAGCCGCGCCGCCTCGTCCGGGTCGCCCGCCGCGAAGATCCCGTACGGCGCGGCCCGCATGGCCAGGCCGTCGGACCAGCCGTGGGCGTGCCACCGGCCGGTCAGCGGCGGCTCAAGGCCGCGGCGCAGGGCCTCGACCGTGCCGAGCTCGGAGAACCCGGCGCCGCGCATCGGCCCGTCGAGCCGCGCGACGATCTCCTCGCGCCAGGCCCGCGCCACGTCCGCTGAGGTGAGCGCGTGACCGTGGCGCAGGAGCACGGTGGCGGCGAAGATCGTGTATTCGGTGTCGTCGGTGCCGCCGCGCTCGATCTCGGTGAGCACGCCCCACCGCGCGGCGATCTGTTCCGGAGAGAGGTTCTCCGCGGGGGCGCCCAGGGCGTCGCCGGCGGCGAGGCCGAGCAGACAACCCCGGGCGCGGTCACGTACGGAGGTCAACGGCTGTACCGCTCCAGCACCTTGTTCCCCTCCTCGACGAGCCGCTTGGCCAGCTCGTCGAGGCTGATCTTGTCGGCGAAGTACTCCTGCATCGCCGGCGTGGCCACCTTGCTCTTCCACTCGTCGAACCCGTTCACCTTGAGGAACGGCGCGACGACGAGGTCCTTGGCCGAGGCGGTGGCGACGTCCCACCCGTTCTCCTCCGTGGTGAGCGCCGAGATCTTCGCGGCGCTCGTGCTGGTGGGCAGCAGCCAGTCGCCCTTGGCCAGCTTCGCCTGGTTCGGGCCGTTGAGGAAGTACGCGATGAACTTCACCGCCTCGTCGGGGTGCTTGCTGTCGGCCGCGACCGACAGCGTCTGCGAGACCGCGCCCTGCTGGGAGGTCTGACCCTTAAGCGGCGGCAGCGTGACCCACTGGAACCCGTCCGGTGCCTGCTCGGCGACCTGCTGGCGCAGGTAAACCCCGGCCGGGACGATGGCGTACTTGCCGGCGAAGAAGCCCGGCAGCGGGTCGGCGGTGCCCATGCCCAGCGCCGACGGGTCGGCCGACTTGTCGGTGTAGAGCTGGTCGTGGATGCGCTGGAGCACCTCGCGCTCCTGCGGCCCGACCTTCACCGTGGTCTTGCCGTCCTGGGTGTCGAAGAACGTGCCGCCGAAGTTGAGCGCCAGGTTGAGCACCTTGTTGACCGGCGACTTCATCGGCCAGGCCACGCCGTACGTGCCCTTCTTGGTGAGCTTCTTCGACACGTCGGCGAACTCGTCCCACGTCCACGGCGAGTCCGGGGTGGGGATGCGCACACCGGCGTCGTCGAGCAGCTTCTTGTTGGCGATGAGCACCTGCGACTCCTGCAGGAACGGCACGCCGTACACGCCCTGGCCGCTCTTGCCGTCGGAGAAGGTGACCGTGTCCCACGCGGCCTGCGGGATGTCGCTCTGCAGCTCGGCGGGGATCTTGCCGGTGAGGTCGAGCAGGAAGCCCCGCGAGGCGAAGCTCGACAGCGCCGGGGAGTCGTCGTGGATGACGTCCGGCGGGTCGCCGGCCTCGAACGACGTCACGAGCTGGTCGTTGACGTTGTCCCAGCTCCCCTGGACGTACTCGACCTGGATGTTCGGGTTGGCCTTGTTCCAGTCGGCGACGATCTCCTTGTTGGCTTCGATCGACTCCTTCTGCCAGGCCAGGCTGAGGAAGCGCAGCTTCACCGGCTCCCCGGACGCGGCACCGCCGCCGTCCCCGCCGTCGCCGCCGCTTCCGCACGCGGCCGCCGCGAGCGCGACCGCCGCCACGGCCAGCGCGGCACCCAATCTCTTCATTGAGACCTCCTTATAAGGGTCGCCATGCGGATCAGCCCTTGACGGCCCCGGCCATCAGGCCGGACCGCAGGCGCCGCTGGATGATCGCGAAGAAGACGAGGCTCGGCACGGTCGCGAGCAGCGACGCCGCCGCCAGAGGGCCGAGCCGGGCGACACCTTCCGGGCCGACGAAGCGCACCAGCGTCAGCGGAAGGGTTTCCACCTCGGGATCCTTGAGGATCACGAGGGCGAACATGAACTCGTTCCAGGACGAGATGAAGCTGAACAACAGCGTCGCGACGACACCGGGGGCCAGCAGCGGCGCGACGACGGCGGCCAGCGCGCGCAGCCGCCCCGCGCCGTCCACCGACGCGGCCTCCTCCAGCTCGCGCGGCACCGCCCGCACGTATCCGCGCAGCATCCACAGCGCGAACGGCATGACGAACGTGACGTGCACGACCGTGAGCCCGGCGAGGGTGTTCACCAGCTCCAGCCGCCGCAGCACCATGAACAGCGGGATGATGATCAGAACGACCGGGAAGACCTGGCTGACCAGCACCCAGCCGATCGCGATCTTGCCGGCCACACCGCGGAAGCGGGCCAGCGCGTACGCCGCGGGCAGCGCGAGCGCCACCGTGATCAGCGCGGTGGCGACGGCGACGACGAGGCTGCGCAGCCCCGCGCCGACCAGGTCCTGCTCCGCGAAGGCGTCGGCGAAGTTGGCCAGCGTGGGCCGGCGCGGGATCCACGTGGGATCGAGGGCGGCCATCTCCTGCGGCGTCTTCAGTGCCGTGGACAGCAGCCACAGCAGCGGGAACGACAGGAAGGCGACATATCCCAGCAGGGCGAGATACTTCAGCGCGCGGGTCATGTCAGGCTCCCTCCCGTGCCTGCCGCCACAGGTACAGGCCGAGCACGGCCAGCACGACGATCGTGATCGCCACGCCGAGCGTCGCGGCGTAGCCGAAGAAGCCGTATCGGAACGCCTCCTCGTACGCGAACAGCATGGGCAGCCTCGTCCGCCCGCCCGGCCCGCCCTGGGTGAGCACGTAGACCAGGCTGAACTGGTTGATGTTCCACACGAAGTCGAGTGAGGTGATGGCCACGATCACGGGCCGCAGCTGCGGCAGCGTGACGTTCCAGAACCGCCGCCAGGTGCCCGCGCCGTCGACGCTGACCGCCTCGTAGAGCTCTCTGGGCACGTTCTGCAGGCCGGCGAGCAGCACGACCGTGGTCTGCGGCATGCCGGTCCAGACCCCCACGACGATGACGGCGGGCAGCGCGAGGGAGAAGTCGTGCAGCCAGTCGACGTTCGAGCCGAACAGGCCGTTGAGCAGGCCCGCGTCCGGATGGTAGACGAGCCGCCACATCAGGCCGACCACCACGGGCGGCATCGCCCACGGCACGACCGCCAGCACCCGGGCGACGCCGCGCAGGCGGAGGTCCTGGTTCAGCAGCAGCGCGAGCCCCAGCGAGGCGAGGAACTGCAGCACGGTCACCGACACGCCCCAGACCATGCCGATCCGGAACGACTCCCAGAAGTCGCCGTCCGACAGCAGCTCGGCGAAGTTCTCCAGGCCCACGAACGAGGTCACGGTGTTGCGGCCGGACCGCGCGTCGGTGAAGGCCAGCAGGATGCCGTAGACCAGCGGGCCCACGCTGAACAGCAGCACCGGCACGAGCGCGGGGAGCAGCAGTGTGAGCCCGCTCCCCGACAGGAGCCCACGTCGTGGCCCGCCTCCGGCGCGGCCGTACGGCCGCTCGGCGACCGCGGTCATCGGGCACCTCCCGGCGACGCCTGCGAAACAGTGGTGGAGCCCCGGATGGTGAGGCTCGGCCGCACGACCGCCACCCGCGGCCCGCGCGGGCCGTTCTGCAGCCGGTCGAGCAGCAGCCCGGCCGCCGCCCGGCCGCGCTCGGCCGACCCGAGCGAGACGCTGGTCAGCGTCGGCCAGGTCACCGAGGCGAGGTCGGTGTCGTCCATGCCGACCACCGCCACGTCGCCGGGGACGTCCCTGCCCTGCTCGCGCAGCACGTCGAGCGCGCCGAGCGCGATGAGGTCGTTGGCGCACATCAGCGCGTCCACGCCGGGCACGCGCGACAGCAGCGCCCGCGCGGCGCGCGCCCCGCTGTCGCGGTAGAAGTCGCCCACCTCGACGAGGTCCTCGTCGTACGGCAGGCCGAGCGCCTCCAGCGCCTCCCGGTAGGCGGCGGCGCGGGCGGCGCCGGGAACGGTGTCGAGCGGGCCGTTGAGGAAGCCGATGCGCCGCCTGCCGATGGTGTGCAGGTGGTCGAGCGCGAGCCGCACACCGGTCCTGGAGTCGGTGCGCACGTTGTCGACCAGCGCGCCCTCCGGCATGTCGTCCGGCAGCGCGCCGATGACGACGACGGGGGCGCGCGCGGCGACGATGGCCTCGACGTGCTCCTGGGTGACGCCGCGCAGCGGGCTGATGATGAGGCCGTCGACGTAGCGCTCGCGCAGGCCGCGCAGCACGTCGAGCTCGTCGTCGGTCTCGCCGTCGGTGGAGTGGATCAGGAGCCGGTAGCCGGCCGCCTTCAGCAGCGGCTGGATCTCGCGCACCATCGCCACGTAGACCGGGTTGCCGATGTCGGCCATCGCGAAGGCGATCTGGTCGGTGCGGCGGTTGCGGAGCGAGCGGGCGACCGAGTTGGGCACGTAGCCGAGTTCGTCGGCCGCGCGCATGACGCGCCGCACGGTGTCCTCGCGCGTGGGCAGCCCGTTAAGCACACGTGACACCGAGGCGATCGACACACCGGCGCGTTGCGCGATCGTGGTGATCGTGGGACCCTCGGTCAACGGAACCTCACTTGGGAGAATGTCCTGTAATCGTTTACTGGCCGGTAACGCACAGCGATCTGTAAACGTTTACGGCCGGATGAGTCCATATCAAACCGGGTCCTCTGGAGAGCGTCAAGTAACGAACGTGTAAACCATCTAGATCACCAAGCCGCAACAAGCCGCGCGTTGGTTCTGCTCTTCGACCAGATTCGCCCTAGAATCCGCCGATGTGAACGAAGGTCACGAGGACCCGCCGAAGCTCCCCACCAGAGAGCGCTCTCCGCGGTTTGGGGGCGGCCGCCACAGACGGCCCCTCCCCGCCGACCTGCCGCCTGACGCGCCTGCCCTGGTCCTGGCGGTGCCGGGCAAGGCCGGCGATCCGGTGGGCCCGGGCGGTGACGTGGCCATGGAGGTCGCCTCCATCGTCAGGATCGACAACCCGCAGATCGACCTTCGTATCGTCTCGCTGGCCGACGGCGGCGCCGACCTCACCAAGGAGTTCGCGTCCATCGCCGCCCAGCGACCGGCGGACGGACCGGCCGCGGTGGTCGTCCCGCTCGTCACCGGGCCCCATCCGCGCGTGCTGCGCGCCGTACGGGACGCCGTGACGCAGAGCGAGGCCGCGGTGCGGATCACCGAGCCGCTCGGCCCGCATCCGCTGCTGGCCGAGGCCCTGCACGTGCGCCTGGCCGAGGCGGGCCTGGCCCGCGCCGACCGGATGCGCCTGTTCAACGTCTCCTCGCCGGTCGACGGGATCATCGTCGCGACCGCCGGAGGCGACGAGGCCGCCCGCGGCGCGGACGCGACGGCCGTCCTGCTGGCCGCCCGCCTGACGCTGCCCGTCGTCCCCGCCGCGCTGGACGGCCAGCCGAGCGTGCGCGACGCCGCCGAGCGCCTGCGCAACATCGGCGCCAACCGGCTCGCCATGGTGCCGTACGTCATCGGTCCCGAGACCGACCTCGACCGGATCACGGCGGCCGCCGACTCGATCGGCGCCGGGTGCGCCGAGCCCCTCGGCGCGCACGAGTCCGTGGCCCGCATGGTGTGCGTGCGGTACGGCGCCGCCTTCGGCGGTTTCGACGGCTTCGACGACCTGTCGGACTAACCCCCGTCGCCCGCGCCGGCGGACTCCTCGGCGCGGGTCGCACGGTCGAACAGCTCGGCGAGCTCGTCCGCGCAGACGCCGGGATCGGCGCCCTCGACGACCCGTTCGGCCATCGCGTCGATGGACGCGCGCAGCGCCGCTCCCATCACCGTGCAGTCGAAGCTCCGGAAGGCCCCCGTACGCTGCCCGTCCTCGAACAGGGCCACGAGCCTGGCGATCGCGGCATCCCTCTCCCCGACTCCGACAGGGGCCTTGTTGAAGGCGATCTGCTGCACCGCGCGCACGTGCCCGGGGTTGCGGGCGACGAAGGCGAGGTTCGACCTGATGAACGCCTCCAGTTGAGCACGGGCTCCGTGCGCGGCCTGTATCGCCGGCCGCATGAAGGCCGCGGCGTCGGCGACGACCTGCTGGACGACGGCCTCGAACAGCCGGTCCTTGCTGGAGAAGTGGTAGGTGATCAGTCTCTTGCTGCTGAGCCCGGCGTGCTCGCAGATGGCCTCGAACGTGGTCTCCGCGTAGCCGCGCTCGGCGAGCACGGCGATCGCGGCCGAGGCGATCTGAGCTCTGCGCGCCTCGGTGGCCGCCTGACGGGTCCCAGGGCTTCTCATGTCACCTCAGCTTGCCATCCTTCGGATACGCCTCGCGCACCGTACGCCGGTTGACGATCAGTGCGACGGCGGCGACCAGGACGCCGACCACGCCCTGCTCCGCCTTCATCCACACCGGATAGCCGCTGTCGGGCGCGAGCAGGATGAGCACGATGCCGATGGGCGCGGCGATGCTGACGTAGCGGATGCGTACGTACGCGGTTCTCTTGCCACGCGCGGCCTGACCCGTCAGGGCGACGAGCCAGACGGACGCCGCGGCCACGGCCGCTCCGCGGAGCCAGACCACCCAGTCGCCGCCGATAACGGCGGCCACGCCGAGTGTCGCGATCGAGATGACGAGGACGGCGACGAAGAGCGTCCGCACGGCGGGCCAGCCCAGTTTGTTATCCATGCGGATAAAATTATTCGCATGGATAACGAGGGCGCAAGACCCGGCATGCTTTCAGAGGCGCAGGAGAAGACTGATCCGGGCACCGGCCTTCGTCGCGACCGGAGCGGCGGCGAGGTCAGGGAAGCGGGCGGCGGCCGGGGAAGCCGAGGTCGCTGCGGTGATACCAGCCGAGGGCGATCTCCCCCTCCAGCCAGCACAGCCGTACGGACACCTCACCGAGCACGGCGGGGAAGTCGACGAGCAGCGGGGCGACGCCCTTGATCTCGATGCCCTCGGCGTCGAACCAGGTCAGGATCTCGTCCATCCGCGCCTCCAGGCCCTTGGCCTCCGGCAGGCCGCCGAGGGGTGAGGTGCCCGCGTGCCGCAGGTCGTGGGTGAGCTCGGCCAGATCGGCGCGTACGGCGACGAACGCGCGGGCGTGCTCCAGCACCGCCGGCATCAGCGACCTGGCCTCGTCGACCGTGAAGATCCTCGCCACCCTCCGGACGCTACCGCATCACCCCCTGCCTGGCTCGCAGGCGGCGGCGTCACCCGCGGGCGGGCGTCCCATGCAGCGCGCAGTGGGCGACCTCCGGGTGGGCCGCCAGCCAGTCGATCCGCTGCCTGCTCTGCTCGTCCATCGGCGTGTAGACCACGACGCGGGTCTCCGGCGGCGCCGCCAGCGCCATGCTCGTGGACGTGAGGCGGATCAGGCCCACCGACGAGTGTTTGAACATCTTCACCCGGACGCCCGGCCTGGCCACCTCGTGCATCGCCCACATCCGGGCGAACTCCGGGCTGGCCGCCGACAGCCGGGCGACGAAACCCGTCCAGGCCGGATCTCCCAGGTGGCGGCCGAACGCGGCCCGCAGCGTGGCGACCATCTGCGGGAGCTCCTCGTCCTTGTTCACCAGCGGGCAGCAGCAGGCGGGCAGGGTGAACACCCGCCACAGGACGTTGCGTTCGAGCCGCGGCTGCTCGGCCACCGACGCGAAGAGCGTGCCGTACGCGGCGTTCCAGGCGAGCAGGTCGTAACGCCCGTTGTAGACGCACGCGGGCAGCGGGTCGAGCTGACGCAGGATCGTGTGCACCTCGGCGTCGAGGCCCTCCCCGTCGCCCGCCGGATCGGCGATCTCCGGCAGGTCCGCCAGCCGGTAGAGGTGCTCCCGTTCCGCCGCGTCGAGCCGCAGGGTGCGGGCGACGGCGTCGAGCACCTGCACGGACGCGTTGATGGGGCGGCCCTGCTCCAGCCACGTGTACCAGGTCACGCCCACGCCCGCGAGCTGGGCGACCTCCTCCCGCCGCAGGCCCGGCGTACGGCGGCGCAGGCCGGGCGGCAGTCCGACGTCCTCGGGCCTGATCCGCTCGCGCCTGCTCCGCAGGAAGGCCGCGAGCTCCTCACGCCTGCTGTTCCTGGTGCGCATCCCCGTCGTCACCTTCCCCATCCTCGCGGGCGGGCGACCGCGTTGCCAGGTGGTGTCAGTACCAGTATCCGCAGGCTCTCGTTACCGGTATCGCGGCGGCGGCATCGTTGCCGCCATGACAACTGTGACCACCCGCGCGCCGGCCGCGCCGGCGAACATCGCCCGCCCTGCTGCTCGGCGTCATCCTGGCGGGGCAGTTCATGGCCGTCCTCGACGTCAGCATCGTCAACGTCGCCGCGCCCACGATGCGCACCGACCTCGGGGCGACCGGCTCCGGGCTGCAACTCGTCATCTCCGGATACACCGTGGTGTACGCCATGCTGCTGATCACCGGGGCGCGCCTCGGGGGCCTGATCGGCTATCGGCGGCTGTTCCTCACCGGGCTCGCCGTGTTCACGGCGGCGTCGCTGATGTGCGGGCTCGCCCCGTCGACCGGCGTGCTGATCGCCTTCCGGCTCGTGCAGGGCGCGGGAGCCGCCCTGATGGTGCCCCAGGTGCTCAGCCTGATCCAGGTCACCTTCGACGGCGCCTCACGGGGGCGGGCGCTCGGCGTCTACGCCACGGTCATCTCGACCGGCGCGGTCGTCGGGCAGGTGCTCGGCGGGCTGCTGGTGACCGCGGACCTGTTCGGCACGGCCTGGCGGCCGGTCTTCCTCGTCAACGTGCCGATCGGGCTCGCGCTGCTCGCCGTCGGCGCCCGGACGCTGCCCGCCGCGCACGTGCGGCGGGAGCAGGGCCTCGACGTGCCCGGCCTGGTCACCCTGTCGCTCGCCGTCTGCCTGCTGGTCGTGCCGCTCGTGCTCGGGCACGAGGAGCACTGGCCGCTGTGGGGGTGGATCGCGATGGGCCTATCGGTTCTCGCGTTCTGCGCGTTCCTGGTCGTGGAGCGGCGCGCGGCGCATCCGCTCGTCCCCGGCCGCCTGCTGCGCGCCCCCGGGGTGGCCGCCGCCGCGTCCGGCATCTTCCTCGTGATGGCGGCCTACGGCGGCTGGCTGTTCGCCATGGCCCTCCACCTCCAGGGCGGTCTCGGCGACAGCGCCCTGCGGTCGGGCTGCCTGTTCATCCCCGCCGCCGGCGCCTTCGCGCTGACCAGCCTCAACTGGAAGCGGCTGCCGGCCCGCCTGCACCGGCCGGTGATCGTCGCGTCCGCCGTCGTCGCCGCCGCGGGCGAGCTGGCCCTGGCGGCGGCGCTGTCCGGCGGCGGCCACGGCGAGCCGCTGCTGGAGATCGGCTTCGCGGCCATCGGGGCCGGCATGGCGGGCGCGTTCAGCCCGCTCATGGCGGTGGCGCTGGCCCGGGTCGCGCCCGCCGACGCGGCCGACGCCAGCGGCCTGATGGCGATGATGCTCCAGCTCGGCCAGGTCGTCGGCGTGGCCGTCTTCGGCACGCTGTTCCTCAGCCTCGCCCCGTCGGCGCACGCCGCCACGGTGACCTCGCTGTGGCTGGCCGCGGTCTGCCTGGCCGCGGGCGGGTGCGCGCTGCCCCTCCTGCACCGCGACCGGGGATGACCACCCGGCGGACACATCCAAAGCTCAGATTCAGATGAGGCCGAGGGCGAGCATCGCGTCCGCGACCCTCCGGAAGCCGTCGATGTTCGCACCGGCCACGTAGTCGCCCGGCATGCCGTACGCGTCGGCGGTCTCCAGGCAGCGGGCGTGGATGTCGCCCATGATCTCCTGGAGCCGCCGCTCGGAGAACTCGAACGTCCACGAGTCGCGGCTGGCGTTCTGCTGCATCTCAAGGGCGCTGGTGGCCACGCCGCCCGCGTTGGCGGCCTTGCCGGGGCCGAAGGCCACCCCGGCCTCCTGGAACACCCGGATGCCCTCGGGCGTGGTCGGCATGTTGGCGCCCTCGCCGACCGCGACGCATCCGCCCCGCACGAGCGTCTCGGCGTCCTTGCGGGTGATCTCGTTCTGCGTCGCCGACGGCAGCGCCACCTCGCAGGGCACCTCCCACACGCTGCGCCCGGCGACGTACGCCGCCTCGCCGCCGCGGCGCTCGGCGTACGCGCTGAGGCGGCGCCGCTCGACCTCCTTGACCTGCTTGAGGAGGTCGAGGTCGATGCCCTTCTCGTCCACCACATAGCCGGAGGAGTCGGAGCAGGCCACGACGACGCCGCCCAGCTCGCTCACCTTCTCGATGGCGTAGACGGCGACGTTGCCCGCGCCCGAGACGACCGTCCGCTTGCCGTCGAACGACGTGCCCCGGGCCTTGAGCATCTCCTCCACGAAGAACGCGCAGCCGTAGCCGGTGGCCTCGGTGCGCACCTGGGCGCCGCCGTACGCCAGGCCCTTGCCGGTGATCACGCCCGACTCGTACCGGTTGGTGATGCGCTTGTACTGGCCGAACAGGTAGCCGATCTCCCGTCCCCCGACGCCGATGTCCCCCGCAGGCACGTCGGTGTTCTCGCCCAGGTGCCGATAGAGCTCGGTCATGAAGCTCTGGCAGAAGCGCATGATCTCCCGGTCGGAACGGCCCTTCGGGTCGAAGTCCGAGCCGCCCTTGCCCGCGCCGATCGGCAGGCCGGTCAGGCTGTTCTTGAAGATCTGCTCGACCGCCAGGAACTTGATGATGCCGAGATAGACGGAGGGGTGGAAGCGCAGGCCGCCCTTGTAGGGCCCGAGCGCGCTGTTGAACTCGACCCGGAAGCCGCGGTTGATGTGCACCTCGCCCCGATCGTCCTCCCAGGGCACCCGGAAGATGATCTGGCGCTCCAGCTCGAAGATCCGCTCGATGATCTTCTGCTCCGCATACTCGGGGTGCTTGCCGAGCACCGGGCCGATGCTCTCCAGCACCTCGCGCACCGCCTGATGGAACTCGGTCTCACCGGGGTTTCGGCGCAGGACGTTGTCATAGACGCCCTCGAGCCTCTCGTGCAGCATCAACTCTCCTTGCTATCCGATTCCTCCCTATTTCACACTAGGCCCCTCATAGTTGTGAGCAACATGGTCTCAAGATCCGGGACGGACAAGGGCCCGCCAGACGTCGATGACGAGCACCGGGCGCATGCCGGCCGACCGATAGAGGCCGAGCGCGGGAGTGGTGTTGCCACCGTCGACGTGCAGGATCGTGCCCACCCGCCCGCGCCGCTCGTCGGCCTCGAAGGCACGCGTGAGCAGCAGCCGGCCGAGACCACGCCCGCGGAAGGCGGGCCGCACCGCCAGAGTGCGGACGTAGCCGCAGTTCTCGTCGGACACGAAGTGGTTCGTGCCGAGCAGCATGGCCGCCGGCTCGCCGTGGACCCGGGCCAGCAAGAGCTGCGTCCAGTCGTTCGCGCTGGACGCCTCCATCTCGTCGGCCCATTCCTCGAACGCCTTCGGCACGAAGCCGAAGTGCTCGGCGAAGCCCTCCTGCTGGACGGCGTGCGCGGCGCGCAGCACCCCCTCGTCGTCGGGCGAGCCGGTCTCGACCGTGACCCCCGGCAGGAACAGGGGCCGCACACCCGCATGGTCGGCGCGCATCCGCAGGAAGCCCGTCGCGGGCGCGAAGCCGCGCTCCTTGGCCATCTCGCGCATGGCCGTGTCCTGCTCGAGGACGCTGACGTCCACGACGGCGTGGTCGTGCCCGGCCTCGCGGGCGAGGTCGCCGGCCCGCCCGAGCACCAGGTCCCACACCAGGGCGGCCGCGCCGGGCTCGCGCGCCTGCACCTCGACGTCCACGTTGTCGCTCGTGCCCTTGCGCCGCGCGTGACCCCAGCCGAGGAGCCGCCCGCCCGAACGGACCACCCAGCTGTCGTGCTCCAGGTCGAGCTCGCCGAGGGTGTCGGCGACGTCGTCGAGTGTCCGGTCGGGCTTCCCGGTCACGTCGATGTCGTGCTCGGCGACCAGTTCGTGGATGGCCGCCGCGTCGGCGGCCGCCGGCCGCCGGATCTCGTAGTCGTTCACGCCGCCTTTTGTACGCATCGGGACTTGTGACCGGCTTGCCGCTGAATTGGGGACGCCTGGCAGACCAACCGCCGCGAAGCCTGAAAGTTTCCTCGCCCGGGCCCCGGCGGCGGACGAACGCGCAGGCCGGCGCGTGGGTCCGCGCGCGGGCCTACGCCGGGCGATTGCCAGGGGCGCGGCGAACGCTTTCGCTGGTTGACGAGCGACATGCGGACCCCGTCCCCTCCCCCGGGAGCACGTGATGCCCAAGCGTCTGTCCGCGGCACTCGCGGCCGTCCTCTGCGCCATGACCGCCGCCGCCGCGCTCGTCGTGACCCGGCCTGCCCCCGCGGGCGCCGCGGTCACCGGCGGATTCGACTTCACCAGGCCGCAGGTCGCCGTCACGGGGCTGCGGTCCCCGTGGGGCCTGGCCTTCCTGCCGGACCGCACCGCCCTCGTGACCGAACGCACCACGGCGCGGATCTGGCGGGTGTCTCCGGGATCCACCCCCGCCCTGGCGACCATCATCCCGAACGTGTACCCGGCGGGCGACGGCGGCCTTCTCGGCATCGCCCTGTCCCCTGCCTTCGTCCAGGACCAGACGGTCTACGTTTACTTCTCCACCTCCTCCGACAACCGCGTGGTCCGGTTCCACTGGAGCAACCCCAGCGCACAGCAGGTCGTCCTCGCCGGCATTCCCCGCGGCCTGACCGGCAACGGCGGGCGGATCGCGTTCGGCCCCGACGGCATGCTGTACGTCTCCACCGGCGACGCCGGAATCCCCGGCTATGCGCAGAGCTCGGGGAACCTGGCCGGAAAGATCCTGCGTATAAGGCCCGACGGCTCGATCCCACCGGACAACCCGTTCTCCGGCTCGCCCGTCTACAGCTACGGCCACCGCAACGTGCAGGGCCTCGCCTGGGACACCGGCGGCCGGATGTACGCCACCGAGTTCGGTGCGGACGCCTGGGACGAGATCAACGCCATCGTCCCGGGAGGCAACTACGGCTGGCCGGTCTGCGAGGGCGTCTGCGGCGACCCGCGCGTGCGCGAACCGCTCGTGACCTGGCACCCGGCCGAGGCGTCGCCCAGCGGCCTCGCGTACGCCAACGGGATGCTCTTCGCCGCGGCCCTGCGCGGCACGCGGCTGTGGGCGGTGCCGGTCGCGGGCGGCAGCATCGTGGGCACCCCGGTGGTCGAGCTGCAGGGATGGTTCGGGCGGCTGCGCACCGTGGCCCTCGGCCCGGACGGCTGGCTCTGGGTGACGACGAGCAACTACGACAGCGGCGGGACCCCTGTCTCCAGCGACGACCGGATCATCCGGATCCCGCCCGTCGGCGACGCGTGGCCACCGTCGAGCCCGTCGCCCTCGGGCGGGCCCCCGCTGTCACCATCGCCCTCGGGCGGGCCCCCGCTGTCACCGTCGCCCTCGCCGTCGGGGGCCCCGTCGCCCTCGCCGTCCGGCGGTGCAGGCGGTGGCGGCGGTGCCGGCGGGCCGTGCCCCTCGCCTGCTCCTTCGCCGGTGGAGTCCCCCAGCCCGTCGCCGACTCCCAGCCCCTCGGCGTCCCCGTCGCCGAGCGCGTCCCCGTCGCCGAGCGCGTCCGCGTCGTCCAGCCCGTCACCGTCACCATCGGACTCTCCGAGCCCTTCCCCGAGCCCTTCCCCGACCCCGACCCCGTCGCCGAGTGCCTCACCATGCCCCTCTCCGACGCCCAGCCCCTCACCATCGCCTTCCCCGTCTCCCAGTCCTTCTCCGTCTCCCAGTCCCTCGCCGTCTCCTTCACCATCTCCGAGCCCGTCGCCGTCGCCCAGTGCCCCGGGCACACGCTCGTGCGAGGCGACCGTCCGTTTCATCCCCTCGTGGGCGAGGCCCCCCTGGGGCGAGCTGACGGTGCGGAACACGGGAACGCTGCCCATCTCCTCGTGGATTGTCACCTTCACGGTCCCCAACGGCCTGACCTACGTGCTGGCGGCGAACGGCCGCATTCCGCCGGGAGGCCCGGCGATCTTCGCCTCGACCGGCCTGCTCATGCCGGGAGCGGCGGTGACGACGACGTTCGCGATCGGCTGGACCAATGGCAACGTCGAGGCGCCGGAGGTCACCTGCACGCCCACCTGACCCCTGTCCGTGCTCCCCGATGAGACAAGCGCTGACGAGACGAGCGCTGACGAGCCGCGTGTGCGGGCCCGAACGGGTCCGCACACGCGCACACGGTCGCCGTGGGCGGCAGAGGCTGCCGGAAAACTTTCGTGATCCGTGAAATTTTCCTGGCCCTGACCGCCGTGCCGATGCGTGGCACACGCACAAGACGCTGGTCATGGGGAAACGGCGGGATCGTGACGTGCAAACGATCGCCCCGTTCGTCGCACGGTGATTGCACCGGGCCCAGGCGCCGCGTTCGATGGGGCACGAGCCGGATCCCGACGTCTGACCTGGAGCCCTGATGCCCAAGCGTCTCGCCGCGGCAGTCGCGACCACCCTCAGCGCCGTCACCGCCGCCGCACTCGTCGTGACCCAGCCGCTCCCCACGAGCGCGGCGACCGGCGGGTTCGACTTCACTCGCGCGCAGGTCGCCACGACCGGACTTCAGGTCCCCTGGGGCATCGCCTTCCTGCCGGACGGCAGCGCCCTCGTCTCCGAACGCGACACCGCCACCATCGCCCAGGTGCGTCCCGGATCGGCCCCGACGCGGGTGGTCACCGTCCCGAACGTTGCGCCGCAGGGTGAGGGCGGCCTGCTCGGCATCGCGGTCTCCCCCACCTACGCCCAGGACCAGTGGGTCTACGCCTACTTCAGCTCCGCGTCCGACAACCGGGTGGTCCGGTTCCGCCTCAACGCCCCGCAGACCCAGCAGGTGATCCTCTCCGGCATCCCCCACGCCCAGTTCCACAACGGCGGGCGCATCGCCTTCGGCCCGGACGGCATGCTGTACGTGACCACGGGAGACGCCGGCACCTCCGCCAACGCCCAGAACCTCAACAGCCCGGGCGGCAAGATCCTGCGGATGCGCCCCGACGGCACGGTCCCTGCGGACAACCCGATCTCCGGTTCCCGCGTTTACAGCTACGGCCACCGCAACGTCCAGGGCATCGCCTGGGACGAGAACGGCCGGCTGTACGCCACGGAGTTCGGCCAGAACACCTGGGACGAGATCAACTACATCCAGCCGGGCCGCAACTACGGCTGGCCGACCTGCGAGGGTGTGTGCAGCGACTCGCGCTTCACCAATCCCATCCAGACCTGGAGCACCTCCGAGTCCTCCCCGAGCGGTCTCGCGTACGCCAACGGCACGCTGTTCGCCGCGGCCCTGGGCGGCAAGCGGTTGTGGACCCTGCCGGTCGGCGCCGGCAGCAGGACGGGCAACGCGGCGGCCGAGTTCCAGGGGACGTACGGACGGCTGCGGATCGCGGCCGTGGGCCCGGACGGCTGGCTCTGGGTGGCGACGAGCAACCGCGACGGCAGAGGTGCCCCCACCGGCGACGACGACCGCATCATCCGCGTGCCGCCCGCGGGCGGGTCGTCGCCCAGCCCCTCGGCGTCACCCGGCCCCACGGTCTCGCCCAGCCCCACGGTCTCGCCCAGCGCCTCGCCGGCGGCAGGTAGGCGCGCGTGCTCCGCGGCGTACGAGATCTCCAACCAGTGGCCGGGCGGCTTCCAGGGCGGGCTGACGGTGCGCAATTCCGGAAGCGTGCCCATCTCCTCCTGGACGGTCACCTTCACCTTCCCCAACGGCCAGAGCATCACCCAGCTGTGGGGCGGCCGCTACACGCAGTCGGGATCCACGGTGACCGTCACCAACGAGTCCTGGAACGGCTCCCTCGAACCGGGCGCGGCCACGACGGCCGGCTTCACCGGAAGCTGGACAGGCGGCGCCAACGGAACCCCGGCGCCCGTCACCTGCACGGCGTCGTGACGCCCGCCCGAGTCAGCGTGGCCCGACGAACAGCGTCTGCGTGGCCGTGCCGACCTCACCGGACTGGTCGAACAGTGTGGTGCGGGTGAGGCCGCGGCCACGCGGACCGATCGTCGTGGCCGCGTCCAGGCAGATCCACTCCCCCTCCGGTGCGCGGAAGAGCGAGATGGCGAGGTCCACGTTGGCGAAAAGGTAGGCGTCGAAGTCCAGGACACCGCTGATGCCGTTGCCGCTGTCGGCGAACATCGCGAGCCGTTCCAACGGCGTGATCTCCGCACCGTCGACGAGCGGCACCCGCGCCCTGCCCCACGCGACCGCGGGCCCGGCCTCGTCCGGGGACCCCTTGACGAACCGCCAGTCCGTGGCCCTGCCATACCCGAAGCCCCGCGCGATCCACGACTCCGTGTCGGCCTGGGCCGGTGGCGGGACCGGCGCGGGCGGCGGTGCGGCACCGTTCGCCGGGCTCTCGGCCTCCCTGATGCGCCACGCGGTCGCCCTGACCAGCTCACGCCCGCCGGATGTGACGGACGCGCCGAGGCACTGCACGCGCCTGCCGTCCCTGATCACTTCGGCGCGCACCTCCACTTCCGCGACCGGGACAGGGGCGAACACGTCCACCGCCAGCCGGGCCAGGGGAAGGCCGGGGAAACGGCCCGGAAGGCGGTCGAGCTCGTGCACCAGCAGCGCGGTGACGGGGCCCATGTGCTGCTGCCGCGGATCCCACGGTCCCTGGGTGTGCTCCGTCGCCTGATACCGGCCCTGGCCGAGGGGGACGTACATCGCCATGGAACGAGATTCTAGAGACGGCTCCACAGGCCCCATCAGCCGCGGAGTCGTCCTACTCGGAACCCGCGCCCGAGACCGCGTATCCCGGGATCGACGGCCACCGGACGGTGAGCACCACCGACTCCTCCTCGGCATACCAGGAGTGATCCACCCCGTGGCCCCACACCACGTAGTCGCCCTGTTTCTCCAGCACCACGCTCCGCCCGGGCAGCTCGACGCGGAAACGCCCGCTGATCAGCACGAGGAGCGCGGTGCGCCGCTCGCCGGTGACCCATTCCGCCCGCCGGTCACCCTGGGGATGCGCACACCACTTGATCTCGACCTCGTCGCTGTGCCGCACATCGCCCACGGGCTTGAAATGCCCCAGCAGCCACCCGCGGTCGGCGGGCCCGTCCAGATGCGCGTTCCCCACGTACACGTTCTCCATCACAGCCCCGCACGCTAGCGGAGCCGTTCACGACCCGCGGACGGGCCTGGGCGCGGTCCTGCGGTGAATCGGCCCGCCGGGGGCGTACCACCCTGCCTTCTTGCGTACGGCGGACGACGGGTCGTCGAGCATGGCGGTCAACTCGTCCAGCGCCTCTTCGACGAGCAGATGGTCGAGCAGCCTGCAGCATTGCTCGCGTACCACGGGACGAGGGGCCGGCCGCCGGCGAGTTCGCCCGCCGGATGCGCGACCTGACCACCCGGGCCCGGCGGCTCTCGCCCCGGCCGGTCGACTGCACCGCGCTGCGCTGGTGACGCTCCGATCCAGGCGTCCGGCGGGCACCCCGTCCCGCCAGGGGCGATGATGGGACAAATAGGGTGCTGTCATGGAGTATCGACGACTTGGCACCACCGGCATGAAGGTCAGCCGGATCTGTCTCGGCATGATGAGCTACGGCGACCCGGCCAAGCTGGGCGGCTGGGCCCTGGACGAGGAGCAGGCCGAGCCCATCGTGCGCAAGGCGGCCGAAGGCGGCGTGACCTTCTTCGACACCGCCGACGTCTACTCGGGAGGCGTCAGCGAGGAGGTCACCGGGCGGCTGCTGCGCAAGATCTTCGCTCGCCGCGACGACTATGTGCTGGCCACCAAGGTCTACTTCCCGATGGGCGAGGGCCGCAACGACTACGGCCTGTCCCGCAAGCACGTCATGTCGGCCATCGACGCCTCCCTCGCCCGCCTCGGCACCGACTACGTGGACCTGTACCAGATCCACCGCTGGGACGCCGAGACGCCGATCGAGGAGACCATGGAGGCGCTCCACGACATCGTTAAGGCCGGCAAGGCCCGCTACATCGGCGCCTCCAGCATGTGGGCGTGGCAGTTCGCCAAGGCCCAGCACACCGCGGACACGCACGGCTGGACCCGGTTCGTCTCGATGCAGAACCACTACAACCTGCTGCACCGCGAGGAGGAGCGGGAGATGATCCCGCAGTGCGTCGACCAGGGCGTGGGCCTCATCCCGTGGAGCCCGCTCGCGCGCGGCCTGCTCGCCCGCGCGGGCAGGAAGGCCGACACCGTGCGGCAGGTCGGCGACGGCGCCAGGCAGGAGCAGCTGTACGGCGGTCCCGCCGACGAGGCGATCCTGGAGCGGGTGGCGCGCACCGCCGAGGAGCGGGGCGTCTCCCCCGCGCCCCTCTCCCTCGCGTGGCTGCTCAGCCGCCCGGGTGTCACCGCTCCGATCGTCGGCGCGACCAAGGAGCACCACGTGGACGACGCCCTCGCCGCGGTCGAGCTGAAGCTCACCGACGAGGAGATCGCCTTCCTCGAGGAGCCGTACCAGGCCCGGCCGCAGCGGTTCTGACCATGCGACCCCCCGATCGAGGCCTCCTCTCGCCGGGGCCCGGCAACGGCCCGGCGGGCGGGGGTCCGGGGTCTCCTCAGCCGCCGGTCGTGCGGCGGCGCCGGGCCCGGCGCGGGTAGGCCTTGGCCGTCTCGGCCAGCCGCGCCGCGTGCTCGGCCTGCTTGCGCCAGTGCCCGTACGCGTCGCCGCGCTGCGCGAGCCGGTCCAGCTCACGCATCGTCGCCAGCGGGATGAACGCGGGCTCGGCGTCCCGCCACGGCGTGCCGGGCAGCGGCATGAACGTGTGGGTGTGGATGCGCGCCCCGAGATCGGCGAGGTCGGCGGCGAGCCGCAGCGACGCGTCCTGGTCCTCCGGCGACTCGCCGGGCAGCCCGAAGATGAAGTCGACGTTCGGGCGGAAGCCGTGTTCCACGGCGATCCGTACGGCGTCGCGCACCGGCGCACTGCCATGACCGCGACCTGCCGCGGCCAGCACGCGGTCGGAGCCCGACTGCGCGCCGATGATGATGTTGTCGTTGGCCACGTAACGCTTGAGCAGCCGCATCGCCTCCGGCGTCACGTGCTCGGGACGGATCTCCGAGGGGAAACTGCCGAAGAACACCCGCCCGTTCGCCGGCAGCTCCTCTTTCACGCCCGCCAGCAGTTCCTCCACGGCGTCCAGCGCCGGCTCCGGCCCCTGCGTGCCGTACGAGAGTGAGGTAGGGGTGATGAAACGGACGTCCCGCAGGCCGTGGGCGGCCATCCGGCGGACGTGCTCGCGCACGCTGTCCACGCTGCGGTGCCGGAACCTGCCGCCGAACATGAAGGGCGTCTGACAGAAACGGCACGTGTAGGCGCAGCCCCTCGTGATCTCGATGGGCCCGAAGTGGCGGCGCCGGTCGGGGAAGGACGGGAAGGCGTCCAGCGGTAACTGCGGGGCCGGTGGCGTGCGCAGCGCCACACCGTCGCCGTCGCGCACCGCCAGCCCGGGCACGCCGGTGAGCGGCCGGTCCGCGCGCAGCGCCTCGACCAGCGCGACGATCGTCGGCTCCCCCTCGCCGATCGCGGCGAGGTCCCAGCCGGCGTCGATGACCTGCTGCGGCTCGGCGGTGGCGTGCACCCCTCCGGCGATGTGCAGGACGCGGGGGTCGTCGGCGAGTGCCCGCATGGTGGCCAGCTCGGCCGCCATCGCCTCGGCGTCCGGCGAGTAGAACGACCACAGGACCAGGACGCGGTCCGCGCGGCTGGCCGCGATGTGCTCCGCGGTCTCCTCGGGAGTGGTCCCGAGCCTCAGGTCGCACTCGGCCTTCGCCGTTTCGAGCGCGCCGAGCAGCGCGTTGACGCCGTACGTCACGGCCTTGCGATAGCGGACCACCACGGACACTTCCACGCTCACCCTGGCAGGGTAGTGCCATCGTCCCGTTCTCCCGCACCGGTGATCGCCGAGCGCGATACTCGCGCGCCGGCCGAGCATCTCCGGCTTTCGGCGGACGACCGGGCCGGCGGCGGAAGGCCGCGTCGCCGGTGACCATGGGCGCTCACAATGACTCTTCCGATCGGCTCTCCTCTCCATCAGGGTGCGTGGAGGTGGTGTGGGGCGGAGCCAATACGAGACGGAGAACCCTTGTCAAGGGTCTTGATACCGGGCCGCGTCACCACCGGGATCCGGGCGCGGCCCAACTGGGCGTTGTCGCGGCGACCCGGGAGACCGGCGAAAGGCCGGTCGTGAAACTTTCATCTAACCTCCCCGGCCGGCACACCAGGCTGCCGAAACTTTCAAAGCATAGATGCCGACCGCTTAACCGATTCCGCACCCCAGGAATGAGCAGGTCGTCCGAAAGTTTCTGGTAAAGCCTTGACAAGTTTCGGCGAGGTTTCCACACTGATCCTCCGAGGCGGTCCCCGGCCCCAAGTGGTGGTGCACGGCAGGGGGCCGCCGATCACGACGCCCCGGTGGTGTGCGCCCTCGAGCGACGAGGCGCGGCGTCGGTCTCACGGGAACCCCTCGCGTTCCCCCAGGTGATCTATGGAGGCTCAGACATGGGCGAAAACATCGTGCCGCCGCCCGGAACCCGGCTGCGCCGGGCTCTGGTCGCCGGCGCTGTCGGCGTACTCACCGCGGCCGCGGCCGCGGTGGCGGTGTCGGTGCCGGCTCCCGCCGGCGCGGCGGAGAGCACGCTGGCCGCGGCGGCCGCGCAGAGCGGCCGCTACTTCGGCACCGCCATCGCCAGCGGCAAGCTCGGCGACGGGAACTACACGAACATCGCGAACCGCGAGTTCAACATGATCACGGCCGAGAACGAGATGAAGATCGACGCGACTGAGCCGAACCAGGGTCAGTTCAACTTCACCAACGCCGACCGGATCTACAACTGGGCGACGCAGAACGGCAAGCAGGTGCGCGGGCACACGCTGGCCTGGCACTCCCAGCAGCCGGGCTGGATGCAGTCCCTCAGCGGCAGCGCGCTGCGCCAGGCGATGATCAACCACATCAACGGCGTGATGGCCCACTACAAGGGCAAGATCCCCTACTGGGACGTGGTCAACGAGGCCTACGACGACAACAACGGCGGCCGCCGCGACTCCAACCTGCAGCGCACCGGCAACGACTGGATCGAGGTCGCCTTCCGCACCGCCCGGGCGGCCGACCCGTCCGCCAAGCTCTGCTACAACGACTACAACATCGACAACTGGACCTGGGCCAAGACGCAGGGCGTCTACAACATGGTCCGCGACTTCAAGTCGCGTGGCGTGCCCATCGACTGTGTCGGCCTGCAGTCGCACTTCAACGGCCAGAGCCCGTACAACAGCAACTACCGCACCACCATCTCCCAGTTCGCCGCCCTCGGCGTGGACGTGGCCATCACCGAGCTGGACATCCAGGGCGGCTCGGCCCAGACCTACGCCAACGTCGTCAACGACTGCCTGGCCGTCCCCCGCTGCATCGGCATCACGGTGTGGGGCGTGCGTGACAGCGACTCGTGGCTCGGCGCGAACACCAGCCCGCTGCTGTTCGACAGCAACGGCAACAAGAAGGCCGCGTACAACTCGGTCCTGAACGCTCTCAACTCCGCCACGCCGACCACCTCGCCCAGCCCCGGCACCTCGCCGAGCCCCGGCACCTCGCCCAGCCCGGGCACCTCGCCGACCCCTGGTGGCGGCGGCAACGGGCAGATCAGGGGCGTCGCGTCCGGCCGCTGCCTCGACGTGCCGAACGCCAGCACCAACGATGGCGTCCAGCTCCAGATCTGGGACTGCCACGGCGGCAGCAACCAGCAGTGGACCTACACCTCCTCGCAGGAGCTCCGGGTCTACGGCAACAAGTGTCTTGACGCCGCGGGCACCGGCAACGGCGTCAAGGTCCAGATCTACTCCTGCTGGGGCGGCGACAACCAGAAGTGGCGCCTCAACTCCGACGGCTCCATCCAGGGCGTCCAGTCCGGGCTGTGCCTGGACGCCGTCGGACAGGGCACCGGCAACGGCACCCAGATCCAGCTGTACTCCTGCTGGGGCGGCAACAACCAGAAGTGGACCTTCACGCAGTAGGCATGACGGGTCCGGCCAGGCCGGCTCATCGCCCGTGTCAGGCGCGATGACCGGAGCCGGGACCACGGCCGCGGCGGCCACGACAGGCCGCCGCGGCACCGGGCCCGCCGGCCCGGACTCGCCGACGCGAGTCCGTCGGCCCCTGGCACCCCACTCACAGGGAATGGCCTCCGGTGCGCGCGCCGCACCGGAGGCCATGTGTGTTCCCGAACGTTTCCTCTCACCCAGGATCAGGTCACCCAGGATCAGGTCACCCGGGATCAGAGCCGCCCGGGATCAGGGCCGCCCGTGATCAGGGCTTGACCGCGAGGGCGCCGTAGGCCCAGGCGTGACCACCGGGGATCCGCTCCTGGGACTCGTCCGGCCGCCAGCGCACCACCTCGACCAGGCCCGGATCCTCCACCTTCCAGCCCTCGAAGAACCGCAGCACCTCGTCACGCGTACGCGGCACCATGGGCGCGGTGCTGTTGTCGTAGGGCTTGGTGAACTCCTCCTCGCGCACCTGCGGCGCGAAGTCGAGCGTGATGTGCGACAGCAGCAGGCGGCTGCCCGGCGGCACGGCCGCCTTGAACGCCTCGACCAGGCCGTACGGGTCCTCCTCGTCGGTGATGAAGTGCAGGACGCCCGCCAGGATGACGGCCACCGGACGGTCGAAGTCGATCACGGCCCGGACCTCCGGGTGGGACAGGATCGTCTCCGGCTGCCGCATGTCGGCCTCGATCACCGACGTCTTCCCCGTGGGGCCTCCGGTCAGCAGGGCGCGGCCGTGCACCAGGACGATGGGGTCGTTGTCCACGTACGCCACCCGGGCCTCGGGGTTGGCCTGCTGCGCGATCTCGTGGGTGTTGCCCTGCGTGGGGATGCCCGTGCCGATGTCGAGGAACTGTGTCATGCCGGCCTCGGCGGCGAGATGACGCACTCCCCGGCGGAGGAAGGCGCGGTGGGCGCGGACGCCCTCGCGAGTGCCCGGGGAAACCTTCAGAAGGTGTTCGGCCGCCTCGCGGTCCGCCGCGTAGTTGTCCTTGCCGCCCAGCAGATAGTCGTATATCCGGGCCGGATGCGGGACCTTGGTGTTGATTCGCGGGACGGGCCTGGCGACCGGCTCGGGGTCCGTCGGCTGTGGCATCTATGATCCTTTCTGTGCTCTCTCACGGCAGGAGGACCATGGGCGGCCGGACGGCCACGACGAGACGGTGGTCACTGCCCGCGAACCGCCATCGAAACTTTCCAAATATTTAATGCAAGTTTCGTAGAGACGGTATTCGTCTACCGCGATTCAGGTCAAGCCGGACAGCCGATCACCGCGCAATCGCAACGGTCCACAGCCGGCCACGCCCTCGCCAGATCAAAACTTGCGACAATTTGCACGTATAGGACAAATATGAGTGGCGTGCGGGCGGCATTGCCTATGCCCGCTTTTGCGGGCAATTCGCGCCGACAGGACGAAACCGCGCTGTCCGCCCGGCATTCCCGCCGGCATCACCACTCGGCCCGTTCGCGCCCGGCTGCCGGACCCGCCCGTTAATACGTTGCGGAGTCGCGCGGGCGGGCGGGACGCTGAGCGGATGCTGATCCGACGGGAGAACCCCGGCGACGCCGAGGCCGTCCGCGCGGTCGTCGCCGCCGCCTTCGCGCCCTACGAAGCGGCCCGCAACTCCGGCCACCCCGGCGGGCTGCCGATGGAGGTGACGTTGCTCGACGCGCTGCGCACCGACTCCGGCTGGCTGCCGGAGCTGTCGCTCGTCGCACCGGCGACAGCGCCGACGATGTCAACGGCGTCACACGGTGGGATCGCGGGTCATGTCGTCTGCACGAGGGCCCATGTGGGCTCGGTGCCCGTGCTCGGGCTCGGTCCGCTGTCCGTGCACCCCGATCACCAGCGGCGGGGCGTCGGCTCCGCTCTCGTGCACGCCGCGCTCGGGGCGGCCGAGGCGCTCGGCGCGCCGCTGGTCGGGCTGGTCGGCAGTCCCGCGTACTACTCGCGCTTCGGCTTCGAACCCGCGGAGGCGTACGGCGTGACGGCGCCGGACCCGGCGTGGGGCGAGTTCTTCCAGGTGCGGGTGTTCGAGCGGCCGGTCCCGCCGCCGCGTGGGCCCTTCGTCTACGCCAAGCCCTTCTCCACCATTGACGGCGGGTGATCGGTGTGGCACTCACCTGTTCGTGAAGACATTCGTGGCGTGGCTCGTCCTCGTCGTCATCGTGACCGGCTGCCAGAGCACCACCGAGTCCGCGGCGCCACCGCCCGCCCGTCCTCCGGCAGCGGCAACGGCCACGGCCACGGCCACGGTCGTCTCGCTGGAGGCCGTGGACGAGCGTACGGACCGGCTCGTGATCGACTCCCCGGCCGCGGGCGGGGAGCGCTCGGTGTGGGTGGTGAAGCCCGCGGCCTGGAAACCGGGCTCCACCGGCTGGCGCGCGCTCTACCTGCTGCACGGCTGCTGCGCCGGCGGCGCCTTCGACTGGCTCAGGACGGGCGAGGTCGCCCGGCTGACCGCTCGCCTCGACGCCGTCGTCATCGTCCCCGAGGGCGGCCCGATGGGCTGGTACGCCGACTGGCGCGACGGCCCCGGCTGGGAGACCTTCCACATGACCGAGGTGCCGCGCCTGGTCGAGCCGCGATACGGCGTGGGCACGCGCCGTGCGGTCGCCGGTTTCTCCATGGGCGGCCTCGGCGCGTTCGTCTACGCGGCCCGGCATCCGGGCATGTTCGAGGCGGCGGCGTCGTTCTCGGGGGTGCTCGACACGCGTGCCGACGTTTCCGGATATCGGTCGTTCATGGCAGGCAACGGCGTGGACACCGAGGACCTGTGGGGCGACCCGAGCGAATGGCCGGAGCACAATCCCGCCGACCTGGCCGGGCGGCTCAAGGGCGTGCGCCTCTACGCGTCCTCCGGCGACGGCGAGCCCGGCCCGCTCGACCACGGGGACGGGCCGGTCGACGGCACCGAGGCCGCGATCATGCGGCAGAACCGGAACTTCGCCAGGGCCGCGGAGAAGGCCGGGGTGAAGGTGACGACCGACTTCTACGGAAACGGCACCCACACCTGGCCATATTGGATCCGTTCGTTCGAACGTGCGCTCCCGCTTCTCCTGCCCCGAGACGGCCTACGCTGAGACGCATGGGACGGGCCAATGACGAGGCAGCCGCGGCGCTGCAGGAGTACGCCGAGCTTTTCGCGCTGAACGGCGGGGACGCCTTCCGGGTGCGCAGCTACCAGAAGGCGGCCAAGTCGATCGCGGGATTCCCCGGGGACCTCGCGGAGACCGACGTCCGGTCGATCCCGGGCGTGGGCGAGGCGATCGCCAAGAAGGTCGAGGAGTTCCTCGCACGCGGCAGCTTCCGCCAGCTCGACGACCTGCGGGGCAAGGTGCCCGAGGGGGTCCGCAAGCTGACCCGCGTCCCGTCGCTCGGCCCGAAGAAGGCGCTGTTCCTGTTCCAGGAGCTCGGCATCGACTCCCCCGCCGCGCTGGCCGACGCGATCCGGGACGGCCGCCTGAAGGGCGTGCGCGGCTTCGGCGCCAAGACCGAGGAGAACCTGCTCCGGGGCATCGAGCACATGGAGCGGTCGGGCGACCGCGTCCACCTCGGCATCGCGGCCGACCTCGCGGAGCGGGTCATCGCCTCGCTGCCGGCCGACCGGATCGCCTTCGCCGGGTCGCTGCGCCGGATGAGCGAGACGATCGGCGACATCGACATCCTCGCCGTCGGCGACCCCGGCCTGATGGAGCTGTTCGCGCGGCAGCCGTACGTCACCGAGATCGTCGCGAAGGGCGAGCGCAAGACCTCGGTCAGGACCGACCGCGGCCTGCAGGTGGACCTGCGGCTCGTCCCCGCCGAGTCATGGGGCGCGGCGATGATCTACTTCACCGGTAGCAAGGAGCACAACGTCGCCATCCGGGAGATGGCGGTCAAGAAGGGCTGGAAGCTGTCGGAGTACGGCCTGTTCGACGGCGACCGCCTCATCGCGTCGGAGACCGAGGAGGAGATCTACCAGGCGCTCGGCATGGCGTGGGTGCACCCGGCGCTGCGCGAGGACGGCGGCGAGGTGGCGGCCGCGCTGCGGGGCGAGCTGCCGCGGCTGGTCGAGCTGCACGACCTGCGGGGCGACCTGCACACCCACACCGACCTCACCGACGGCATCGCCTCGCTGGAGGACATGGTGGCCGCGGCCGCGATGCGCGGCTACTCCTACTACGCGGTGACCGACCACGCGCCCGACCTGGTCATGCAGCGGATGACCCTCGACAAGGCGCTCGCCCAGCGCGCCCGCATCGCCGAGTTGCAGGCGAGATATCCGGACATGCGATTGCTGCACGGCAGCGAGCTGAACATCGCCCCGGACGGCTCGGTGGACTGGCCGGCCGAGGTGCTCGCCGGGTTCGACGTCTGCGTCGCGTCGGTGCACTCGCACTTCACCCAGTCGCGCGAGGAGATGACTCGCCGGTTCGTCGCGGCGTGCGAGAACCCGCACGTCCACGTCATCGGCCACCCCACGACGCGCAAGATCGGCAAGCGGCCGCCGGTGGACGCGGACTGGGACGCGGTGTTCCGCGCCGCCGCGAGGACCGGCACGATCATGGAGATCGACTCCTACCCCGACCGGGCCGACCTGCCCTCCGACCTCGTACGGCTCGCGCGCCACCACGGCGTGAAGTTCTCCATCGACAGCGACTCCCACGCCGTGCCGCACCTGGCCCACCAGAGGTTCGGCGTGGGCATCGCGCAGCGGGCCTGGCTGACCCCGGACGACGTGGTGAACACCTGGCCGCTCGACCGCCTGCTGGCCCACCTCGGCAGGGCCTGACCGGCCCTTACGAATACCGCCCTTGCGAATACCGCCCTTACGAATACCGCCCTTACGAATACCGGCCCTCACAGATCCGCGAGGATTCCGCGCAGCATCGTCACGGTGTCGCGGGCCGACTCGGCCTGCACGCTGAGGTCGTTCATCACGGCGGTGTAGTCGTCCACGTCCTCCTGCTTGTCTAGGTACAGGGCGCTGCTGAGCTGTTCGAGGTAGACGACGTCGGGCAGGTCGGGCTCGGCGAACCGCAGGATGGTGAACGGGCCGCCCACGGCGGGGTGGCCCCCGGCCCGGAAGGGCAGGACCTGCAGGGTGACGCCCGGGCGCGCGGCGGCCTCGATCAGGTGCTCGATCTGGCGGCGCTGCACGGCCCGCCCGCCCAGGGGACGGCGCAGCGCCGACTCGTCCACCACCGACCACAGCCGGGGCCCGCCGGCCTGGTCGAGGAGCCGCTGACGCCGCATGCGCAGGCCGACGCGGCGCTCGACGTCCGGCTCGGGCGCCCCGCGATGCCGCAGCCGGATCGCCGCGCGCGCGTAGTCCTCGGTCTGCAGCAGGTCGTGAACGAACTGGACCTCGTACGTGCGGATGGTGGCCGCCGCCTCCTCCAGCCCGACGTAGACCTCGAACCGGCCGGGCAGCAGGTCGTTGTACTGGTGCCACCAGCCGGGGGTGCCGGCCTGCTCGGCGAGCGCCAGCATCGTCTCCCGTTCCCCGCTGTCGACGACGCCGTACAGCGTGAGCAGGTCGGTCACGTCGCGCCGTTTGAAGGGGGTGCGGCCCAGCTCCAGCCGGCAGATCTTCGACGTGGAGGCGCGAATGGCGCGCCCGGCCTGCTCGCGGCTGATGTTCCTGGCCTCGCGGAGCCGGCGCAACTGGGCGCCGAGCATCATGCGCACCACCGTCGGCCCGCCCCGCGGCTGAACCGGCCGTCCCTCCGGACGGGTCGCGTCCTCCGGCCGAGCCGAGATCATCCCTGTCCTCCCCGATGTGGACCTCGCCGATATGGCCCTCGCCGCGCCGGCCGTACGCCGCCGCCGGACGGGATGCTATCGGGGCGAACGCGGCCGTCATGGCGCTTTCGGCGCGCCCCGGGCGGTTGCGTGCCGGAGCTTGATCGGAAAGGATGGGCGCACGTCTGTCGGCACCCTGCGGAGATCACCGACGCGGGTGCGGTCGTCTCCCCGTCCCGACCATTCCGAGGTCCCCATGAGCGACACTCCTCCCGCCGACGACCCCGGCGTCCGCAGGATCGACAGCAGCGTGCCGCACTCGGCCCGCGTCTGGAACTACTTCCTCGGGGGCAAGGACCACTACCCGGTCGACAGGGAGGCGGGCGAACGCATCCGCGCCGTCTTCCCCGGCATGGTGGACATCACCCGCCAGTCCCGGCAGATGCTCGTGCGCACCGTCGGATATCTCGCCCGCGAGGCGGGAATCCGCCAGTTCCTCGACATCGGCACGGGCCTGCCCACCGTCGACAACACCCACGAGGTCGCCCAGCGGCTGGCCCCGGAGTCCCGGATCGTCTACGTCGACAACGACCCCCTCGTGCTGGTGCACGCCGAGGCGCTGCTGACCAGCACCCCCGAGGGGGCGACCGACTACATCGAGGCCGACGTGCGCGACCCCGGCCGCATCCTGCGGGAGGCGGCCGGGACGCTCGACTTCACGCGGCCGACCGCGCTCATGCTGATGGGCATCCTCGGCCTGGTCGCCGACTACGACGAGGCGCGCGACATCGTGCGCCGGCTGCTGGACGCCCTGCCCTCCGGCAGTTATCTCGCGCTCTACGACGGCTCCGACACCGACCCGGCGTACGTCAAGGCGCTGGGCGGCTACAACGCGGGCAGCGGCGCCACCCCCTACACGCCGCGCAGCCCCGAGCTGATCAGGGGCTACTTCGACGGCCTCGAGCTGCTCGATCCCGGCATCGTCTCGGTGTCGCGGTGGCGGGCGGAGGACAACCCGTGGGGCGAGCCCCGCGAGGTGGCCTGCTTCGGCGGCCTGGCGCGCAAGCCCTGACGGGCACGGCCGGGCCGCCGGCCGTGCCCCTCCGAATCTCCTCCGCGCGTTCCTCCATCAGGCGGCACGGCCGGCCGTCAGCAGAGGGAGCAACTGCTCGCCCTGGCGCCTGATCTCCGGCAGATAGGGGGTGTCGGAGAGCACGAAGTGGGTGATGCCGAGGGCTTCGTACTTGCGCAGCGACTTCGCCACGTCCTCGGCCGAGCCGACCAGCCAGGTGGTGCCGGCGCCGCCCCCGCCGAACTTGCCGGGCGTGGTGTAGAGGTTGTCGTCGAGCACCTCGCCCCGCGCGGCGAGCTCCAGCAGCCGCTGCTGGCCGACGGCGGCGTGCCTGTTCGGGTCGCGTTCGATGGCGCCCTTGGCCATCTGCGCGACCTTGGCCTCGGCGTCGGCCCAGGCCTGCTCGGTGGTGTCCCGCACCAGCGTGGTGATGCGCAGCCCGAACTCCAGCGGCGGGTGCTCGCGGCCGAGCCGGTCGCTGAGCCGCCTGAGCCGGTCGATCCGCTCGGCGATGCCGTCGAGCGGCTCACCCCAGAAGAGCTGTACGTCGGCCTCGGTGGCGGCCACTTTCTCCGCGGCCTCCGAGGCGCCGCCGAAGTAGAGCCGGGGATGCCGGCGTTCGCCCCGGACCACCGGCCGCGGCACCACGGTCGAGCCGGTGACGGAGAAGTGCTCGCCCTCATAGGTGACGTTCTCCTCGGTCCACAGCCGGCGCACGATCCGCATGAACTCCCTGGTGCGGGCGTAGCGGTGGGCCTGGTCGCCCTCGCTGTCGCCGTATGCGGCGAGGTTGTCCCTGCCCGACACGACGTTGACCAGCACCCGTCCCCCGGTGAGATGGTCCAGGGTCGCGGCGGCGGAGGCGAAGTTGGCCGGATGCCAGTAGCCGGGACGGATCGCGATCAGCGGCTGGAACGTCGTGGTCCGCGCGGCGAGGGCGGCGGCGACCGTGAAGGTGTCGGGCCGTCCCCAGCCGGTGCCGATGAGCGCTCCGCCCCACCCGTGCTCCTCCAGGGCCCTGGCGTGGCTGGTCAAGGTGTCCAGGCTGTTGTGGTTCTCGACGACGTCGTCGCCTCGGTGACCGGGCTCGGCCTGGTTGGGGATGTACCAGAGGAACTGCAGGCTCATCGACGATCTCCCTGTCCTGTGGGCGGGCGGATGTGACTGTGACCCAGATCACATAAAAACCTAGTTCTCAAGTAGGTAAAGTGTAGTTCGTGATCGAGTTGCTTCGGTACTCCAGGCGCGAGATCGACTTCGCCTTCTTCGCCGGCGCGCTCTGTAAGCGCTGAACGGCTCTCGCGCCGTTCGCGGGACAGCCCGCGCCGGTTTTCGCGAAGCCCGTCTGCCGTCAGGGCCGCACCAGCGGCCCTGACCCACGTCGCCGGCCATGCGTCAGGCGGCCGCGACCGTCATCCACGTCATCGTCCGCGAGCCCTGCCACACCCGCGCACCCGGAGCGGTGCGCCTCCCCCTCGCCCCCGTACGGCGCCTGGACTTTGCCCCGCCAAGCACAAGGAACGTTCATGTCAGACCTTCGCACCGCAATCGAGCGCGCCACCCCGAGGCGCAAGAGATGGCCCTGGGTCGCCGCGGCCGTCGCCGTCCTCCTGGTCGCCGGAGGCGGGTTCGCCCTCACCCGCGGGGACGCCTCCACCGGCCGGTCCGCCACCGCCGGCGCCCCCGTCCGCGGCGGCACCCTGCAGTTCGCCCTCATCGACTACCAGCGCAGCCCCGACCCGCAGTGGGGCACCAACTACGCCGAATCGCTCATCGGCAACAACATCACCGACAAGCTGACCTGGCAGGACCCGGACACCGGAGAGATCACCCCGTGGCTGGCGGAGTCCTGGGAGTACAACAAGGACCTCACCGAGTTCACCTTCCACCTGCGCAAGGACGTCACCTTCAGCGACGGCAGCCCGTTCGACTCCGAGGTGGTCAAGGCCAACTTCGACCAGTACGTGCACGGCGACGAGAAGCTGGGCATCAACCCCAACGGCGCCATCCTGCTGCCCGGCTACATCGAGACGCTGACCCCGGACCGCTACACCGCCGTCGTCCGCTTCGAGAAGCCGCTCGCGAGCTTCCTGCAGGCCTCGTCCTTCACCGCCAACGCGCAGCCCGGTTTCCTGTCGCTGTCGACGCTGAAGCTCAGCGCGGAGGAGCGTACGGACCCGAAGAAGGTGATCGGCACCGGTCCGTTCGTGTACGAGTCGTGGCAGCCGCAGGTCAAGACCGTGCTCGTCAGGCGCAAGGGCTACAACTGGGCGCCGCCGGCGCTGAAGCACAAGGGCGAGGCCTATCTCGACAGGATCGTGTTCAACACGATCCCCGAGGCCAGCGTCCGGACCGGTTCGCTCACGTCCGGGGCCATCGACGCCACGCTCGACGTGGGCACCACGGACGAGAAGCCGCTGGCCGACCAGGGATTCAAGATCATCTACCGGGGCGTCTCCGGCACCTCCATCTTCTTCAACCTCAACTCGCAGCTCTTCCCGACCGACGACATCGCGGTGCGCCGGGCGATCCAGCTCGGCTGGGACCGCGAGGCGGTCAGGAAGACGGTGCTCACCGACTCCTACTCCGTGGCGACCTCGGTCCTCGCCCCCTCGGTCCCCGGCTACGTGGACTACAGCGGCACCGTGCTCAGGTACGACCCCGAGAAGGCCGGGCGCCTCCTCGACGAGGCCGGCTGGAAGGAGGGCCCGGACGGCATCCGGGTCAAGGACGGCAAGAAGCTCGTGGTCAAGCTGCTCGGCATCAGCAACCTGGTGGCGAACAAGCCGGCGTACGAGTCGATCCAGCAGGACCTGAAGAAGATCGGCATCGACCTGCGGCTCACCGTCGTCCCGATCCCGGACTACACCGCCCTGCTCACCAAGGCCAAGACCGACTGGAACATCGTCGCGGCCAACCGCTCGCGCAACGACCCCGCGGTCCTCAACCTCCAGTACGGCCCGGCGCTCGGCAACGGCTCGTACGTCACGAAGGACTCCCCCGGGATCGACGTGGACGAGGTCACGCGGACCCTGGGCGCGCTGGAGCTCACCCTCGACCCGGCGACGCGCAAGCAGTACGCCAAGGCGGCGCAGGACCTCCTGCTCGACAAGTACGCGCTGGTGAACCCGGTCTACAACCCCTCACAGGTGATCGCCCACGCGGACTACGTCCACGGGATCATCTTCGACGCCCAGTCCCGCAACCACTTCGTGGACACGTGGAAGAGCAACGGGAAGTGACGGCCGCCGGCCGCCGCGCCCCCGCGCCCGGCGGCCGGCGGCCCGCTCCCGCGGAAGGAACGTCGTGCTGCGTTACCTCGCGCTGAAGACCGGCCGGGCCCTGTTCGTGGTCTGGGCCGCGTTCACCCTGACCTTCGTCCTGCTGTTCGTGCTGCCCGCCGACCCGGTGGACCTGCTCTTCGACCCCGCCGAGGTCAACACCGTGCCGCCCGAGGTCCGCGAGCAGGTGGCGGCGAGCTACGGCTTCGACAGGCCGCTGATCCTGCAGTATCTGGCCCGGCTCGGGCACGCGCTGAGCGGCGACTTCGGCACCTCGGTGCAGTCGGGGCGGCCGGTCGTCGCCACGATCCTCGACGTGCTGCCGAGCACTCTCCTCCTCGCGGCGGGCGCGCTCGCACTGGCGCTGGTCATCGCCTTCGTGATCGCGCTCGCCGCGACCTCGGCCCGCCGCGCCTGGCTGCGCGACCTCCTGGAGGCACTGCCGTCGGGCGCGGTCTCGGTGCCGGTGTTCCTGTCCGGCATCCTGATGCTGCAGATCTTCTCGTTCCGGCTCGGCTGGTTCCCCGCCTTCGGCGACACGGGCGCGCGGAGCCTCGTCCTGCCGCTGATCACGCTGGCCATCCCGGTGTCCGGCCCGATCGCGCAGCTCCTCGTCCGCAGCTTCGCCACCGAGTTCCGCTCCGGCTACGTCACGACGAGCTGGGCGAAGGGGGCCACCCGCGGCGGCATCATCGTCCGCGACGTCTTCCGGAACGCCGGCCTTCCGGCGCTCACCATCGCCGGCATCACGTTCGGCAACCTGATCGCCGGCTCGGTCATCACCGAGACCGTCTTCGCCCGCCAGGGCGTCGGCCGGATGACGCAGGCGGCGATCAACACGCTGGACGTCCCGCTCGTGCAGGGGACCGTCGTGCTCGTGGCGGCCGGCTTCGCCCTGATCAACCTGATCGTCGACCTGATCTATCCGCTGCTCGACCCGCGGCTGCGGGCCGCGCTCGCCGCCGGCTGAGCCGCGTGAGGAGGAAGTGATGACCGTCGAACTCGACGCGCTCGCGGCGGGCCGCCGGGCCGGCTTCGCCCGCCCGATCGCCAGGCGGCTCGGCGAGCTCGCGCGGCAGCCGATCCTGGTGGCCTCGTGGCTCGTCGTGCTGGTCGTGATCGGCTGGGCGGTCGTCCCCGGCCTGTTCACCTCGTACGGCCCCTACACCGGCGACGCGTCCGCGAGCTTCCTGCCGCCGAGCGCCGAGCACTGGTTCGGCACCGACCGGCTGGGCCGCGACCTGTTCGCCCGCAGCGTGTACGGCGCGCAGACGACGCTGACCGCGACCCTGCTCGCCGTCCTCATCGCCTTCGGCGTCGGCACCCTCGTGGGGCTGATCGCCGGCTTCGCCGGGGGGATCGTGGACACCGCCGTCATGCGGGTGATCGACGTGTTCCTGGCGATCCCCAGCCTGCTGCTCGCCATGGTCGTGGTCTCGGTCCTCGGCTACTCCACACAGAACATCGCCCTGGCGGTCGGCATCTCCTCCATCGCGTCGTTCGCGCGGGTGATGAGAGCCCAGGTGCTCTCGGTCGTGACCCAGGACTACGTCAAGGCGGCCTACGGCCTCGGCGTCGGCCGGCTGGGCGTGATGCTCCGGCACGTCGTCCCCAACTCGCTCAGCTCCGTGATCGCGCTGGCGGCGCTGGAGATCGGCACGGCAGTGCTCGCCGTCGCCTCGCTCGGCTTCCTCGGCTACGGGGCGCCTCCGCCGCAGCCGGAATGGGGGCTGCTGGTGGCCGAGGGCCGCGACTACGTCGCGGTCCACCCCTGGGCCTCGATCCTGCCGGGCGCGGCGCTCGCCGTCGTCGTCATCGCCACCCACCGCATCAGCACCTCCTACCGGAAGGACCACCGCCGATGACCGACCCACATGCGGACAGACAGGACCCGCTGCTGCGGATCGCCGGTCTCGCGATCGACTACCGGACCGGACGCCGCCGGTGGACGCCGGCCGTACGCGGCGCCACCCTGCACGTCGGGCCGGGCGAGTTCGTCTCGCTCGTCGGCGAGTCGGGCTCGGGCAAGACCACCCTGGTCCAGGGCGCGCTCGGCCTGCTGCCGGAGTCCGCGCGGATCCGGGCCGGTTCGATCGCCTACTCCGGCGTCGACGTGACGGGCTGGAACGACCGGCGCATGGCGCTGGTGCGGGGCAACTACGTGGGCTTCATCCCCCAGGACCCCAACACGTCGCTGAACCCGGTCAAGAAGATCGGCCGGCAGGTGATCGAGGCGGTCCGGTTCAACGAGCCCGAGGCCCGCGATGCCGCGCACCACAGGCAGGCCGCGCTGGACAGCCTGCGCACGGCCGGTCTCAAGGACGCCGAGCGGGTGTTCCACCAATACCCGCACGAGCTCAGCGGCGGCATGAAGCAGCGGGCGCTCATCGCGATCGCGCTGGCGGGCAAACCGAAGATCATCGTGGCGGACGAGCCCACCAGCGCGCTCGACGTCACCGTCCAGAAGGTCATCCTCGATCACCTCGTGCGGCTGCGCGAGGAGCTCGGCATCGGCATCCTCCTGGTCACCCACGACCTCGGTGTCGCGCTCGACCGCTCCGACCGCATCCTGGTCATGCGCGACGGCGAGATCGTGGAGGAGGGCCCGGTCCGCCGGGTGCTGGAGAACGCGGCCGACGACTACACCCGCCGGCTGCTCGACGCGGCCCCCGCCCGGCACGCCGGGCGGCTGGAGCCGGCGTCGGGCCCGCGCCCGCTGCCCGGCCGTGAGGTGCTGCGGGCGCGCGGGCTCACCAAGACCTACCGCCTGCGCGGCCGGGGCCCGCGGCGTGAGCTGCGCGCCCTGGACGGCGTCGACCTGGTCGTACGCGAGGGCACCACGCACGCGATCGTCGGCGAGTCCGGCGCGGGCAAGTCGACGCTGGCGAGCATCCTGGCCGGTTTCGCCTCCCCCGACAGCGGCACCGTGCACCTGGGCGCCCGGGAGCTGACCGGACTGTCCCGGAGGCGGCTGCGGGAGATCCGCCGGGATCTGCAGTTCGTGTTCCAGAACCCCTTCACCTCCCTCGACCCGCGGTTCACGGTGAGCGAGATCGTCGCCGAGCCGCTGCGCGCCTTCGGCCTCGCGCGGGGCAGGCGGGAGCGGACGGACCGGGTGACCGAGCTGCTCAAGGCGGTGGCGCTGGACGAAAGGCACCTGCACCGGCTGCCGGGGCAGTTGTCGGGCGGCCAGCGGCAGCGGGTGGCGATCGCCAGGGCGCTGGCGCTCAACCCCGGGATCCTGGTGCTCGACGAGGCGGTGAGCGCGCTGGACGTGTCGGTCCAGGCCCAGATCCTGCGGCTGCTGGTGGACCTGCAGGCCGAGTACGGCCTCAGCTACGTGTTCGTGACCCACGACCTCGGCGTCGTACGCCTGATCGCCGACGACGTGTCGGTGATGAAGGACGGCGTCGTGGTCGAGACCGGCCCGGTCGAGCAGGTGTTCCGCTCACCGCGGCACGACTACACCCGGCAACTGCTGGAGGCGATCCCGGGAGCCGGGCTCGCCGTCGCAGGCGCACGCTAAGGAGATCGCCGTGTCACGCCGACTGCACCTCAACGTCAACATCCTCAACGCGGGCGTCTTCGGGGGCTCATGGCGGTTCCCCGGCACCGACGGCACCGCGAGCTACACGATCGAGCACTACACCTCGATCGCGAAGAAGGCCGAGCAGGCCAAGCTCGACGCGGTCTTCCTCGCCGACGGCCCGTCGCTCGACCCGCAGATCAGGCACCGTACGTCCAACAACCTGGAGCCGACGACGGTGCTGGCGCGGATCGCCGCGCAGACCGAGCGGATCGGCCTGATCGGGACGCTGTCGTCGTCCTACAACGACCCCGTCGAGCTGGCACGCCGTCTCGGCGACCTCGACTACGTCAGCGGCGGCCGCTTCGGCTGGAACGTGGTGACCACGGCGGGAGCCGTGGCGGCGCGCAACTTCGGCCGCACGAGTGAGCCCGGCCACGCGCTGCGCTACCGCCGCGCCGCCGAGTTCACCGAGCAGGTCGTCGCCTCCTGGGCGGCTCGCACCGCGCTCGTCTCCCCGCAGGGCAGGCCGGTCGTGGTGCAGGCCGGCGGCTCCAGCGACGGCCGCAGGCTCGCCTCTCGGGTCGGCGAGGTGATCTTCTCCGCCGACCAGGACATCGAGCACGCCCGCGCGTTCCGCGCCGAGATCCGCGAGGGGGCGGCCGCGTTCGGACGACGGCCCGAGGACGTCGTGGTCCTGCCCGGGCTGTCGACCGTCGTGGGCGGCACCGAGGCCGAGGCGCGGGCCCGGCGCGAGCTGCTGGACGAGATCCTCCCCGGCGAGTACGCCCGGAACCGGCTCGCCGGCCAGCTCGGCATCTCACTCGACGGTCTGTCCGACGACGAGCCGATCCCGCCCGAGCTGCTCGTCGCCCCCGACGAGGCCGGTGGTTCCCAGACCTTCTACCGCGTGGTCAAGACGATCATCGAAACGGAGCGGCCGACGCTCGGCCGGCTGCTGAAGAAGCTGTCCGGCGGCGGCGGTCACCGGATCGTCGTGGGGACGCCCGAGCAGATCGCCGACGACATCGAGCTGTGGTTCCGCACGGGCGCGGCGGACGGCTTCAACGTGATGCCCGACGTCCTTCCGTCGGGCTTCGACGACTTCGCCGACCATGTGGTGCCCGAGCTGCGGCGGCGCGGCCTGTTCCGCACCGACTACGAGGGGACGACCCTCCGCGACCACCTCGGGCTCGGCCTCCCCGACGCCGGGCCGTACGAGCTCCGCCCGCTGGAGCCTGCACTGTGAACGGCGCTGTGAACGGCGCTCTGTACGGCCCTGTGAACGCCCCGCGACGTCCCGTCCCACAACCGAAGGCGGTCTTGTCATGAGTCCAGTCATCCAGCTCGCCCTCGCGGTCGGTGAACCGGCCGCCCCGCCGGCCGCAGGACCGGCGCGGGGGCCGGTGCCGGTGCCGCTCACCGGCGCGGTCGCCGTCGCGGCGGCCGCGCGAGAGGCCGGGATCGCGGCGATACGTCTGCTCGACGAGGTGGCCGCGGGCCACGCCCTCGATCCGACCGTGGTGGCGGCGTATCTCGCCGGTCTCCACGACGGTCTCGGCTACATCGCCGAGGTGCCGACGACGCACAACGCGCCGTACAACACCGCGCGCCGTGTGCTCTCCCTCGACCGGGCGACCGGCGGCCTGGCCGGTGTCGCGCTGCGCGCGGGCGGCGGCGACGAGGTCAGCCGGGCCACGGCCCCCGCACCCCGCGCCGCCGGCCCCGCCGCGCGGTGGGCCGAGTACGCCCACGTGCTGACCCGGCTGTGGGAGTCGTTCCCGCGCGCGGCCCTGATCGGCGACCAGCAGGCGGGCGTCGTCGTCGACGACGCCCTCGTCCGGCCCATCGGCCACGAGGGTGCCTTCTACCGCGTCGCGGGCCCGCTGGACGGTCCCTCGTCCGTGCAGGGACGCCCCGTCGTCGTCGCCGACCTCGGCGACCTGGACGTCCTGGACGTGACGGCGGTCGCGCGGTCCGCGGACGTCGTCGTGGTGGGCCGGAAGCGGGCCGCCGGTGCGGACGCCGCGCTGACGGAGGCGCTGCGGCGAGCCGGCCGTTCCAGGCAGGAGGTGGCGCTGCTCGGCCGCGTCGAGATCGCCGGGGACGACCTCGGCCCCGGCGGCGCCGCGACGGCGGCCGCCCTCGCCGGCGAGCTGCGCGACTGGGCCGGCGAGCACCGGCTGGACGGCTTCGAGCTGGTGCCCACCGGAAGCGCCGACGCGGTGGTCACCGCGGTCCGGGCGCTGACGCCTCGGCTGACCGACCCCGCCGATGCGCCCGCCTCTCCGCGCCCGCTCACGCTGCGGGCCGCGCTGGGCCTGCCCGAGCCCGCGGCGGTGGCGGCGTGACCCCCCGGCCGCTCGCCGCGGACCACACCGCCGCGGACCACACCGCCGCGGACCACACCGCCGCGGACCACGCGGGCACGGACCACGCCGCCGCGGACCACGCGGGCAGCGGATACACCGTGGACGGCATCCGCGCCGCCGTCTCCCCGATCCTGCGGCGCCTGAGCGCGGGCGCGCGCGAGCGCGAGCTCACCCGCCAGTACGCGTTCGACGACGTGCGGGCGCTCGCCCGCGAGCGGATCACGCTGATCGGCGTCGCGAAGGAGGACGGCGGCGCGGGCGGGTCGGTGCGCGACGTGGCCGACCTGGTCATCGCCATCGCCCGCGCCGACTCCAATGTGGCCCAGGCGCTGCGCAGCAGCTTCCTCACCGCCAACCAGGTGGCGAGCCGGCCGGACCTGCCCGGCCGGGAGACGACCCTGCGGCGGCTGCGCGACGGCGACCTGTTCGCCGGCACCTCCAACGAGCGCACCGGCGGCGCCAGCGGGTCGGTCAACACCACCATCCGGCGTGACGGCGGCGGATACGTCATCAACGGCGAGAAGTACTACTCGACGGGCGGCCTGTACGCCTCGTGGTTCTCCGGCCTGGCCAAGGACGAGTCCGGGACCGTGCTGGGCTTCACCGTTCCGGTGGATCGCGAGGGCGTGGAGCGGCTCGACGACTTCGACGCGGTCGGCCAGCGGCTGACCGCGAGCGGCACCACCCGCCTGGTGAACGTGCGGGCGCATGAGGACGAGGTCGTGATCCGCGACAACAGCCTGCTCGACAACCCGTGGCTGGGCGCGTTCGCGCAGCTCTACCTGGCCGCGGTCGAGGCGGGCATCGCCGCCGCGGCGCTCGACGACGCGGTCTGGTTCGTCCGGGAGAAGGCCCGGCCCATCAAACACAGCACGGCGGCCAGGAGCGTCGACGACCCCTACGTGCGCCAGACCGTCGGCGAGATCGCCGCCCGGGCCCAGGCTGCCCGCTCCGCGGTGCTGTTGGCGGCCGAGGTCGTGCACGGGGTGCGCGGCCTGACCGGTTCCCGGGCGCGGGCGGCGGGCGCGGAGGCCGCGGTCACCGTGGCGCAGACCGGTGTGATCGCCATCGAGGCCGCCCTGCGGGCCGCCGAACTGCTCTTCGACGTCGCGGGCGGCTCGATCACCAACCGCGACCTCGGATTCGACCGGCACTGGCGCAACGCCCGCACGGTCGCCAACCACAACCCCCGCCAGTGGAAGGCGGCCGTGGCGGGCGCCTACCACCTGACCGGAGAGGAACCGCCGACGAGCGGGCTCTTCTGAACATCGAGAGGACACCATGACCGACAAGGCCAACCGGACGCTCGGACGCACCGGCGTCCTGGTCAGCCCGCTCACGCTCGGCACGATGAACTTCGGCCGATGGCAGGAGGAGGGCGAGAGCATCAAGATCATCCGGGCCGCCCTCGACGCCGGCGTCACATCCGTCGACACCGCCGACGTCTACGCCCAGGGCGTGTCGGAGGAGATCGTCGGCAAGGCCATCAAGGGCCGCCGCGACGAGGTCTTCCTCGCCACCAAGTTCCACGGGCAGATCGGGGACGACCCCCGGGACGCGGGCAACTCGCGCCGCTGGATCGTCCGCGCGGTCGAGGACAGCCTGCGCCGGCTCGGCACCGACCACATCGACCTCTATCAGGCGCACCGGCCGGACCCGCGCACCGACCTGCTGGAGACGCTGCGCACGCTCGACGACCTGGTCCGCCAGGGCAAGATCCTCTACTACGGCACCTCGGTCTTCCCCGCCCACCAGCTCGTCGAGGCGCAGTGGCTGGCCGACCGGCACGGGCTCGTCGCCCCGCACACCGAGCAGTCGCCATACTCGCTGCTCGTCCGCGGCGCGGAGCGCGAGGTGTTCCCCGTCGCGCGCAAGTACGGCCTCGGCGTGCTGACGTACGGCCCGCTGGCCGCGGGCTGGCTGTCGGGCAGGTACCGCGTCGGCGGCGAGCAGCCCGAGTCGGCGCGCGCCGACCTCATCCCCGGCCGGTTCGACGTCACCCTCGAACGCAACCGGCGCAAGCTCGCCGCCGCCGACGCGCTGGCCCGGCTCGCCGAGGACAGCGGCCTCACCCTGGTCGACCTGGCCCTGGCGTTCGCGCTCAACCATCCGGCGGTGAGCAGTGTGATCATCGGCCCGCGGACGATCGAGCACCTGGACGCCTACCTCAAGGCGGCCACCGTCGAGCTGAGCGACGACGTCCTCGACCGGATCGACGAGATCGTCGCCCCGGGCACCCACTTCGTCGAGCGCGACACCGGCAGCGACACCCCGTCTCTGCAGCCGTCCGCGCTCCGCCGCGCCCGCGCGCACGGCACCGACCACTGAGAAAGGGCATCGACTTGAGCTACGGCGCTTACGACACGACCTACGCGGCGGCCGAGGACCGCTACGAGAAGGTGGAATACCGGCGTGCCGGGAACTCCGGTCTCGACCTGCCGGCCATCTCCTTCGGGCTGTGGCAGAACTTCGGTCTCGACCGCCCGTACGAGACCCAGCGCGAGATCGTGCTGCACGCCTTCGACCTGGGCATCACCCATTTCGACAACGCCGACAGGTACGGCCCGCCGCACCGGGCCGCGCAGAAGTTCTTCGGCACGCTGCTGCGGCGGGAGCTCGCCCCGTACCGCGACGAGCTGATCCTGTCGACCAAGGCCGGCAACCCGATCGGCCCCAGTCCCTATCTGAAGGGCGGCTCGCGCAAGTCGCTGCTCACTTCGCTGGAGCACAGCCTGCGCGACCTGGGGACCGACCACGTCGACATCTTCTACAGCCACAGCCCCGACCCTGCGACGCCGCTGGAGGAGACCGTCGGCGCCCTCGTCAGCGCCGTGCAGCAGGGCAAGGCGCTGTACGTGGGCATCTCGAACTACGCTCCGGAGCGGGCCCACGAGGCGGCCGAGCTGCTGCGCCGGGCGGGGGTGCCGCTGCTGGTCCACCAGCCGCGCTACTCGATCTTCGACCGCCGCCCCGAGCTCAACGGCCTGCTCAAGCTGGCCGCCGAGGACGGGTTCGGTCTCGTCGTCTACTCGCCGCTGGCCCAGGGGCTGCTCACGGACAAGTACCTCTCCGGCATCCCCGCGGACGCGCGGGCCGGCAACAGCGCGTTCCTGTCTCCCGACGTCATCGACGGCACCTACCGGCGGCGGGCCGCCGCGCTCAACGACATCGCCAGGGAGCGCGGTCAGTCGCTCGCGCAGCTCGCGCTGCAGTGGGTGCTGCGGCAGCCGCAGGTGACCTCGGCGCTCATCGGGGCCAGCTCGACCGCGCAGCTCGACCACAACGTCAAGACGCTCGGCTTCCCGCCGCTCACCGAGCAGGAGCTGGCGCTGATCGACGAGCACGGCGTGCACGGAACAGGACTGAGGCTCTGACGTGAGCGACCTCACCACGACGATCGGGGCCGGCGTCGAGGACGGCCGGCCCTTCCGCCTGGGCTTCCTGCTGCACCTCGACGGCGACCTGCCGCCGGGCCGGGCCTACCGGGAGGCGATCGACCTGTTCGTGGCCGCCGAGGAACTGGGCTACGACTCGGGATGGGTCATCCAGCGGCACTTCCGCCAGGGCAACGAGCACGTCTCCGCACCCCTGGTCGTGCTCGCCGCGATCGCCGAGCACACCACGCGCATCCGGCTGGGCACCGGTGTGCTGGTGCTCCCGCTGGAGGACCCTCTCAAGACCGCCGAGGACGCGGCGACGCTCGACGAGCTCAGCGGCGGCCGCCTCGAACTGGGTGTGGGCTCCGGTCCCTTCCCGGGCGCCTGGGAGGCGTTCGGGAAGGACCTGGCCGACCGGCACCGGCTCTTCGACGCCTCCGTGGCGCGGCTGCACGAGGTGCTGGAGGGGACGACGCTCAACAGCCTCGGCGAGGTGCTCCACCCGCCCGCGCCCGGGCTGCGGCGGCGGCTGTGGCAGGCCACCACCGGTGACCCCGAACTGGCTCACGCGGCGGCCGCCGCCGCCGGACGCGCCGGCGACGGGCTGCAGCTCTCCCGCGCCACCGCCTGGCGCGGCGGCACCGTGCGCGAGGCGCAGCGGCAGCAGGCCGAGTGGATCGCGGCCTACCGCGCGGCCCACGAGGAGGCCCACGAGGAGGCATGGCCCGATCCCGGCCGCGCGCCCCGCGTGCAGGTCTCCCGGGCCGTCTATCCCCACCCCGACCGGGCGGAGGCCGTACGCCTGGTCACGCCCGGCGTCCGGCGCTGGCAGAGCTGGCTGTCCTCCCGCAGGGACGTCGCGAACCTCGGCGTCGAGGAGTATCTGGAGGCCGACCACGCCCTGCTCGGCCCGCCGGAGGCGCTCGCCGCCGAGCTGGCCGCCGATCCGGCGCTGCGTCAGGTCACCGACCTGCTGGTGAACTTCGTCCCCGGCGTGCCCGAGTCCGGCGAACACCTCCGGCTGCTCACCTCCGCCGCGCGAGAGCTGGCCCCCCTGCTCGGCTGGCGTCCCGCGCGGCAGCCCGTCACGGTCCCGGGCGGCACGCGATGAGCGGGTTCCATCTCGCCCTGTCGCTGATGACGCCCGGCCACTTCCGGCACGCCTGGCGGCTGCCGCACGCCGACCCGCTGGCCTACCTGGACATCGGCCACTTCCAGCGGCTGGCGCGGATCGCCGAGGAGGCGAAGATCGACGCGGTCTTCCTCGGCGACGCCCCCGCGCTGGGCGGCGAGATCGAGGAGGCGCCCGGCACCGGGCTCGACCCGCTCGTGCTCCTGGGCAACCTGGCGGCGATCACCACGCACCTCGGGGTGATCGCCACCAGCTCGACGACGTACAACTCGCCGTACAACCTGGCCCGGCGGTTCCAGACGCTCGACCACGTGACGAGGGGCCGCGCGGCCGTCAACGTCGTCACCACCGGCACGCCCGCCGCGGCGGCGAACTTCGGCCTGGCCGAGCATCCCGGCAAGGAGACCCGCTACCGCCGGGCGCACGAGTTCCTCGACGTGGTGACCCGGCTGTGGGACGGCTGGGAGCCGGACGCGATCGTCGCCGACAAGCAGAGCGGCCGTTACGCCGACCCCTCCCGCATCCACCGGATCGACCACGTGGGCGAGTTCTTCTCGGTGGCCGGGCCCCTCCCGGTCGGCCCGGGGCCGCAGGGCCGTCCGGTCGTCGTCCAGGCGGGCGGCTCCGAGGGCGGGCTCGCCCTGGCCGGTCGCTTCGCCGACGTCGTGTTCACCGTGGCGCAGACCCGGGCCAGGGCCGTCGCGTTCCGCGACGACATCCGCCGCCGCGCGGTCGCGGCCGGCCGCCACCCCGACGACGTGAAGGTCTCCCTCGGCGTGGTGGTGCTCATCGCGGCGACCGAGGAGGAGGCCCGGCGCCGGGAGCGCGAACTGTACGCCACGCTGCCGATCGAGCGGCTGACGAGGGTGCTGCTGCGCAACCTGGGCCTGCCCGAGGACGGGTTCGGTCCCGACGACCCGATCGGCGTCGGCGACCTGCCCGGCTCCATCCCCGGCGACGCCTTCTCCGCGGGCTTCGGCGCCTCCACGCGGGCGCTGCTCGCGGAGGGTCCGCGCACGCCCCGCGAGCTGGTCCAGCGCAGCGCGGGCGGGTCGGGACACCGGCTGCTGGTGGGCTCGGCCGAGCAGGTCGCCGACGACCTGCAGGCGTGGTTCGAGGCGGGTGCGGCGGACGGCTTCACGGTCATGCCGGCCGACACCGCCGTCGACCTGGAGAGCTTCGCCAGGCTCGTGGTGCCGATCCTCCAGGAGCGCGGGCTGTTCCAGCGGGAGTACAGCCATCCCACTCTGCGCGGCCGCCTGGGGCTGCGCTTCCCGGTCCGGCCGCGGGCCGTGACGGACGGCGTTCCGGCCTGAAGCCGCGCCCTCTCGGCGGGGCCGTCCACACGGCGGCCCCGCCGTACGGTGCCGGCTCCGGGCGCGGGGGCCCGGACGCGGGGGGCCGGACGCCGGGGCCGGGCGTGCCGGGTTTGCGCGGGCGATCGGAAGAGCATTACATTTCCCACTGAATCAGGTGGTTTTACTGGTTTTCCGCGTCGGCCGGCGAGGCGTCTTCGGCGGCCGTGCGCCGGTCCGCGTCCGCTGACGAGGTGAACTGATGCGTTTCCACTGGTTCCTGCCGACGACCGGCGACGGGCACGACGTCCGCTCCGCCATCACCACCACCGACAGCTTCCGGCCCACCGCGCGTCCCGCCACCATCGCCTATCTGAGCCAGGTGGCCGCAGCCGCGGAGCAGGCCGGATTCGAGGCCGCGCTCACCCCGGTCGGCGCGGGCTGCCCCGACCCGTGGATCGTGTGCGCTGCGCTGACCCAGCACACCGAGCGGCTCAAGACGCTGGTCGCGTTCCGCACGGGCTACACCCTGCCCACCCTGCTGGCCCAGCAGGCGCAGGCGTTCCAGCAGGTCTCCGGCGGGCGGCTGCTGGTGAACGTCGTCACGGGCGGCGACCCGGTCGAGCAGCGCGCGTACGGCGACTTCCTCGACCACGACGCCCGCTACGCGAGAACCGACGAGTTCCTCCAGGTGCTGCGTCTGGCCTGGGACGGCGTGCCCTTCGACCACCACGGCGAGCACTACCGGGTCGAGGCGGGCGGGCTGGCCGAGCCGATCACTCCGGTGCCGGACGTCTACTTCGGCGGCGCCTCCCCCGCCGCAGAACGCGTCGCCGCCCGCCGCGCCGACGTCGCGCTCATGTGGGGCGAACCACCGCAGGCCATAGCGGCGCGGATCGACCGGCTGCGCGGCCTGGCCGCGTCGGAGGGCCGCGAACTGCGCTACGGCCTGCGCGTGCACGTCATCGCCCGCGACACCGCGTCCGCCGCCTGGGCGGAGGCCGAGCGCCTGCTCGCCGGCATGGACCCGGCCCGCATCGCCGAGGCGCAGCGGCGCTTCGCCCGCTACGACTCGGTGGGGCAGCGCCGCATGGTCGAGCTCCACCACGGCGGCACGCGCGACCTGGAGATCCACCCGGGGCTGTGGGCCGGTGTGGGCCTGGTGCGCGAAGGCGCGGGCACCGCTCTCGTCGGCTCCTACGACGAAGTCGCCGCGCTGCTGCGCGAGTACGCCGCGGTGGGCATCGACGAGTTCGTCCTCTCCGGCTGGCCTCACCTGGAGGAGGCGTACCGCGTCGGCGAATACGTCGTCCCCCGCCTCCGATCCCTCGTGACGGCCTGACCCCCGCGGCTCGGTCGCCTCCGGCCCCTCGACGCGGCCCGGCGGTCCCGCGCGCCGCGCGGGACCGCCGGGGGCCGACCGTCTCCCGCAGGTCAGGGATTCGGCTGGACATCCCCCGGCGGTACGCGGGAGACACGCGGTGGAAACACCCCGCGGCGATGATGGTCACGGTGCGCGTGCGGGCGCTCATCCTGCGCCAGGGGCCCCGGCTCCGGTCTCGGCGAATCCCTGGATGCCGGCGAACGGCCCCACGGCGGACCGGGCGGCGGCGTGAGCGGGGAGGATGACGAGATGCGCCAGTTGACGGCACTCGACGCGCAGTTCCTGAGCGTGGAGTCGGCGACCACCGCGACCCACGTGGCGGGCGTCGCCATACTCGACCCGTCGGCCTCGCCCTCCGGCGCTCTGACCAGGGATGCGCTGATCGCCCTGCTGCGCGAGCGGCTGCACCTCGCCCCGCCGCTGCGGATGCGGCTGGCCGACGTGCCCTTCGGGCTCGACCGGCCGTACTGGGTGGACGACCCCGACGTGGACCTCGACGCGCACGTGCACGAGACCACGCTCCCGGCGCCCGGCGGGGAACGCGAACTGGCCGCCTATGTCGCGGGCGTCCACGCGCGGCGGCTCGACCGCGGCCGGCCGCTGTGGGAGGCGCACCTCATCCACGGCCTGGAGGGCGGCCGGTGCGCGCTCTACACGAAGGTGCACCACTGCGCGATCGACGGCGTGTCGGGCTCGGAGATCCTGACCGCGTTGCTCGACCCGTCGCCGCAGCCGCGCCGGGTGGAGGCGCCTCCCGCACCGGTGTCGCCGCAGGTGCCCGGGACGCTCGCGATGCTCGCCGGCGCGATCACCCGGTCGATCGTCCAGCCGGTGGAGACGCTGTGCTCGCTCGCCCGCGCGGCGGCCGACCTGGACGCGATCCCGGTGGTGGCGGCGCTGCCCGACGCCCGGCGCCTGGCCCAGGCCGCCCGCGTGATCGCCGGAGACGCGCGCCCGCTGCCCGCGACGCCTCCGCTGGTCGCGCCGCGCACGCCGTTCAACGGCCCGATCTCCGCGGAGCGGGAGGTCGCCCTCGGCTCCGTGCCGCTGGCGGAGATCAGGAGGGTGGCCAGGGCCTTCGGCATGGGCCCGAACGACGTGGTGATGACGCTGTGCGCGTCGGCGCTGCGGCGCTGGCTGCTCGCCCACGACGCGCTGCCCGCCCGGCCACTGGTGGCCGCCGTGCCGGTGACGCTGCGCTCGCGGCGGCCGGCGGGCGACCCGTCCCGGGACGCCGCTTGGGTCGGCAACCGGATCTCCGCGATGATCACACCGCTGGCCACGGACGTCGCCTCTCCCGCGGAACGCCTGGCGGCGGTGCGCTCGGCCCTGGCCGCCGCCAAGCGGCGCTTCGCCGTCTCCCACCGCACCTGGCTCGACGACGTGTGCGCCATGGTGCCGAATGCCTTCGCGGCGCTGGCCACGCCGGTGGTGTTCCGCCTCGCGGGGGTCGCGGGGGCGGGCGTCAACCTCATCGTGTCGAACGTGCCGGGGCCCCGCCTGCCGTTGTATCTGTGCGGCGCCCGCATGATCGCCTACCACCCGCTGTCGGTGGTCACCGACGCCACCGGGGGGATCAGCATCACCTGCGCGTCGTACGACGGGCGGCTGGACTTCGGCGTCGTCGCCTGCCCGGCCCGGTTGCCCGACGTCTGGAGCATGATCGGTCACCTGCGCGAGGCGATGGACGAGCTGCTGGCCCTGCTCGACGACTCCCCCGAAGACTCCGCTGAAGACCCCGCTGAAGACCCCGCTGAAGACCCCGCTGAAGACTCCGCCGTACGGCCCGGGAACGAGCAGGGGGAGATGGTGCCCGCCTGACCTCGGGGGTCACGGCCCCGGTCAGCGCAGGGCGCCCGCGATCAGTTCGGCGACCGCGTCGGGATCGATGTGATGGCCGGTGAGCAGGCAGATGCTCTCCTGGTAGAGCAGGACCGCGGCGAAGGTCGCGGCGGCGGCCTCCAGGCGGGCCGCGTCACCCCGCCCGCCCGGCAGGGCGAGCTCCAGGGCGAACCTGGCCCGGCGGATGATCTCGGTGTTCAGGCGGCCCAGGCGCTCCCGTACGGACAGGTGCGTGTCGGCCTCCCGGAACAGGATGCGCCGCATCGCGGGGGACGCGTGCAGCGGCAGCCTGCGGGCGAGCCGCGACAGCGCGCCGGCCGCGTCGCCGGGCACCGCCTCCACCTCCTCCTCGATCACCACGGTGCGCTCGTCCACCAGCGAGATCAGCACGTCGATCTTGCGGGGGAAGTAATGGAAGACCAGGCCCTTGGGCACGCCGGCGAGCTCGGCGATGCGCGCGGTGGGCGTGGCCTCGTAGCCGCCGCCCGCGAACAGTTCCTCGGCGGCGTCGAGGATGCGGGTGCGGGCGTCGCCGTCGGGCGGCTGCTTCCTTCTCCGCGAGCGCGACCACGCCTTGGCGGTCTGGAGAGGGCTGTCCACGGACCGAACCTTAACCACAGTGGGTGCCCCAACACCATGACGCGAGGGAGAGGGCAGGCATACGCCCGGCCGCGAGCCCCGTGCCGAGTGGCACAGCGCCCGCGGCCGGGCGCACCGGGGTCACCGGCCCTCGGCGGCGGTGGGAGGCGGCGCCTGGGGCCGGCGACGTGTGGCCGGAAACCGGTGTCAGTGGCTCGTGGCCTTCTCGGCACCGAGGCCGGTGAGCGAGCGGACCTCGATCTCGGCGTACTTCGAGCCGTTGTACTCCTTGCTCAGGATCGTGCCGAGGTAGCCGCACAGGAAGCCGATCGGGATCGAGAAGATGCCCGGGTTCGACAGCGGGAGCACGTGGAAGTCGGCGTCGGGGAACATCGCCGTCGGCGCGCCGGAGACGACCGGCGAGAAGATCACCAGCACCACGGCGGAGATGAGGCCGCCGTAGATGGCCGAGACCGCGCCCGCCGTGTTGAACCTCTTCCAGAACAGGCTGTAGAGGATCGCCGGAAGGTTGCCCGACGCGGCGACCGCGAAGGCCAGCGAGACGAGGAAGGCCACGTTGAGCGACTGGGCGAAGATGCTCAGCGCGATCGCGACCGCGCCGATCACGAACGCGGCGATCCGGGCGACCACGACCTCCTGGCGCTCGGTGGCGCCGCCCCGCTTGAACACGTGCGCGTAAAGGTCGTGGGCGAAGCTGGAGGACGACGCGAGGGTCAGGCCCGCGACGACCGCGAGGATCGTGGCGAACGCGACCGCCGCGATGACCGCCAGCAGCACCGTGCCGCCGACGTCGCCGAAGATGTCCTGGCCCACCTGCTGGGCGAGCAGCGGGGCCGCCGTGTTGCCGGCCTTGTCGGCCTCGGCGATCGTCTTCGAGCCCACCAGGGCCGCGGCGCCGAAGCCGAGCACCAGCGTCAGCAGGTAGAACACGCCGATGATGCCGATGCCCCACATGACCGACTTGCGGGCGTCCCTGGCGGTCGGCACGGTGTAGAAGCGGATGAGGACGTGCGGCAGGCCGGCGGTGCCGAGCACCAGGGCCAGGCCGAGGCTGATCAGGTCGATCTTGCCCCAGACGCCCTGGGCCTCGGTGCCGTACTTGAGACCGGGCTTGAGGAAGGCGTCGCCCTTGCCGCTCGCGTTGGCGGCGTCGCCGAGCAGGCCGGACAGGTTGAAGCCGAACTTGCCGAGCACCAGCAGGGTGATCAGCGCGGCGCCGACCATCAGCATGACGGCCTTGACGATCTGCACCCAGGTGGTGCCCTTCATGCCGCCGAACACGACATAGATGATCATCAGCAGGCCGACCAAGATGATCGTCCAGATCTTGCCGGCCTCGGAGTGGACACCGAGCAGCAGGCCGACGAGCGCGCCCGCGCCGACCATCTGCGCGAGCAGGTAGAAGATGCTCACGACGATCGTGGACACGCCGGCCGCCGTACGGACCGGGCGCGGGGACATGCGGAACGCCAGCACGTCGGCCATCGTGTACTTGCCGGAGTTGCGCATCAGCTCGGCGACGAGCAGCAGCGCCACCAGCCAGGCCACGAGGAAGCCGATGGAGTAGAGGAAGCCGTCGTAGCCCGACAGCGCGATGATGCCGGCGATGCCGAGGAACGACGCGGCCGACATGTAGTCGCCGCCGATCGCCAGGCCGTTCTGCAGGCCGCTGAACGACCGGCCGCCGGCGTAGAAGTCCGCCGCGCTCTTGGTGTGGCGGCTGGCCCAGAACGTGATCGCCAGTGTGCCGGCAACGAAGATCACGAAGAGGATCGTGGACAGCGTCTCGTGACTCACTTCGCGCCCTCCCCGACCTCGTCGTGGGTCTCGGCCCCGCCGCGCAGCTCGTCGGCGATCGGGTCGAGCTTGGCCTCCGCGTGCCGCGAGTACGCCCACGCGATCAGGAACGTCGACACGAACTGCAGCACACCGAAGACGAGGGCGACGTTGATGTTGCCGAACAACTTGGCGCCCATGAAGTCCCGGGCGAAGCCCGACAGCACCACGTAGAGCAGGTACCACACCAGGAAGGCGATGGTCATGGGGAACGCCCAGGACCGGTAGCGGCGGCGCAGCTCCTGGAACTGCTCACCCGCCTGTATACGTTCATAGACCGATGGATCGTGCTGGACGGTCACAAGATCTCCTTCGGCAGTGATCTGGATCACTTCAACGTAGGAGCGCGCCCTGCGCGGCGACGAGTCCCGGGAGCCGCCGAGTCGCCCAGCCGTAGCGCCCGCTCGTTCACATGGCGCATCCCTGCGACGAATGGTCGGTTGCACGCGCTGAGCGGTCACCCATGCGTTACATGAAACGCGACCGCAAACGCCCGGCTACATGAAACGCGGCCGCCAGTCGCCCCGGTCGACGTTCAGCGTCTCGGGCGTGTGCAGGCGGACCATCGTGCGCGCCACGCCACGCGGCACCCGCGACGGCGTCAGCAGCGACACCACCACCATGACCGTGAACGACACGGGCACCGTCCAGGCCGCCGGCTCCGCCAGCAGCGACCCCGCCCAGCCGCTGTGCGGGCCGCCGATGATCGTGACCACGACCGCCGTGCAGGCCAGCCCTCCCCCGGCCAGCAGGCCGGCCATCGCCCCCGCCGTCGTCAGCCTGCGCCACCAGATGCCGAGCACCAGCAGCGGGCAGAACGACGAGGCGGCCACGGCGAACGCCAGCCCCACCACGGTCGCCACCGGCAGCGACCGGGCCACGCCCGCCAGAGCGAACGGCACGAGCACCGCGAGCAGGGTCGCGACCCGGAACGCGCGCACCCCGCCGCGCAGCATGTCCTGAGCGATCACCCCGGCGACCGACACCGTCAGCCCCGACGACGTCGACAGGAACGCCGCGAACGCCCCCGCGGTCACCAGCGCCGTCAGGAACTCGCCCACCGGCCCGCCGACCAGCCTGCCCGGCAGGGCGATGACCACGGTGTCGCTCTCCGGCATGCCGTAGACGTGGCCGAGGTAGCCGTACACGGCGGGCATCAGATAGAAGGCGCCGAGCAGGGTCAGCACGACGAGCGTGGTGCGGCGGGCGGCCATCCCGTCCGGGTTCGTGTAGAAGCGGACGAGCACGTGCGGCAGCCCCATCGTCCCGAGGAACGTCGCCAGGATCAGCGAGTACGTCTCGTAGACCGGATGCTCCTGGCCGTGCAGCGGCAGCACCCACTCGTCCCCCGGGGCGAGCCCCGGCCGTCCGTCCGACCACCAGGCCATCAGCATGAAGACCAGCGGCACCGCGAGCGCGGTCAGCTTCAGCCAGTATTGGAACGCCTGGACGAACGTGATCGACCGCATGCCGCCCGACAGCACGTTGGTCGCGACCACCGCCGCCACCAGCAGGCTCCCCGTCCACGGCGGCGCCCCCGTGATCGTACGGAAGACCAGCCCGGCGCTCTGGAACTGCGGCATCAGATAGAGCCAGCCGATCAGCACGACGAGCACGCTCGACAGCCGCCGCACCGCCATCGACTCCAGCCGCGCCTCGGCGAAGTCGGGCAGCGTGTAGGCCCCCGACCGCCGCAGCGGCGCCGACACCAGCACCAGCAGCACGAGGTAGCCGCCGGTCCAGCCGACCGGCAGCCACAGCATGTCCGCGCCGAAGGTGAGGATCAGCCCCGCGACGCCGAGGAAGGATGCCGCCGACAGATACTCCCCGCCGATGGCCGAGGCGTTCCACAGGGGCGAGACCGTGCGGGAGGCGACGTAGAAGTCCGACGTGGTGCGGGACACCCGGATGCCGAACGCGCCGATGAGCACGGTCGCCAGCATCACCAGGACGACCGCGACGATCTGGTTCACCGGTGCGCCGTTCTCGTCGGCACTCCCCGCGGCCGGCACACGGTCTTCATCGGCGCTCCACGAGGTCGGCGAAGTCGCGTTCGTTGCGTTCGGCCTGCCGCACGTACAGCCAGGCGCCCCCGACGAGCGCCGGATAGATCAGCCCCGCCAGCACCACCCACGGCAGCGGCAGCCCGAGCAGCTCGGCCGCGCGCAGCTCCGGGGCCAGCAGGAACAGCAGCGGCAACCCGCCCACGACGCAGGCGAGCAGGCTGCACACGAACAACGCCAGGCGAAACTGGGTGCGCACCAGGGAGCCCATGTAGACCTCGCCGAGGCGGGTCTGCTCGTCGATCTCCCGGGTGAGCGGGTGCCGTGGCCTGGGCGCCGCCGCCGTGCGCGGGCTGGTGACCACCACCCTGCGGGGCTTCCCGCCCGTCGCCGCGCCCTCGCCCTGTCCGCGCGTGCCGGACGCCGCCGCCTTGCGGGGCTTGCCGCTCATCGTGCCCTCACCGCCCGCTCACTGGGCCTGGCCCCGGCGGGCCCGGCGGACGAGCAGGTCGCGCAGCTCCCGGGTGTGGCGCCGGCTCACCGGGATCTCGGTCTCCCCCACCCGCACCACGCACTTGCCCGAGTCGATGTGCAGCTCGTCGATGTGCTTGACCGCGACGAGATGACTGCGGTGGACGCGCAGGAACCCCGCCGACGCCCAGCGCTCCTCCAGCGTGGCCAGCGGGATGCGCACCAGGTGGCTGCCGGTCGCCGTGTGCAGCCGCGCGTAGTCGCCCTGCGCCTCGACGTACCGCACCTCGGTGCTCGCCACGAACCGGGTGACGCCGCCCAGCTCGACCGGGATCGTGTCCGCCTGCGGCCCTTCCCCCGGCTCGCCCCGGCTGCCGCACACCCGGCGGATCGCCTCGGCGAGCCGCTCCGGCCGTACGGGCTTGAGCAGGTAGTCCTCGGCCTTCAGCTCGAAGGCGTCCACGGCGTGGTCCTCGTACGCCGTCACGAAAACGATCTTCGGTGGGCGGGTGAACTGGGTCAGCAGCCGGCCCAGCACCACGCCGTCGAGGCCGCGCATGCGGATGTCGAGGAAGACCGCGTCGATCGGCCTGCCGTCCGCGATGGCGCGGTCGAGCAGCCGGAGCGCGGCGGCCCCGTCGCGGGCGGTGAGCACGTCACCGATGCGGGGGTCGGCGCGCAGCAGGTAGGCGACGTCCTCCAGCGCGGGCTGCTCGTCGTCCACCGCCAGAACCCGCAGACCGCTCACGATCACCCCTTTCACCGACCGATCCCCTAGAGAGTGATGACCGAAACGTGTGGAAGTCAACGCCTCCCCATCACGACCGCATCACGGCTGGGATCGCGCCGGCCCGGGGGTCAGCCCGGACGGCGGCGCAGCAGCGCCCCGGGGTCGAGCGTCACCCGGAACGGCTCGTCGAGCGTCGCCGGCTCGCCCGTCCGCATTACGTGACGCTCGCGGTACTCCCCCGCGACGAGCTCGAAGACGATGACGCGCGGCTCCGGCTGGTCGAGGCGGACCACCCAGGAGAACGGGATGCCGATGCTCGCGTAGACCTGCCGCTTGGTGATCATGTCGCGGGTGACCGCGTCCTTGCCGGTGATCTCGGTGGCGATCAGTGTGTCGTGCCCCTTGAGCAGGTCATAGCCGCCCTCGGCCAGCTTGCCCGGCACGGTGACGAGATCGGGAGGACTGCGGTAGCCGGGCAGCGGCCCCGGGACGTCGACGTCGACCGGCCCGATGGTGATCAGATCCAGCCCGGCGTCCTCGGCCGCGTCATTCAGCAGGCGCATGAGCCGATAGGCGACGTACTGGTGCTCGGGTGCGGGGGAGTTCTCGACCAGGAGGTTCCCGTCCTCGATCTCGTAGCGGAATCCTTCCGGCAGGTCGCGCGTGTCGTCCCGGGGCCACGGACACCGGCTCCCCTGCCGGCCGAACGTGATCGTCACACTCATCGGCGTGGAACCTCCGGGCGAGGGGCGGCCTGACCGGCGTGAAAGCTAACAGTAATCATAGGGATACGCATAGCTTTCCGAATGGTCAGGGCGTGAAGGATCAGGTCCGGACGCCGGGGTGATATTTGGGGACGCGTACGGCGACCTTGGTGCCGGCGCCCTCTCCGGTCTCCACCACGAGGCCGTACTCGTCGCCGTAGACCTGGCGCAGCCGCTCGTCCACGTTGGCCACGCCGATGCCGCCCGCGCCCGAGCGGTCCTCCCCCGCGAGCACCCGGCGCAGCCGGTCGGGGTCCATGCCGACGCCGTCGTCCTCCACCGTGATCACGCACTCCGCGCCCGCGTCCTCGGCGACGATCGTGATGCGGCCGACGCCCGGCTTGGCCTCCAGGCCGTGCCGTACGGCGTTCTCGACCAGCGGTTGCAGGCACAGGAACGGCACTGCCACCGGCAGCACCTCGGGCGCGATGCGCAACGTGACCTGGAGCTGGTCGCCGAACCTGGCCCGTTCGAGCGTGAGATAGCGGTCGATCGAGCGCAGTTCCTCCGCCAGGGTCGTGAAGTCGCCGTGCCGCCGGAAGGAGTAGCGGGTGAAGTCGGCGAACTCCAGCAGCAGTTCCCTGGCCCGCTCGGGGTCGGTGCGGACGAACGACGCGATGGTGGTCAGCGAGTTGTAGATGAAATGCGGCGAGATCTGCGCCCGCAGCGCCCGGACCTCGGCCTCCATCAGCATCGTGCGGGACCGGTCGAGCTCGGCCAGCTCAAGCTGGGAGTCGACCCACCGCGCGACCTCCTGCGCCGCCCGCACCAGCCCGGCCGAGGCGTGGTCGCCGTACGCCGCGAGCGAGCCGACGACCCGGTCGTCGGTGGTGAGCGGGACGACCACGGCGTGCCTGATCGGGCACTCGGGGCGCAGGCAGTCGAGCGCGAGCACCTGCGTGCGGCCGTCTTTCAGCGTCTCGGCGGCGTGCTCGAACGCCTCGGCCGCGTGGTGGTCGCCCACGCCGTCGTAGACGAGCAGCTCCTCGCCGTTGGTGATGGCGATGGCCGGGGAGCCGAGCAGTTCGCGCAGGTGCCGCGACGCCTTGAGCGCCCCCGCCTGGGTCAGCCCGGCGCGCAGCGGCGGCGCGGCCAGCGAGGCGGTGTGCAGCGTCTCGAACGTCGCGCGCTCGGCGGGGCTGCTGCCGAGGTCGCGCCGCCCGCGCAGGACCCGCCACAGCACGACCGCCGGCACGGCCACGAGCACGGCGACGACGAGCACTGTCACGACCGGTTCCACGCCGCCGCAGCCTACCCGGCGCGCGCCGCCCGTCCGCTCGCGCGGCGGCGAACGGTCCCCATCGCGCGCCGGACCGCCCCCGGCCGCCGCTGAGCCGCGTCTCTCTCCGGGCCTCTTCGCCGGGCCTTCCGCCGGGCCTCTCACCGGGCCTTCCGCCGGGCCTCTCGCCGGGCCTACCGTGCGGCCGTCGCGCGGACGAAGGCGGCGACGGCCTCGCCCAGCTCGCGGCCCGCGTCCTCCTGCAGGAAGTGACCGGCGCCGGTGATGACGGGGTGGTCGAGCCCGGCCGCGCCGCGCATCGACTTCTTCAGGATCGGCGCCATCCCCCCGGTGATGGGGTCGCGGTCGGAGAACGCGACGAGGAGCGGCAGGTCGAGCGTGACGAGGGTCTGCCAGGCGGCGCGGTTGGCGGGCGCGGCCGGGTCGTCGGGGGTGATCGGCACCAGGCCCGGCATCGCCCGCGGCCCCGCCTTGAACTCCTCGGAGGGGAACGGCGCGTCGTAGGCCCGCCGTACGGGCTCGGGCAGCTCGGTGACGCACCCCGACTGGATGAACCGGGCGATGTCGAGCACGGGCGCGTTCTCGACGGCCTGCCGGAAGCGGTGCCACACCTCGGGCATCGGGATGTCGCCGGTCGGCAGGCCGGTGTTGGCGGCGACGACCCTGGCGAAGCGGTCAGGGTGCTCGGCGACGAGCCGCAGCCCGATCAGCCCGCCCCAGTCCTGGCCGACCAGCGTCACGCCGCGCAGGCCGAGCGCGTCGAAGGCGAGCGACCGCACCCACTCCACGTGCCGGGCGTACGTGTGGTCCTCCGGGCGGGACGGCTTGTCCGACCGGCCGAAGCCGATGAGGTCGGGGGCTACGGCCCGGCAGCCCGCCTCGGCCAGCACGGCCATCACGTGCCGGTAGAGGAACGACCAGCTCGGCTCCCCGTGCAGCAGCAGCACCGGCGGCCCGTCCGCCGGGCCCGCCTCGACGTACGCCATCCGGGCGCCGCCGGTCACCTCGGCATAGCGGGGTTCGTACGGGAAGTCGGGCAGGTCCGCGAAGCGTTCGTCAGGAGTGCGGAGGAAGTCCATGGAGGGGCACCTTTACGTTGTAGATTCACATGTGGAGGGATTCGTCCAGCGCGGCGCGGATGCGGGCCGCGTAGTCCTCGATCTCGGCGTCGCCGTCGTACTTGACCCGGGGCCAGAAGAAGCCGCGCAGGCCGTCCTTGCGGTTGCGCGGCACGACGTGGACGTGCAGGTGGGGCACGCTCTGGCTGATCCGGTTGTTCATCGCGACGAACGTGCCGGCCGCGCCCGTGCCCGCCTCGACCGCCCGCGCGACGGCCTGGACGCGGGAGAAGAACGGCCCGATCTCCTCGGCCGGAAGGTCCGTCAGGGTCTCGACGTGGCCGCGCGGCACGACGAGCACGTGCCCCTTGAACACCGGCCGGACGTCGAGGAACGCCGCCGCGACCTCGTCGTCCAGCACCATGTGGGCGGCCCGCTCGCCCGCCGCGATCTCGCAGAACACGCAGCCGTCCACGGTCACCAGCCGAGCGTGGCGTCGCCCTCGATGAGGGCCCTGGCGATGATCAGCCGCTGCACGTCGTTGGTGCCCTCCCCGATCGCCATGAGCGGCGCGTCCCGATAGAGGCGCTCGACCACGAACTCCTGGGAGTAGCCGTAGCCGCCGTGGATCCGCATCGCCTCCATCGTCGCTCTGAGCGCCACCTCGGAGGCGAAGTATTTCGCCATCGCCGCCTCGCTGCGCACCGGCCCGGCCTCCGACCGCACGGCGGCCCAGTACGTCATGAGCCTGGCCGCCTGGATCTCGGTCGCCATGTCGGCCAGCTTGAGCTGGATCGCCTGGAAATCGGCGATCGGCTGCCCGAACGCGTGCCGTTCGCGGGCGTAGCCGAGGGCCGCCTCGTAGGCGCACTGCGCGACGCCGACCGCGCGGGCGGCGATGTTGAGACGGCCGAGTTCGAGCGCCGACAGCACCTGCTGCATGCCGCGCCCCTCGGCGCCGCCGAGCAGCCGCGACACCGGCACGCGTACGCCGTCGAGGACGACCTCGCACGTCTCGGTGCCCTTGTAGCCCAGCTTGGGCAGGTCGCGGCTGATGGTCAGGCCCTCGCTGGCGGCGTCCACCAGCAGCACCGACATCCCCCGATGGGCGGGCGTCTCGATCGAGGTCTTCACCAGCACGGGCAGCGGGTCGGCGTGCCGCGCGTTGGTGATCCACGTCTTGGTGCCGGTGACGACGTAGTGGTCGCCGTCGCGGACCGCCCGGGTGGCGATGCCCTGCAGGTCGGTGCCCGCGCCCGGCTCGGTCAGCGCGATCCCCGTACGGCGGGCGCCGCCGGCCAGGCCGGGCAGGTAGTGGCGGCGCTGCTCGTCCGTGCCGTATTCGGCGATCATCCAGGTCGACAGGGAGTGGGAGCCGAGGATTCCCGCCACGCCCATCCAGCCCCGGGCGATCTCCTCGAAGACGAGGGCGAACGACACCCGGTCGAGGTCGAGGCCGCCGTACTCCTCCGGGATGGTCATGCCGAACAGCCCCATTTGCGCGAACCGCCGGACGATCTCCTCCGGATAGCGCCCGGTGCGCTCCCACTCGGAGGCGACGGGGACGATCTCCTTGTCCACCAACTCCCGCAGCGTCCGCCGGAACAGCCGCTGGTCCTCGTTCAGCTCGAAGTCCACTACGCCTCCATCGGGCCGGTCTTGGCACGCGGGAAATACCCCTTGTCGTGGGGCGCGTCGCGCTTGTAGACCATCACCGCGCGCCGCCACGACATCACCTCGTCGCCGTCCTGGTTCAGGCCCCGCGTGCGGCAGGTGACGATCCCGGCGTACGGCCGTGACCTCGACTCGCGCTTGTCCACCACGATCGACTCGGCGTACAGGGTGTCGCCCACGAAGACCGGATGGGTCAGCCGGATCTCGTCCCAGCCGAGGTTCATCATCGCCGTCTGGCTCACGTCGATGACCGACAGCCCGAGCACGATCGCCACCGAGAGCCCCGAGTTCACGATGATCTTCCCGACCGGAGCCCGGGCGGCGAAGTGCGCGTTGAAGTGGTTCTGGTTGGTGTTCATCGTCAGCAGCGTGAACCAGGTGTTGTCGGCCTCGCTGATCGTCCGGCCGAGCGGGTGCTGGTAGACGTCGCCGACCACGAAGTCCTCGTAGTAGCGCCCGATGCGGGCTTCATGGACCGTCACACCAGAATACTATTCTGGATCAGCTCCGCGCGGGGTGAGCCCGGCCCGCGACGCCGTCCGCATGCTCCGTCGTTCCGGATCCGCCCGCAGTCACGGCCGCCGCCAGTGGACCGCGAACGCCCGGGCCGGGTTCTCCACGAAGATCGCCGCTGCGACCTCGGGCCCGAGCTCCCGCTCGATCCGCGGTCGCAGGCCGCCGAGCAGGAACGGCATGCCCGGTCCGTCGGCGCCGGACCTCGCCGCCGCGGTGACCGTGTCGCCGCCGAGCAGGATCCGGCGGGAGTGTCCCGCGGCGGCGAGCGCTTCCAGGCAGTCCAGCAGACGCCAGTCGGCGGCGTGATGCGCCCGCGACGGACCGTCGAACGCCAGGTACGCGCCCGCCTCCGCGGCTTCCCGGTGGACGCGCGGGTCCGGGAACCGGTGGAGGTGCCCGAGGATCACGTGGTGCGCGGGCACCTCGTGCGTACGGCACAGCAGGTCGAGCACGTCCATGGCCGCCGTTCCGGCCTCCAGGTGGACGCCGATGGGCGCGCCGGTGGCGTGGTGCGCCTCGGCCGCGGCGGCCATGACGTGCCGCGCGTGCTCGTCGAGCCGGTGATAGGCGCCGGCGACCTTGATCAGGCCCGCTTTCACGGGACCGGCGGTCAGCTCGCGGACGAACAGGCCGGCCAGTCCGCTGCGGACCCGGCGTAACTCCTCCGGGTCGTAGTGCCGCGCCTGGTGCAGGCCGGTGGCGGAGACGAGGTGCACGCCGGACCGCCGGGACAGGCCCGGCAGTTCCTCTGCCCGCCGCCCCAGCCCCCACGGGGTCCACTGCACCACCGCACGGCCGCCGAGCGCGGCGAAGGTGTCGAGCTCGGCGAGCGCGGCCTCGGCGTCGTCCAGTTCCTGGCCCGGCAGGGCCGGCGAGGCGAGGAACAGATGATCGTGCGCGTCGCAGACCCCCAGCTCCCCGGGCGGGATGTCCCCCAGCACGGTCCTGACGGCCGCCGTCATCGGCCGCCTTCCCCTTCCCTCTCCGTGTCCGTCTCCGTCTCCGCGTCCGTCTCCGCGTCCGTCTCAGTGTCCGCGTCCGCGTCCGTCTCCGTGTCCGTCTCCGTGTCCGCGAACGCCGCGACGGCGACGCGCAGCCCGGCCAGCGCCCTCGGCACGCCGATGTAGGGGGCCAGATGCACGAACACCTCGAGGATCTCCTGCCGGTTCATCCCCACGCGCAGCGAAGTCCTCACGTGGCCGGCCAGTTGCGGGTCGACGCCACCGACGGCGGTGAGGGCGGCGAGGTTGACGAGCTGCCGGTCGCGCAGCGACAGCCCCTCACGCAGATAGGTGCCGCCGAACAGCGCCGTGACCAGCCAGTCGGGGAATCCAGGGACGATCTCCTCAAGCCCCGGCAGAAGGGACCGCTGGTAGGACTCGTCCTGTAGGAGGCCGAGCAGCCGGTAGCCCTCCTCACGGTCCAGCCGGGCCCGCGTCAGTCCCTCCACAGACGGCCGCCTCATCGTCATGCCCCGATCCTCCTTTGATAGGTGTAACGCTTTGTGCGTTACATGGAGGACTGTACTGGACGTAACGGCTGAAGCGTTACCCTGTTTTTGTGACCACCGAGGACAAGCTCGCCTTCCGCTTCGACTGCGGCGCGGTCTGGTTGAACCTGCTCGCCACCAAAGGCCGCACGTTCAGCGCGGCGCCGGTGGAACGGCTGGCCACCCCCGCCCGCCTGGCGGAGTGGCTGGAGCGGTGCGAGCTGTCCCCCGCCCGGCCACCCGGCCAGGACGACCTGCACCTCGCGTGGGCGCTGCGCGAGACGCTGCGTGCGCTCGCGCTGGCCACGGTCGAGGAACGGCCGCCGCCGGCGGACGCCGTGGCCGGCCTGGCCGCCTTCCTCGGCGAGCATGACGATCCGGTGCGGCTGAGCGCGGACGACCGGCTGCGGCGCGAGCCCCCGGCGACCACGGCGCACGCCCTGGCCCGGATCGCCCGCCAGGCGGTGGACCAGATGACCGGATCCGACCGGCTGGCCCTGAAGAGCTGCCCCGAAAGTGACTGCAGGGGCGTCTTCATCGACCCGCCCGGACGCCGGCGCTGGTGCCCGAATCCCGCGTGCGCGAGCCGGGGAAGAGTCCGCGCGCTCCGCGCCCGCCGCAACGCCGGCCAGTCATGAGAAACGGCCCGGCGCCGCATGAGCAAGGCTCGGCGTCGGGCCTTCGCGTCCTGTCTTCGCCGACCCCCGGGGAGCCCTGGTGGCGCGCGGGCGCCCGGCGCGCTTCGCGCCACGCCCCGGGCACCTCGCTCAGGCCCGCCTCGGGCCGGTCATCGATGCGCGAACCTCCGCATGACCGAGCGACGAGGCTGCGGGAACAGCCGCCGGCCGCCGAACATGCGGGACCGGCCGAGCATGCCGAGCACGCCCGTTCCGCCGCGCGCGCTCTTCCGGCCGAACAGGCCCGGCCCGCCGGACATCCCCCTGCGGCCGAACATGCTCATGCCCCCGGGCGTCCTCTTCCCGCCGAACATGCTCATACCCCCGGGCGTCCTCTTCCCGCCGAACACGCCCTTGCCGCCGAGCGGGCCCATGCCGCCGGCCCTGCCCCTGGCGCCGAACATGCCCCTCGTGCCTGCCCTGCCCCTGGCACCGAACAGGCGCGCACCGCGGCCGAACATGCTCGTGGCCCCGGCTCTACTCTTCGTGCCGGACATGCCGGAACCGAACGGCCGCGTTCCGCCGCCGGTCATCCCGGTCCTGCGGGAGGCGCCGGACATCCCGCCGAAGATCCCGCCGAACATCCCGCTGCCCATGCGGGCTCCGCCCGCGCCGCGCATCCGCGGCATGCCCGCCATACCGGACCTCGTGATGCCGGACCTCGCCATGCCGGACCTCGCCATGCCGGACCTCGTCGTACGGCCCTGGCTCCGGGAGATCCGGCGAAACACCAGCAGCGCCGTCGCCATGGCTCCGGCCCCGGCGACGACGCCGGGACGACGCCTGGCCTGCTCGCCGGCCCTGGCCGCGGCTCCGCGCAGCGGCTCCGGCGTGACCTCGCGCACGCGTCCGGTGACACCGGCCACCCTGGCCCGCGCGGCCGCGGTGGTCGCGTGCACGCGCTGCTGCGCCCGTGCCTTCACGTCGGCCTTGGCGGCCAGCGCCTCGATCGTGTCGCCGAGGTCGTCGCGGGTCCGCTCGATCTCCTGACGGACCTCGGCGATCTCGTCGTGGCCCTTCCTCCGCTCGCCCGCGCCCCTGGTCTCGGTGTCCCGGGCCTCGGCGACGGGCTCGGGGCCGGGCTGCGCCTGCCGTACGGCGTTCAGCGACTCCGGGTCGGTGACCGGCTCTGACACGTCCTGTCTGTGCACACCCACGGTCCCGGCCTTCGGCCGGGCCGCCTTGGGGTCGGTCTCGGTCATCTGCGCGCACTCTCCTTCATGACGTCGATGTCCGCTTTGAGGCTGCGCATCGCCTCGTCGGGAGTGGGCGGCGTCGCGCGGGACACCTGCTCCTTGCCCACCAGGGCGAGCAGTCCGGCGAGCGCCAGCAGCGCGGCGCCGATGACCAGGGCGCTCGCCCAGGCCGGCAGCACGAGCGCGAGGGCCAGGATCGCCGTGGCCACGAGGGCGCCTCCGCCGTAGAACGCGATGAGACCAGCGGCGCCGAGCAGGCCCGCGCCCATTCCCGCGCGTTTGCCCTTGCGGGTCATTTCCAGCCGCGCCAGGCGCAGTTCGTCGCGGATCAGCCGGGAGACGTCCTCGGACAGGCGGCGGACGAGTTCGCCCGTTGAAAGCGACTCCTTCTGGATGGTCATGGCCTGCCTCCCTTCCAGGGTTGGGAAGCGCCTACCCGCAGCCGAGAGCCCTAACCACGGGCCCCGGCGGGGTGAACGGCCAGGCTGTTACACGTGAAAGTTTCAGTTATGAAACAGCGCCACGTCCGCCAGAGGGTGGCAAAAGGCCAGTAAGGGGCCCCGGCTCACCGCCCGATCGGGCCACGGCGTGAGGCGATTGCAACCCGTGATTGACATACCGGGGGCCCAATCGACAATCCTGATGTGGGAGCGCTCCCATCGTATCGGTTCAGATCCACCCTTGCCTGCATCGGTCACGAAATCCGCTACCTGGCATTTCTTCACCCGATGCTCCCACCCCCAACCCACTTTGGAGACCCTCCTCAAATGCGAACGAGAGCTCTGAGTACGGGAGCGCTCCCACGATCGCGGAGACGGATCGCCCTTGTGGCGGCCGCCGCCGTGTCCGGCGGCCTCCTCGTCGGGCTGGCGCAGACTCCTGCGTCCGCCGCCGTGTCCTGTGACGTGCAGTACGCGCTCAACTCCTGGGGTTCCGGATCGGGCGGTTTCACCGTCAGCCTCGACATCAAGAACCTGGGCGATCCGATCAACAACTGGACGCTGCGGTTCAACTTCCCCAACGGGCAGCAGCTGTCGAACGGCTGGTCGGCGAACTGGAGCCAGAGCGGCGCCACCGTCACGGCCACGAACATGCCGTGGAACGCGAGCCTCGGCACCGGCACGACGACCAACATCGGTTTCCAGGGAACGTGGAACGGCAGCAACAACAAGCCCACCTCGTTCTCCATCAACGGTGTGACCTGCGGCGCGACCGCCAGCCCCTCACCGAGCCCCTCACCCAGCCCGTCTCCCTCGCCCTCGCCCTCGCCGAGCCCGTCGGCCTCGCCGTCGGCGTCCCCCTCCGCCTCGCCGTCGGCGTCCCCCTCCGCCTCGCCCTCGGTGTCGCCGTCCGCGTCCCCGTCCCCATCGGCGAGCCCCACTCCGGGCACGGGCAACGAGTACATCGACAACTTCATGACGATGTACAACAAGATCCACGACCCGGCCAACGGGTACTTCTCGCCCGAGGGCGTGCCTTACCACTCGGTCGAGACGCTGCTCGTGGAGGCTCCCGACCAGGGCCACGAGACGACGTCCGAGGCGTTCAGCTACTACCTGTGGCTGGAGGCGATGTACGGCAAGATCACCGGTGACTGGACGAAGTTCAACACCGCGTGGACGACGATGGAGAAGTACATCATCCCGTCGCACGCCGACCAGCCCACCAACGACAAGTACGACCCCAGCAAGCCGGCGACGTACGCGGGTGAGTGGAACGACATCAGCCAGTACCCGTCCCGGCTCGACAGCAGCGTCAGCGTCGGCAGCGACCCGATCGCGAACGAGCTGAAGAGCGCGTACGGCACGTCCGACATCTACGGCATGCACTGGCTGCTGGACGTCGACAACACCTACGGCTACGGCCGCTGTGGCGACGGCACCACCAAGCCGGCGTACATCAACACCTACCAGCGCGGGCCCGAGGAGTCGGTCTTCGAGACCATCCCGCAGCCGTCGTGCGACACCTTCGCATTCGGCGGTCCGAACGGGTACCTCGACCTGTTCACCGGTGACGCGTCGTACGCGAAGCAGTGGAAGTACACCAACGCGCCGGACGCCGACGCCCGCGCCGTCCAGGCCGCCTACTGGGCGCTGACCTGGGCGACCGAGCAGGGCAAGCAGGGGCAGATCTCCACCGCGGTGGCCAACGCCGCCAAGATGGGCGACTACCTGCGCTACGCGATGTACGACAAGTACTTCAAGCAGCCGAACTGCACCAGCACCTCCTGCCCGGCGGGCACCGGCAAGAACTCGTCGAACTACCTGCTGTCCTGGTACTACGCCTGGGGCGGCGCGTACGACACGTCGGCCGGATGGGCCTGGCGCATCGGCTCCAGCCACAACCACGGCGGCTACCAGAACCCGATGGCGGCCTGGGCGCTGTCGAACGTCAACGCGCTGAAGCCCAAGGGCTCGACCGCCGTCAGCGACTGGTCGACCAGCCTCACCCGCCAGCTGCAGTTCTACAAGTGGCTGCAGTCGGCCGAGGGCGCCATCGCCGGTGGCGCGACCAACAGCTGGGAGGGCCACTACGCCTCCCCGCCGTCGAGCCTGCCGAAGTTCTTCGGCATGGCCTATGACTGGCAGCCCGTCTACCACGACCCGCCGTCCAACCAGTGGTTCGGCTTCCAGGCGTGGTCGATGGAGCGCGTGGCCGAGCTCTACTACGCCACGGGCAACAGCGACGCCAAGAGCATCCTCGACAAGTGGGTCGCCTGGGCGCTGTCGGGCACCACGATCAACTCCGACGGCACCTTCCAGATCCCGTCGACGCTGCACTGGAGCGGCCAGCCGGACGCCAGCTTCAGCGGCTCGGGGATGCCGCCGGCCAACACCGGGCTGCACGTGACCATCCAGGACTACACCGACGACATCGGCGTGGCCGGTTCGTACGCCAAGACCCTGATGTTCTACGCGGCCAGGTCGGGCAACGCCCAGGCCAAGAGCACGGCCAAGGCCCTGCTCGACGGCATCTGGCAGAACAACCAGGACGACAAGGGCGTGTCGGTCGCGGAGACCAAGACCGACTACAACCGCCTGGACGACCCGATCTACGTCCCGTCCGGCTGGAGCGGCACGATGCCGAACGGCGACCCGATCAACAGCAACTCGACCTTCATCTCCATCCGGTCCTGGTACAAGAACGACCCGGACTGGCCGAAGGTCCAGTCGTACCTGAACGGCGGCACCCCTCCGGTCTTCCACTACCACCGCTTCTGGGCGCAGACCGACGTGGCCACCGCGTACGGACAGTACGGCCTGCTCTTCCCCAACGGCTGAGCACGCCCCGTAAGCCGGGGTGCGGTGTCGCCTGACCCTTCACCGCACCCCAAGGAAGTGTCCCTCCGGGACACGACCGAGTAAGCCGGGGCGCGGCGGCGCCTGACCCGCCGCCGCGCCCCCGACCCCCCACCTCTGTGAGGCTCATCCCCATGCGGCGTACGTTCCCTGTACTTGCGGCGCTGATCATCTCCACCGCGGTCGTCCCGGCCGCCGTTCCCCAGTCGGCTTCCGCCGCCCCGGCGTTCAACTACGGCGAGGCGCTGCAGAAGTCGCTCTTCTTCTATGAGGCCCAGCAGTCCGGCACACTGCCGTCCACCAACCGCGTCACCTGGCGCGGCGACTCGGCGCTCAACGACGGCAAGGACGTCGGTCTCGACCTGACCGGCGGCTGGTACGACGCGGGCGACCACGTCAAGTTCGGCCTGCCGATGGCGTTCAGCGCGACGATGCTGGCATGGGGCGCGGTGGACTACCGCGACGCCTACGCCTCGTCCGGGCAGCTCACCTACCTGATGAACAGCCTGCGCTTCGTCAACGACTACTTCGTCAAGGCGCACCCCTCCTCCAACGTCCTGTACGGCCAGGTCGGCAACGGCAACGCCGACCACGCCTGGTGGGGGGCGGCCGAGGTGCTGCCGATGAGCAGGCCCTCGTACAAGATCGACGCCTCGTGCGGCGGATCCGACCTGGCCGGTGAGACGGCGGCCGCGATGGCGGCCTCCTCGATCGTCTTCCGGCCCACCGACCCGTCGTACGCCGACAAGCTGCTCACCCACGCCAAGCAGCTCTACACGTTCGCCGACACCGTGCGGGGCAAGTACAGCGACTGCATCACCGACGCGCAGAACTTCTACAAGTCCTGGAGCGGCTACAACGACGAGCTGGTGTGGGGGGCCATCTGGCTCTACCGCGCCACCCAGGACTCCTCCTACCTCGCCAAGGCCGAGTCGTACTACGCCAACCTCGGCACCGAGCCGCAGTCGACCACCAAGTCGTACAAGTGGACGATCGCCTGGGACGACAAGTCGTACGGCTGCTACGTGCTGCTGGCGAAGCTGACCGGCAAGCAGCAGTACGCCGACGACGCGAACCGGTGGCTCGACTGGTGGACGGTCGGCGTGAACGGGCAGCGGGTGAACTACTCCCCCGGCGGCCAGGCCGTGCTCGACTCCTGGGGATCGCTCCGCTACGCCGCCAACACCGCGTTCGTCGCGCTCTACTACAGCGACTGGCTCACCGACTCCACGCGCAAGGCCCGCTACCACGACTTCGCCGTACGGCAGATCAACTACGCGCTCGGCGACAACCCGCGCAAGTCGTCGTACGAGATCGGCTTCGGGAACAACCCGCCGCGCAACCCGCACCACCGCACCGCGCACGGCACCTGGACCAACAACCTGAACGGTGAGCCGGCGCAGAGCCGCCACATCCTGTACGGCGCGCTCGTCGGCGGCCCCAAGTCGGCCGACGACGCCTACACCGACAGCCGCGCCGACTACACGATGAACGAGGTCGCCACCGACTACAACGCCGGCTTCACCAGCGCGCTGGTGCGGCTCTACAAGGAGTACGGCGGCACCCCGCTGTCGAACTTCCCCGTCGCGGAGACCCCCGACGGCCCGGAGATCTACCTCCAGGCGGCGGTCAACGCCAGCGGCCAGAACTTCACCGAGATCAAGACCCTGGTCTACAACCACTCGGCCTGGCCCGCCCGCGCCCTGACCGACGGCTCGTTCCGCTACTACTTCACCCTGGACGGCGACACCACGCCGAGCCAGATCACGCTGACGGCCAACTACAACCAGTGCAAGCCGCCGACCGGCCCGACGCAGTTCTCCGGCAGGGTCTACTACGTCACGATCGACTGCTCCGGCCAGGTCATCGCTCCGCAGGGACAGTCGGAGTCGCGGCGTGAGGTGCAGTTCCGCATCGCCAGCTCCGGTTCGTGGGACCCGTCGAACGACTGGTCGTACACGGGGGTGTCCACCACCCCGTCCACGCCGGTGACGGTGCAGAACATGACGCTGTACTCGGGATCGACCAAGATCTGGGGCAATGCGCCCGGGGCCGAGCCGTCCCCGTCGCCCAGCCCCTCGGTCTCGCCGTCGCCGTCCCCGTCCCCGTCGCCCAGCCCGTCGCCCTCCGCCTCGCCGTCCCCGTCCCCGTCCCCGTCGCCGTCGCCCAGCCCGTCCGTCTCGCCGTCGCCCAGCCCGTCTCCGTCGCCCAGCCCGTCGCCGTCGCCCAGCCCGTCGCCGGCGACCGGCAAGGCGTGCACCGCGACGTACACGCTGGTCAACTCGTGGCAGGGCGGCTTCCAGGCGGACATCACCGTACGCAACTCCGGCGCCTCGGCCATCTCCGGCTGGACGGTGACCTGGTCGTTCCCGAGCGGCCAGACCATCTCCCAGCTCTGGAGCGGCACGGTCAGCCAGAGCGGATCGAACGTCACGGTGACGAACCTGTCGTGGAACGGCAACCTGGGCTCCGGCGCCACGACGAACTTCGGCTTCACCGGCAACGGCTCGGGCACCGCCCCGTCGACCGTCACCTGCACCCCCGCGTAGCCCGCGTTCCCGGGCTCGCCCCAGTCGCCCGCCTTCCCCAGACGGACCCCTCTCTGGGGGAGGCGGGCATCCACGTAAGCGCCGAGCAAGGGAGAGATCGATGATCAGAAGGACGATCGCCGCGACAGGCCTCATCCTGGCGACCGCGGGGATCACGGCCGCCCCCGCATCCGCGGACTCGATCGGCTGCAAGGCGGTCTACACGGTCACCAGCCAGTGGCCCGGAACGCGGGACGCCGTCTCGCTCGGGCAGGTCACGGTGACCAACAGCGGCTCGTGGGCGATCAAGGGCTGGCGTGTGTCGTGGCGCTACACCGACGGCAGCGTGATCACCCAGGTGTGGGGGGCAGTGCCCCTCCCGGTGATCGGCACCGTCGGGTCGTACGCCTTCGGCAACGAGACCTACAACGGCGAGCTGCCGATCGGCGGCTCGACCGTCTTCGGCTTCGCCGCCCGCCTGGGCGGCGGAAGGGCCCCCGAGGTGACCTGCACGCCCGCCTGATCTGCGGGCGCTGCACGGCCCCCTCTCAAGCAGGCGGGTCTCACGCACGTTGATCCGGACGCCGACGATCCCCCGGGACACATTCCCGGGGGATCGTCGTCTCGCGTTATATGGACCTGACGCGGCCGGACATGTCACATCACGACATGCCGGATCACCACGACTCCGGAGGCAGGTTCACGTCGCCGACACGGTCGTAGATGACGGTCTCGTCCTCCAGCCTGACGACCATGACACGGCGGGCGAGTCCCGCTCGCTCCAGCGCCTTCGCCGACTCGACGGCGTTCTTGGCGTAGTGGTAACGGTCACGGCTACCGGTGAACGGGCTCTCCCTGTCGCACCTGACCTCGTAGCGGTCATCCGGCCAGGGCTGACGAAGCCCGTCAGTCGTACTGCGCTCGGTAGCGGTCGCGGTCATTGCACACCTCTCATGTCGCGGAGGGACCTCCGCTAAGAAAGACCCCCCTGCCCCCCCGAGGCATAAGTATTGCCCATATGCAACATTTGTTTCACAGCACCCCCTCAGATGGGAGCCGTCGTCGAGCCTTCCGGCCAGGAGCACCGCGACGAGCATGCCCGCCCCCTGTGCGGCGACAGCCACCCGGCCTGCCCGGGCGGCATGCCGTCGACCGTCTGGAAATACAGCGGCACCGCGAACGCCGCGGCGAAGGGCAGGAGCACGGCCGACAGGATGCTCGTCAGCAGCAACAAGGGGACGGTGAGGAAGAAGATCCACCGCCAGGACAGCGCGTTGATGACCGCGCCCGCGACGACGGGCCCGGCCAGCATGTGCGGCGGCGGGGCGTCGGACGGCCGCCCGTCGTACGGCGGCGGAGCGGCCTCGGGACCGGGAGCGCCGGCGGCGTGGGCGCCTTCCGCGAGCAGGGTGTCGGCGGGGTGCCCGGCGCCGAGGAGGCGCAGCAGGATCTCCCGGGCGGCTGGGCGGCGGGACCGACCGTCTGCCCGGCGATCTGCTCGGGCGCCATGTAGGCGGGGGTGCCCACGACCGCGCTCGACACGGTGCCGGTGGCGTTCAGCACCCGCGCGATCCCGAAGTCGGCGGCGAGGTCCACGGTGCGGCCCGTGGAGGAGTGACCGGCGCCTTCGAGTAGCATCCGGCAGGCCAGGAGGGATTTGTCCCACGGTGGGGTGATTCGGTCGGGCCGTATAGATCACTGACGGCATCTATCACGAGGCCCGACCCACCCCTGCGGCGTGGTGCATGGCTATCCCGCCCTCTGGCGAGCAGGAGACCGATCCCTTGAGCTGGTTCATCACGGACGACCCCGAAGTGCTTCGCTCCGAGGCGGGGTCGTTCCGACCGCACCTGCGCCTCCACCGTCTCGACCGGCTTGTGCGCCCTGACGTCGCACCGCCGGGGGCGCCGCGGGCGGCGACCGGCGATGACCGGGCTCTTCTTCATGACTGGTGCACCCGTTTCGTCACGGAAGCCGGCTTGCTCGGAGCCGATCTCGACGTGTTCGTCGACGAGCGGCTGAGCCAGGGCGGCTGGCGGCTGTGGACGGTCGGGGACGAACCTGTGGCCATGGCCGCCATGACGTCGGTGGTGGCCGGCACGGCCCGCATCACTCCCGTCTACACGCTGCCCGGACACCGCGGCCGGGGCCACGGCTCGGCCGTCACCGCGGCCGTTTCCCAGGCGGCTCTCGACGCCGGCGCGGAACACGTGCTCCTCTTCACCGACCTCGCCGACGCGACGAGCAACAGCGTCTACCAGCGCATCGGATACCGCCCCGTCTCCGACTACCGGATCGTGGTGCCTTGACACCGCAGCCGGCTGCCGGTGCGAGCCGGCCGGGACAGGACACGAGACACCCTCGGCCGCCCAGGCCCGAGGCTTCCAGACAGAGGTGACACCCATGACGAACGTGTCAGGCGGAGCCGATGAACAGCTCGCGGCGGCCGCGTCCCCGGGCGGCCGTGCCCCGCGAGCCCTGTGGCACCCCGGGAGCATGGCCCGCGTGACCGCCAACTTCCGCCAGTACCTCACCGGTTGGGGCGTGGCGGACCGTGGTGAGGGCGACCTCGACTACTTCCGCAGCGGGCTGGCTCAGCCGCAGTTCAACGGAGTGGTCCGGGTCCGCTCCCTGGATGCGGTCGAGCAGATCGCTGCCACCGCACGGGACCGGCTCGCGGGAGTGCCCTGGTGGTGGTGGATCGGCCCGGACAGCCCCGCGGGCACGTCGTCCGCCCTGACCACGCTCGGAGCACAGGAACTCACAACGCTCCCCGTGATGGCCAGATCGCTCGACCAGGCTGTGGATCCGATGGATCAACCAGCCGGCCTGCGGATCGAGGCGGTGACCGGTCACGACCGGCTGCCGGAACTGGTACGCACCTACAGCGCTTCCATGGGCATCGCGCCGGACCTCGAACCCGGCATCGTACGGATCGAGTCGCGACGCCGGGACAACGCGGACATCGTCCGCCTGGCGGCGGTTCTCGAGGACCGTGTGGTCGGGACGGCCACAGTGATCGCAGCCCACGACGTGGCCGGGATCTTCCTCGTCCACGTCGCGGACACGCATCGCTGGCGCGGCATCGGCGCGGCACTGACCGCGGCGGCGCTCCGCGCGGGACAGGACCGCGGCACGCGGCTGGCAGCACTCGCCGCGAGCCCGGCCGGTGAGCCGCTGTATCGGCGCTTCGGTTTCGTCGAAGTCGCGCAGTACCGCCTCTTCGCCTTCCCCGCCTAGCGTCATCTGTCACCTGTACGGAGTGAGGATCAGCCGCTCGCCACGCCCCCTCATCATGCGAGGGCGTGCCTGAGCCGCGTGGCGGCGGCCACGGCGGGCCACAGGCGGGTGGCCAGGTTCCTGGCGACGATGCCGCCTCGCGTCGCGGGGACCAGGAGTGCCGACGCCTGCGCGACGTTGCGCTGCCTGGGGTCCACCAGGCGCCGGTGCGCCGCCTCGTACGCGCGGAAGGCCGCCGCGGGATCGCCGGAGTGGGCGGCCAGCGCCTCGGCGAGGGTGAACGCCCCCGCCATGGCCAGGGTGGAGCCGTCCCCGAACAGTGACACGCAGGACGCGGCGTCGCCGAGGAGCGCGACGCGGCCATTCCACCAGCGGGGCAGGCGCACCTGGCTGACCGAGTCGAAGTAGAGGTCGTCGGCGGCGCGCACGTGATCGAGCAGTTCCGGCGCCCGCCAGGCCACACCGGCGAAGGCGTCGATCAGCATCCGCTTGTGCTGCTCGGTGTCGCGGTGGTCGAAGCCGGGCTCCTCGGGGCTCCGGTAGAGGAAGAACGCGCCCGCGGGCCGGGGATTGACGGCGACCGCCTTGCCGGGCGTGTTGTGCATGAGGATGTCCCGGCCGCCCCCGGCGGCCCCTTCGGGCAGCGGCGTCGTCGCGACGTACAGGCCCATGTGCCGCACGAGCCCGCTCTGCGGCGTCCCCGTCTCCCGGCCGAACGCGAGGCGCCGTGTCACCGAGTGCAGGCCGTCGGCCCCGATCACCAGGTCGAAGCGGCGGGGCGCGGCGCGCTCGAAGGTGACGTCCACCCCGTGCTCGTCCTGGTCGAGCGCCGTGATCGAGTCGTCGAAGAGGAACTCGGCGCGGTCGCGGCTCGCCTCGTAGAGGATCGACGCGAGGTCGCCGCGCGGCACCTCGACCTCGTCCGGCCGCTGCACGGCGCGCATGTCCATCCGGCCGACCCGCCTGCCCGCCGCGTCGACGAAGCCGACCCCCGTCGTGCCGGTGGCGGCCCGGCGCAGCCGGGGCATGACGCCCATGCGTTCCGCGACGGGGACGGCCGGCCCCCGGACGTCCACCGGGTTGCCGCTGGACCGGAGCCGTCCCCCGCGTTCCACGACCGTGACCCGGAATCCGTGCCCGGCCAGGCAGTAGGCCAGCGTCGGCCCCGCGATCCCGGCCCCCGAGATCAGCACAGTGCTCATGACACACCCCTAACCGGAGGATTTTCCTCCACATAAGCGACGGTATCCTAAACGGAGGAAAATCGTCCAGATCCTTCTGATGAGGTGGCCGTGGAGAAGGGGCTGCGCGCCGACGCGCGCCGCAACCGGGACCTGATCATCGCCGCGGCCCAGGAGCTGTTCCTGGAAGAGGGCATCGACGTGCCGCTGGAGGAGGTCGCCCGCCGCGCCGGCGTCGGCGTCGGCACGCTCTACCGCCGCTTCCCCGACCGGGACGCGCTGCTCCGGGCGGTGGGCGAGAAGAACCTCCGCCGCCTGGTGGACCTGGTGGAGACGTCCTGGCGCGAGGAGCCGGACGCCTGGCACGCGTTGTGCCGCTTCCTGCGCGGCTCGGTCGCCCTGCGGATCGGCGTGCTGGCGGCGAAGCTCCAGCCGCATCTGCACCAGCAACTGCGCACCGGCCCCGGCCTGAACGCGATGCGGCAGCAGGTGATCGCCGGTGTCCTGCGCATGGTCGAGCAGGCGCAGGCGGACGGCGCGCTGCGCGCCGACATCGGTCCCGTCGACGTCGCGCTGCTGATGACCCTGAACGTGTACACGCCGCCGGGCATGCACAGCGAGCAGGCCATGGAACGCGTGGTCGAGATCATGCTGAACGGCCTGCGCTCCGACGCGGGATCACCCCTCCCCGGAACCCGGCTCGGCGAGGACGAGCTGAGCCACTACATCGCCGTACGGTTCCCGCCCGACGAGTGACGCCCGGGCGACGGCGAGCCTCCGGCAGGGGCTGTCGCAGAATTATTATGTGCCGCATAATAATCGCGTGGTGAGCGAGGAGGCCGTCGCGGCGATCAGGTCCTGGACACGGCTCGACCAGGCGATCACCGCGTTCAACCGGCGGGTGGAGGCGCGGTTCGGCGTTACCGGGGCGCAACTGGCGATCCTCCGGCTGGTGGCCGAATGGGGGCCGCGGGTGCGTCTGGCCGACCTGCGCGACCGGCTGGTCATGCACCCCGCCACCATCGGCCAGCTCCTGGACCGCCTGGCCGCCCGCGGCCTGGTGGAGCTGACCCCTGATCCCGACGACCGCCGCCGCCGCATCGTGAGCCTGACGCCGGAGGGCCGCCGCGTCGCGGAGGAGGCCCCGCTGTCCGGTCCGGTGCGGCTGCGCCACGCCCCCGCGGACGCCGAACGCCTGCGCCGGTTGGCGGCCGCTCTCGACGACGCGGTCGTCCTGTTCGGACTGGAGGATTACGCCACATGACCTCACCGGAGAACGGCATCACGGTGCTCGGCGTCGACAACGTCCTGTTCACCATCGGCGACCTGGACGAAGCCGTGAGGTTCTACACCACGCTCGGTCTTCCGCTCGCCTTCCGGATGGACGAGCGCGGCATCGCGCTGTTCCGGCTGGGCGGCGAGCCGGCGGGGCTGCTCGTACGCCGCGGCGATGTCTCCGCGGGTTCCGGCGACGGGCGGCCGCGGCTGTGGCTGGAGGTGGCCGACGCCCGGGCCGTCGCGCGGACCCTGCGGGAGGCGGGTGTCGCCGCCCTCGCCGACCCCTTCCCGGTCGCGACCGGCTGGACCGTCGAGGTCGCCGATCCCTGGGGCAACGTGCTCGGCTTCACGGACTACACCACCATGCCCGAGCGAGGCCGCGGCGCCTGACGCCCTCCCGAACCCGCGACCCCAACGGAGCGTTGTCCACAGGCGGCGGCGGAGCGGCCGGGGAGCCCCGTCACCGCTGCTAGCGTTCCGACTTGGCGGGAGGAGACGGTGTGCCGGTGATTCGACACGGCCTGCGGCGGCGGGCGGTCCGCGCCCTGGGTGACGGAGACGGCGTGCTCGTGATGCACGCCGCCCGAAGCCGGGCGGAGGAGGCCGCATGGTCGTGATCCACGCCGCCTGGGACGGCGGGAGACTCGTGCTCTGGGCGGAGCAGACGTCCGGCGCGGAGCCTGTGGTCTCCCGTGCCGAGGTGCGTCCCCATCCCTTCGCCGTCCCGGCGAGCGTCCTGGCCGCGGAGCTGCCGCGCTGGGGGGACGCCGCGGCCGAGGCGGCCGGCAAGGCCGTGGCCGGCGACGCCGTGCTGCTGCTGCCGAGTTCGGCGACGAGTCCCCTCCCCTCTCCGGAGACGGGCCTGCGGATCGCCGCGCGCCGCCCGAGGATCAGCCCGTGGCGGGTGCCCGCGCTGCTGGTCGAGCCGGGGCCCGCGCTGGGCCTGCTGACCGAGGCGTTCGAACCGCCACCCGTCGCCGGGCCGTCCCTGCGCTATCTCGCGGTCGTCGCCATCCACGCCCGTGACCTGGTGCGGCGTGGCCGGGTGCTGCCCCAGCTCGTCACCGAGGCCGGCGGTTACGCGGCGCGCTGGCGGCCGGTGCTGACCGGCGCGCACGCCGACCGCTTCCGCGAGCTCGCCGCCGCCATGCCGCCGGTCTGCCGGGCGGTGGGGCAGGAGCGGCCGTCCGCCCGATTGCTGACCGAGGCGCTGGCGTGCCTGGCCGACGCCGCCGTACGGCAGGCGCTGCCGGAGCGCCTGCTCGGCGGGCACCGTCCCGGGCTGCGCGGCCCCTTGGCCGACCGGTGGACGGTGGCGCTCACCGGGGACACGGCTGCCCTCCCCGGCGCCCGCCAGGAAGAGGCGGAGGCGCTGGCCCGGCCGTTGGAGGACTGGTTCAGGGCGGCTCACCAGCTCGACGGCCCGGTCAGGGTGTGCTTCCGCCTCGTCGAGCCCCTCCCGCCCGAGGATCAGCCGGATCACGAGACGAGCGCGAACCCGGGTCAGACAGCCGAGCGGGCCGCCACGCAGACGAACACCACCGCGCGGACGGACACCGCGTATTCCGGACCGGGAGGCAGGGCAGCGCCGCCTCCTGCGGGGGGCCTGGCCGGTGACGTACGTCGAGGCGCCGGAGGCGAGGCCACGGGCGCCGGCGCGTGGCGGGTCGAGTTCGCCCTCCAGTCGGCGGAGGACCCGAGCCTCTACGTGCCCGCTCCCCTCGTCTGGGCGGGCGAGAGCATGCCCGGGCTGCCGGGACGGCCGGACGAGACGCTGCTCGCCGGGCTGGGCCGGGCGGCCCGTCTCTACCCGAAGATCGACGACGCACTCCGCGGCCCCCGGCCGACGCACGTCGGCCTCGACGTGGAGGGGGCCTTCCACTTCCTCCGGCACGCCGCGCCTCTCCTGCAGTCGGCCGGCTTCGGCGTGCAACTGCCCGCGTGGGCGGGCCGCACCCGGCTCGGCCTGAAGCTCACCACGCGGTCCCGCTCCGGACCCGGCGCCGCCTCCGACCAGGGGTTCGGGCTGGCGCAGCTCGTGGACTTCCGGGCCGAGCTGGCCGTCGGCGACGAGACGATCAGCGAGGCGGAGCTGGCCGAGCTGGCCCGGCTCAAGGTGCCGCTGGTGCGGCTGCGCGGGCAGTGGGTCGAGCTGGACGCCCGGCAGCTCGGGGCCGCGCTCAAGGCGGTGGAGCGCCGCGGCTCCGGTCAGATGACGATCGGCGAGGTCGTCCAGGAGCTCGTCCACGGCGGGGACGACGACCTTCCGCTCGTCGAGGTGGACGCCGACGGCCTCCTCGGCGACCTGCTGTCGGGCGAGGCCGACCGCCGCCTCGAACCCGTCGCGACCCCGGCCGCCTTCCACGGCACGCTGCGGCCCTATCAGGAACGCGGCCTGGCCTGGCTCAGCTTCATGTCCCAGATCGGCCTCGGCGCCGTCCTCGCGGACGACATGGGCTTGGGCAAAACCGCCCAGACGCTGTCACTCCTACTGAAAGAGCGCGAGTCGAGCGAGCGGTCCGGGGCGACGCTGCTGGTGTGCCCGATGTCGCTGCTCAGCAACTGGCAGAAGGAGGCCGCCCGCTTCGCGCCCTCGCTCGACGTCTACCTCCATCACGGCGCGGGCCGCCTGCGCGGCGAGGAGCTGGCCGAGCGGATCGGCGCGGCCGACCTCGTCCTCACGACGTACGGCACGGCGTTACGCGACCGCGACACCCTGGCCGGGTTCACCTGGGCCCGGGTCGTCTGCGACGAGGCCCAGGCCGTCAAGAACGCCGCCGCCCGGCAGGCCCAGGCGGTGCGCTCGCTCCCGGCGCGTACGCGGCTGGCGCTGACCGGCACCCCGGTCGAGAACCATCTGGCCGAGCTGTGGTCGATCATGGAGTTCTGCAACCCCGGCCTGCTCGGATCGGCGCGGGCCTTCCGTGAGCGCTACCAGGAGCCGATCGAACGGCGGGGCGACGAGACGGCGGCCGCCGCGCTCAAGCGGGCGACCGGCCCGTTCGTGCTCCGGCGCCTCAAGACCGACAAGACGATCATCTCCGACCTCCCGGACAAGATGGAGATGAAGGTCTGGTGCACGCTCACCCCCGAGCAGGCGAGCCTCTACCAGGCGGTGGTCGAGGACATGATGGGCCGGATCGCCGACAGCGAGGGCATCGAGCGGCGCGGGAACGTCCTGGCCGCGATGACCAGGCTCAAGCAGGTCTGCAACCATCCCGCCCATCTGCTCAAGGACGGCTCCCGGCTGTCCGGCAGGTCGGGGAAGCTGGCCCGGCTGGAGGAGCTGGCCGAGGAGATCCTCAGCGAGGGCGACAAGGCGCTGGTCTTCACGCAGTACGCCGAGTTCGGCTCGATGCTGCAGCCCTACCTGGCGGCGCGTCTCGACCGCCCGGTGCTGTGGCTGCACGGCGGGCTGCCGAAGAAGACCCGCGACGCGCTGGTGGAGCGGTTCCAGACCGAGAACGAGCCGATGATCTTCCTGCTGTCGCTCAAGGCCGCCGGCACCGGCCTCAACCTCACCGCCGCCAACCACGTCGTGCACGTGGACCGGTGGTGGAACCCCGCCGTGGAGGACCAGGCGACCGACCGGGCGTTCCGCATCGGCCAGACCCGCAACGTGCAGGTCAGGAAGTTCGTCTGCGTGGGCACGCTGGAGGAGCGGATCGACGAGATGATCGAGCGCAAGAAGGCCCTGGCCCAAAGTGTCGTCGGGACGGGCGAGGACTGGATCGCCACCCTGTCCACGGCGGAGCTGCGCGAGCTGTTCCGCCTGTCCCCCGAGGCGGTGAGCTGAATGCCGGTCGGTCGGGACGGCTGGTTCGAGGCCGCACGGCCCATCAGGGTCGAGGGCGGCATCAAGGCGCGCTCGAAGCGGGGCACCATCGGCGAGCAGTGGTGGTCGCGCCGGTTCGTCGACATCCTGGAGCGCGTCTGCGACCCGGGCAGGCTGAGCCGGGGCCGCGCGTACGCGCGCCGCGGCCAGGTGCTCGGCCTCGACCTCGGCTCCGGCCTGGTGAAGGCCCGGGTGCAGGGTTCGCGACCGGCCCCTTACGACGTGAGCGTGCGCATCACCGCGTACGGCGAGCGGGAGTGGGCGGGGCTGGTCGATGCGCTGGCCGCGCAGGCCCTCCACCGGGCCAAGCTGCTGGCCGGGGAGATGCCACCGGAGATCGAGCAGGTCTTCGAGGCGTGCGGGCTGCCGCTGTTCCCCGGCGAGCGCGGCCTGGACATGGACTGCTCCTGCCCCGACTGGGGCTTCCCGTGCAAGCACCTGTCGGCCGTGCTCTACCTGCTGGCCGAGGCGTTCGACGACGACCCCTTCCTGGTGCTGGCCTGGCGGGGCATGGCCAGGGAGGCGCTGCTCGACGCCCTCCGCGCCACCGGCGGCGGGCGGGCTCCAGGCGAGACAGAGCCGGCAGGCGCCGGGATAGAACCGGGAGGCGGGACATCCGGGCTGCTCGGCGTGGCCGACGTCCCGTTCGCCGAGCGGATCGGCGACTTCTACGAGTCCGGCGCCTCGGCGGCCCGCCTCGGCCCGCCGGCCGATCCCGGGTCGCCTCCCGACCTGCTGCTGCGCGCGCTGGACCCGCCGCAGGTCAAGGCCAGGCACATCCCGTTGCTCGACCTGCTGCGGCCCGCGTACCGGACCCTCGCCGCCTGGGGAGACGAGGAGGCCGGGTAATCCCTCACGGCCGCGCAGAACGAGACGGCCGAGCGGGAGGGTCCTCGGCCCTGTTGCGCCGGATGCCGATCCGCCACCGCCCCTGTCACCGACTCCGCCTGGCTCTGGCGACGCCGCGACCGGACTGATCAGGTGTCCTCGAAGCTCTGCGGGACCATCACGCGGACGCCGTTCGGGACGGTCCTGAGTATGAGCGGGGTGCGCAGTCTCACCTCGCCGTCGATATCGGCCGCCATCGGCGGGTCGGTCTCCAGCAGTATCTCCTGGCCGGTCACGAACGGCCCGCCCGCGAGGCTGGTCCACTTGCCGGTGGTCGCCCGCACGAGGGTCTCCCCGAGCAGGCGCAGCCGCTTGCCCGAGCCGAGCTGATAGGCCACCAGCTTGCGGTTGTCGATGCTGACGTCCTTGGCGATCTGCCAGCCGCCGTGGAAGCGGCCGTTGGCGATGTTGAGCTGGTGGGTCAGCAGCTCGTGGCGCTTGCCGTCCACAGTCAGGTACGCGCGGAACGGCCGGTGCCTCGGCAGGATCGTCATCGCGGTCAGCGGGTAGGCGGCCCGGCCGAGCATCCGCTTGAGCCACGGCTTGACGGTGCCCGCCACCTCGACCGAGACGCCGAAGCTCGCGAGGTTGGCGAAGGGCCGGTCGCCGCAGATGCCGAGGTCGATGTCGGCCACCTTGCCCTCGGTGAACACGCCGATCGCCCCGGGCAGGTCGAGCGGCAGGCCCAGGCTGCGGGCGAAGTTGTTGGTGGTGCCGAGCGGCAGCACGCCGAGGGCGATGTCGCGGCCCGCCACGTGCCTGAACGAGCTGCTCAGCGTGCCGTCGCCGCCGCCCACGACGAGCAGATCGGGGCCGGAGTCGAGCGCGCGGGTCAGGATGTCGCGCAGCCGTGAGGGGTCGGTCACGGGGTGGACGCCGGTGAGCCGGAAGTCCCGCTCCTTCAGCAGCCGCAGCACCTCGGCATAGTGGCGGCGGCCCCGCCGGGACTTGGTGTTCACCACGACCGCGGCCTTCCGCTCCCGGTGGATGGCCGCCGTGTGATCCGCCTTGGTCCGCACGCTCACATGCTAGGGGCAGCCGCGCCCGGGCGCGCGGGCCCGGCGTGACCGCGCCCGCCCGGCATAGCCGGGCCCCGGCATGAGTGTGCCCGGCGGCCGTCCGGAGCGGACGGCGGCCGGGCACGGGGACCACCTGGCGGTGGTTACTTCTTGGCCGGGGTCACCTGGATGATCGCGGCCAGGTTGGCCGGCAGCGGGCTGATCAGCTTGATCTGCACGCCGAGCTGCTTGCCCTCGTCACCGGGGTTGCCGGAGCCGAGGATCGCGCCGCCGATGTCGGTGCCGTACAGCTCCTTGGCCGGGGTGCCGTCCGGGTGGACGATCCGGGTGGTGTACGGCTGGTTGTCCTTCGACGGGACGACCGCCGAGGAGTCACGCTGGCGGTAGTAGAGGCTGCCGTCGCGGATCTCCAGACCGGGGTACCAGCCCTTGGCGTCCGTGAACGACTTCACCGCGGCCTGCTTGCCGAACGAGGTGCAGTACTCCTTGAACGGCTCGCCCTCGACGCACTCCTTGAACGGGTAGGTGCCGACGAAGTTGAACGCCGCGTTGGACGACTGCGGGCGGGACGGCAGGTTCTTCAGGACGGTCGGGTCCTTCTGCGCCGCCGCACCCGTACGGCGCAGCGGGTCGAAGTGCGAGTCCACGATGAGCAGCTCGCCCTTCGGGCCCACCGACGGCAGGTCGAACGTGCGGCCCGAGACGTCGTTGTTGGACACCGAGGTGTCGCGGTACCACACGAGCAGACCGGGGGCGTTGTACTTGACCTTCTCGACCTTCCAGGCGCCGTCGCGCAGCCAGGTCGTGTCGTAGGCGTACTCCAGGCCCTTGTCGAACCCGTCGAAGTTGCGCCACTCGGCCAGGTAGTACTGCGCCGCCTGCTCCTCACCGGGGTGGATGATCCAGCCGGCGCCGCTGGTGTCGGTGAACGTGCCCTTGGTGGTCGTCCAGCCGTTGGCGCCGCCCTCGACGTCGTCGGTCCAGACCGCGGTGGCGCCGCTGTTCAGCGAGAAGTCGTCGTTGAACCAGCCGCGCTGCACGGACGCCGCGTCCGTGGCGTAACGCAGGCGGATCTGGACGGACGTGCCAGCGAACGGCGCGAGGTCGACGTACAGGTGGTGCCAGCCGCCGCTCTCACCGGTGAGGCCGTACTTCTTGTTGCCGTAGTCCTTCAGGCGGCCGTTCGGGTCGGTGTAGTCGTCACCGGTGGTGGCGAGGCTGCCGTCCTCGTTGTAGATCTTCTGCTCGGTCCAGGTGGCGCCGCCGTCCGTGGAGATCTCGAAGAAGCCGAAGTCCCAGTCGGTCTCGATGCCCCAGTCGCTCCACCACCAGAACTTCGCGTCCGACCCGGCCGGGACGTCGACGGTCCTGCTCAGCTTGTTGTCGGCCCAGTCCTGGTCGCTGTTGGACCACCACATGTTCGTCCCGCTGTGCGGGACGGACATGATGTTCTGCTTGTCCGGCAGGTTGATCCGGACGCCGTCCTCGGTGCCCTTGGGCGTACGCGAGGTCTGGCCGACCACCAGGAGCTGGTCCTTGCCGCCCGGCTCGATGACCTTCGGGTTGGCCCAGCCGAGCACCCACTTGTCCCACAGGCCCATGTGGGTGGGCAGGGACTGGAAGATCGGCCCGGAGTGCGAGCCGCTCGACATCAGGTCCCAGAAGTCGACGTCGGAGTCGCCGGCGCCGGTGGTGTCGTACAGGTCCGGCAGGCCGAGGTCGTGGCCGTACTCGTGGGCGAACACGCCGACCCCCGCGTCCTCCGGCTGGAGGATGTAGTTGGAGATCTTGATGTTCGTGCCCGGCACCGTGTATCCGCCGGCCACGTCGCTGGAGTGGGCCCACAGGGAGAACGTGCCCTCGGCGCCGCCGCCACCGGACTTGTCCTCACCGGCGTGGATCAGCACGAGGTGGTCGATGACGCCGTCCGGCTCGTCGTAGTTGCCGTCGCCGTCGGCGTCGGAGGTGTCCTCGACGTCGTAGTCGGCCCACGGGAAGTTCGGGTTCGACTGCACGAGCGCGTTGACCGCGTCGATCGCGAGCTGGGCGGGGCCGCGCGGGTTGTCCGGGTGACCGGTCATGTCCTGCGGGTAGGTGTGGCACTTGCCCGCGCCGTACCACGCCTCGGAGTGCGGCACCTTGAGCCAGCCGACGGCCTGACCGGTGACGGTGTAGGCGCCCTTGGACATCTCCTCGTACATGTTCTTCAGGGTCGAACCGGAGATGTCGATGCCCTTCTTGCCGTCCCGGGGGTCCTTCAGGTCCGGACGGACCCGGGTCGTGATCCCCTTGGAGGTGTAGAGCATGTTGTTGTAATGGGCCGTGTTGAAGTCGGCCACCCACATGGAGTTGTTGTCCTTGCCCCCACCGCCGGCGGTGGCGGGGTTGGGGATCGTGTTGTGCAGCGGGCCGTTCAGCTTGGTGCCCGGCGGCTCGGTGATGCAGTCGTCGACGTCGTCGATCGTCCTCGGGTGCGACCAGCCGGAGAAGTCGTCGTTGGCCTGGTCGTTGAACTCGACCAGCAGCGTGAGGAGCTTGGCGGTCCGGGTCGTCTTCGCCTTCTTGTAGATGAAGTCGAAGGGGTTCTTCCCGGTCCTGATCGCCTGCTTCTCATGCTTGGCCAGGACCCGCGCCGCGACCGGGTTGCCGCTCGCGAACTTGTGGTCGATCGCCCGCGCCAGCGCGGCGGTGCGCTTGACGCCCTGGGACGGGACCTTCTCCTCGGTGGTGGTGAAGTCGCCCTGAACGCGCGGCGGCGCGTAGTTGATGTAGTGGTCCTTGGCGGAGGGCTGGTAGCCCGCCGTGGGCGCCGCAGCCGCGCCTGCTGCGGCCAGACCTCCTGCCGCCAGCCCGAGCGCGGGCACGATCGCGGCGAGACGCCGGATTCTTCTGGACAACGAGATCCCTTCCCGTCCGGGTTCCCCGGACACCCATGCACAGCGCGCCGGGATGAGCGCGCATGCGGGACCTTAAACGAGGGGGTAAAGGCCGGGTAAAGAGCGATCCGGCATGGTTGTCAAAATGTGATCTGTACCGAAAACCGTTAATAATTCCGGATGGGACCTGATACCGAACAGTGCCGTAAAGTCCAGACGTGAACGAGCTGACTTCCGCGCTCGCCGCGGCGCTGCCGGACGGGCGAGTCCTCACCGATCCCGACGTCGTCGACTCGTACGCCAGGGACCGCACCTTCGTGCCGCCGGGCAGGCCGCTCGGCGTGGTGCTCGCGCGGTCCCGCGACGACGTCGTGGCCACGATGCGCTGGGCGACCGAGCACCGCGTGCCGGTGGTCCCGCGCGGCGCGGGCACCGGGCTCGCCGGCGGGGCGACGGCCGTCGACGGCTGCGTCGTCCTGTCGCTCGCCCGGATGACCGCGATCCGCGAGCTGTCGCCGCAGGACGAGATCGCGGTCGTGGAGCCCGGCGTCATCACCGCCGACCTCGACCGGGCGGCCCGCGAGCACGGCCTGATGTACGCCCCCGACCCCTCGTCGTACGAGATCTCGACCATCGGCGGCAACCTGGCGACCAACGCGGGCGGGCTGCGGTGCGTGAAATACGGCGTGACCCGCGACTCGACGCTCGGGCTCGAGGTCGTGCTGGCGGACGGGCGGGTGCTGAACACCGGCCGCCGCACGATGAAGGGCGTGGCCGGATATGACCTGACCGGCCTGTTCGTCGGCTCGGAGGGCACGCTCGGCGTGATCACGGCCGCGACCGTGCGGCTGCGGCGGGCCCCGGGCGAGCTGGCCACGATCGCCGCCGAGTTCACCTCGCTGCGCGACGCCGCGGCGGCCGTCTCGGCGATCGTCGCCGCGGGCTGCCGGCCGTCGATGCTCGAACTCATGGACCGCACGACGCTGCAGGCCATCGACGACTGGAAGAACATCGGGCTTGAGCCGTCCACCAGGGCGATGCTCATCGCCCAGGCCGAGGGCTCGGCGGACGAGATGGCCGCGCTGTGCGGCGCCGCGTCGTTCGTGGCGGTGTCGTCCACGCCGGAGGAGGCCGCCGAGCTGATCGGCGTCAGGCGCCTGGCCTACCACGCCAAGGAGCGGCTGGGCCAGTGCCTCGTGGAGGACGTGTGCGTGCCCCGCTCGGTGCTCCCCGAGATGATCACCGCGATCGAGGAGGCCGCGGCACGGCACGGCGTGCTGATCGCGACGGTCGCCCACGCGGGGGACGGCAACGTGCACCCGGTGTTCATATTCGACCGCGGCCTCGCCGAGCCGCCGGAAGAGGTGTGGGCCGCCGCCGACGAGGTCTTCCGCGCCGCGCTCGACCTCGGCGGCACGCTCACCGGCGAACACGGCGTCGGCCTGCTGAAAAAGCGCTGGCTCGGCCTCGAAACCGGCCCGGTGGCCGCCGAACTGCACCAGGGCATCAAGCAGGTGTTCGACCCTTTGAACATCCTCAACCCCGGTAAGGCCATCTGACCACTGGTAGCGTTTGGTGCCATTGTCAGGTTGCGTGGTAATCGGGGGCGATGGTGGCGTTAGAGGCTGGGGATCCCGACCGCCTGGGCCCGTTCACGCTCGTCGACCGGCTCGGTGAAGGCGGCCAGGGAGTCGTCTTCCTCGGGCGCGGGCCGGCGGGCGAGCAGGTCGCGGTCAAGTTGCTGCACACCCGTCTGACGGCCGATCCGGAGGCGCGGGAGCGGTTCCTGCGCGAGGTCGCGCTGGCGCAGCGGGTCGCGCCCTTCTGCACTGCCCCTGTGCTGTACGCCGACCTCGCCGGCAATCAGCCGTTCATCGTCAGCGAGTTCGTGTCCGGGCCCTCGCTGCGGCAGCTCGTCGACCGGGAGGGGCCGCGCCGGGGCGCCGCGCTCGAACGGCTCGCCATCAGCACGGCGACGGCGCTGGCCGCCATCCACCGGGCGGGCATCACCCATCGCGACTTCAAGCCGGCCAACGTCCTGATGGGGCCCGAGGGCCCGGTCGTCATCGACTTCGGGGTGGCCAGGGCGCCCGACTCGCCCCAGTCAACCGCGACCGGCGCGTCCATCGGCACGCCCGCCTACCTGGCCCCCGAGGTGCTCTCCGGCGGCACCGCGGGCGCGTCCGCCGACATGTTCGCCTGGGGCGTCACGATGGTGTTCGCCGCCACCGGCAGGCCCGCCTTCGGCGCGGACTCGATCCCCTCGGTGATCACCCGGATCCTGAACACGCCGCCCGACCTGGGCGACCTCGCGGCACCCCTGCGCGACATCGTCGCCGCGTGCCTGTCGAAGGACCCCGCGCTGCGTCCCTCGGCCGAGGACGTGGTCGCGCGGCTCACCGGACAGCCCACCGTTCCCGTACGGCAGGCCGCCGCACCGCAGGCGCCGGGACCCTACGCGACCGGGCCGCAGGCGCCCCCGGCGGGACCGCAGGCCGCCGCACCGCACGCCCCCATACCGGGACCGCACGGCCCCGCACCGGCACCCGGACCCCACGCGCCGGGGCCACAGGCACCCGGACCACAGGCACCGCAGGCACCGCAGCCGGCCGGGGCGCAGGGGCCGGGGCCGCAGGCACCCGGACCACAGGCACCCGGGCATGCACCCGGACCACAGGCACCGCAGGCGCCCGGACCTCACGCGCCCGCTGCCGGGCCGCGGGGTGCCGGAGCGCCCACGCCGCCCGGATCTCCCACGCGGCGGCCCGTGCTGACGTGGACGGCGGCCGCGGTCGGCGTGTCGGCCCTCGCGGCGGCGGCCTTCCTCGTGCCGACGTGGGTGTCCGCCAAGCAGATCTCGTCCGAGGACGCCCTCGGCCCCACCGCGACGCCCGCGGTGATCGAGTCCCAGGACGTCGAGGTGCCCCTCCCGCAGCCGTCCGAGCTGGTCACCGAACCCGCGCGGCCGAAGGGCGGGAAGCCCTCGCCGAGCCCCTCGGCACACCGGCAGACCGTGGCGCCGAAGCCGGGCGCCACCCCGGCGCGCACCCGCCAGGCGCGGCCGTCGCCCTCCCGCACGGCACGGGCCCAGGCCAAGCCCACCCACAAGGCCACCACACCGACGCAGACCAACCCGCTGCCCGCGCAGACCACCCCGGCCCCGGCGAAGACCACCGCCGCACCCAAGCCCACCGCGACGAAGACCACCGCCGCACCCAAGCCGACCGCGGCGAAGACCACCGCGGCGCCCAAGCCCAACCCGTACACCGCCGCGGGCGTGTGCGGGAGCGGCTACAGCGTCATCGACTCGCACTCCTTCGGCTCGGCGACGACATACCTGCTCTACAACGCGTCCAACGGCTACAACTGTGTGATCACGATGTCGAAGTACGTCGTGCCCGGGAAGATCAAGATGAGCGCGGTGCTGAAGGTCCAGAACGGGTCGTCCAACAGCGACTCCGGCAGCTACACGACGTATGCCGGCCCGATCCGGCTGGCCGCGAAGAGCAAGTGCGTCATCTGGGGCGGCGGCTACGGCAGCGCCTCCTGGAGCAGCGCGTGGTCGCACTGCTCCTGATCCCGGAACCACAGGGCTTGATCCCGGAACCACAGGGCTTGATCCCGAACCCACACGGCCTGGTCCCGAAGCCACCGGGGCCGGGCAGGAGGCCGGGCCCGGCCCGTTGACGTGACGGCGGCTCACCACGGAGGATCATCAGGTGACAGAACTCGGTTCGGTGGTGCGATGACGGTGCTCGTGAGCCGGCTGGAGACCTCCAGCGGCGAGTACGGCACGCGGCGCGAGGCCATGCTGGCGAAGCTCGCCGAGCTGGAGGCCGAGCACGCCAAGGCCGTCGCCGGAGGCGGGCCCAAATATGTCGAACGGCACCGGGAGCGCGGCAAGCTGCTCCCCCGCGAGCGCATCGAACTGCTCGTCGACCCCGACTCGCCGTTCCTGGAGCTGTCGCCGCTGGCGGCCTGGGGCACCGAGTATCCCGTCGGCGCGAGCGTCGTCACCGGCATCGGGGTGATCGAGGGCGTCGAGTGCGTCATCACCGCCAACGACCCGACCGTGCGCGGCGGCGCGTCCAATCCCTGGACGCTGCGCAAGACCCTGCGCGCCGCCGAGATCGCGCTGCGCAACCGCATGCCGTACGTGAACCTGGTGGAGTCGGGCGGCGCGGACCTGCCGTCGCAGAAGGACATCTTCATCCCCGGCGGCCAGGTGTTCCGCGACCTCACCCGGCTGTCGGCCGAGGGGATCCCGACGATCACGCTGGTCTTCGGCAACGCCACCGCGGGCGGCGCGTACGTGCCGGGCCTGAGCGACCACGTCGTCATGGTGCGGGAGCGGGCCAAGGTGTTCCTCGGCGGCCCGCCGCTGGTGAAGATGGCCACCGGCGAGGAGTCCGACGACGAGTCGCTGGGCGGCGCGGAGATGCACGCGCGGACCTCCGGGCTGGCCGACCATCTCGCCGCCGACGAGTTCGACGCGCTGCGGATCGGCCGCCGCATCGTGCGGCGGCTCAACTGGCGCAAGGCCGGGAACGTTCCCGCGTCCGGTTACGCGGAGCCGCTGTACGACGAGGACGAGCTGCTGGGGATCGTGCCGGAGGACCTGAAGGTCCCCTTCGACCCCCGCGAGGTCCTGGCCCGGGTGGTGGACGGCAGCGACTTCGACGAGTTCAAGCCGCTCTACGGGCCGAGCCTGGTCACCGGGTGGGCGAGCGTCCACGGCCACCCGGTCGGGGTCCTCGCCAACGCCAGCAGCGTGCTGTTCGGCGCGGAGTCGCAGAAGGCGGCCCAGTTCATCCAGCTCGCGAACCAGACGCGCACGCCGTTGGTCTTCCTGCAGAACACCACGGGGTACATGGTCGGCAGGGACTACGAGCAGAGCGGCATCATCAAGCACGGCGCACTGATGATCAACGCGGTGGCCAACTCGACCGTGCCGCACATCACAATCGTCATGGGCGCCTCCTACGGCGCGGGCAACTATGGCATGTGCGGGCGGGCCTACGACCCCCGCTTCCTGTTCAGCTGGCCGAGCGCGAAGTCGGCCGTCATGGGCCCGGCCCAGCTCGCGGGCGTCATGTCGATCGTGGGCCGGGCCGCCGCGCAGGCGCGGGGGCAGGCGTACGACGAGGAGGCCGACGCGGCGATGCGCGCCGCGGTCGAGGCGCAGATCGAGTCGGAGTCGGCGGCGTTCTTCCTGTCCGGCCGCCTGTACGACGACGGGGTCATCGACCCCCGCGACACCCGTACGGTGCTCGGGCTGTGCCTGTCGGCGGTGGCGGGGGCACCGGACCCGGGCCGGGCCGGCTACGGCGTCTTCCGGATGTGACCGGCATGCTCACTGGCACCATGCTCATCGGCACCATGCTCATGAAGATCGACGGGGGTGAGGGGTCATGATCGGGCGACTGCTGGTCGCGAACCGCGGGGAGATCGCCCGCCGGGTCTTCCGCACCTGCCGCGAGCTGGGAATCGAGACCGTCGCCGTCTTCACCGACGCCGACGCGTCCGCCCCGCACACCGCCGAGGCCGACCAGGCCGTACGGCTGGGCGCGCCCCTGGCGTACCTCGACCCGGAGCGGATCGTCGAGGCGGCCCGCAGGTCGGGCGCCGACGCGATCCATCCCGGCTATGGCTTTTTGTCGGAGAACGCCGGTTTCGCCCGCGCCGTGCTGGAGGCCGGGCTGACCTGGATCGGCCCCTCCCCCGAGGCCGTCGCCGCGATGGGCAAGAAGATCGAGGCGAAGGCGCTGATGGAGGAGGCCGGGGTGCCGGTCCTGCCGACCATCCCGCTCTCCCCGGACGCCCCCGTGGAGCTGACCGGTCCCGTGCTGGTCAAGGCGTCGGCGGGCGGCGGCGGGCGCGGCATGCGGGTGGTGCGCGATCCGGCCGGCCTCGCCGGGGCCGTCGAGTCGGCCCGGCGGGAGGCGCTGTCGGCCTTCGGCGACGGCACGCTGTTCGCCGAGCCCCTGCTGGAGGGCGCCCGCCACATCGAGGTGCAGATCCTCGCCGACGCCCACGGCACGGTCTGGGCGCTCGGCGAGCGCGAGTGCTCGATCCAGCGCCGCCACCAGAAGGTGATCGAGGAGGCTCCCTCCCCCGCGGTCACCCCCGAGCTGCGCCGCGAGCTGAGCGACACGGCGATCCGGGCCGCCCGCGCGATCGGCTACCAGGGCGCGGGCACCGTCGAGTTCCTGCTGTCCGACGAGGGCTTCTTCTTCCTGGAGATGAACACCCGCCTCCAGGTGGAGCACCCGGTCACCGAGAGCGTCTACGGGGTCGACCTGGTCCGGCTGCAGATCGAGGTCGCCGAGGGCGCCCACCTCGCCGCGCTGCCGCCGAGCCCGGTCGGTCACGCGATCGAGGCCCGCCTGTACGCGGAGGACTCCGAGGGCCGCCCGCAGAGCGGCGTGCTGCGCCGTTTCGAGATCCCCGGCGTGGACGGCGAGTTCGGGCACGAGGCGCGGCTGCGGCTCGACTCGGGCGTGACGTCCGGCACCGAGGTGGGCGTCCACTACGACCCGATGCTCGCCAAGGTCGTCTCGTACGGCCGCGACCGGGCGGAAGCTGCCCGGCGGCTGGCGGACGTGCTCGCGCGGGCGCGCATCCACGGGCTGACGACCAACCGCGACCTGCTCGTGGGAGTGCTGCGGCACCCGGACTTCCTGTCCGGGGCGCTCGACACCGGTTTCCTCGACCGGCATCCCGCACCGGCCCCGCTCGCCGGTCCCGAGGCCGTACGGCTGTCGGCGCTCGCGGCGGCGCTCGCCGGAGCGGCGGCCAACCGCGCCGCCGCCCGCCGCGACGGCGTGCTGGGCGGGCTGCCGAGCGGCTGGCGCAACGTTCCCTCCCAGCCGCAACGTGTGGCGTTCGACGCCGAGGACGGCGGGCGGCTGGAAGTCGCCTACCGGCTGACCAGGGACGGGCTGCGGGCCGAGGGCTTCGATGACGTCACGCTCGTGGCGGCGGAACCCGGCCGGGTGGTGCTGGAGACCACGGGCCTGCGGCGCACCTTCGAGGTGGCCGCCTACCCCGGGGCGCACCCCGGTGTGGTGCATGTCGACTCCCCGCTCGGACCGGTGCGGCTCACCCCGGTCGAGCGGCTGCCGCAACCGGCCGCGAGCGTGACGCCGGGGGCGCTGCCCGCCCCCATGCCGGGTACGGTCCTGCGCGTCGAGGTCAAGCCCGGCGACGTGGTCGAGACCGGGCAGCCGGTGGTCGTGCTGGAGGCGATGAAGATGGAGCACCTGATCGTGTCTCCCGCCTCGGGCACGGTGGCCGCACTGCACGTGACGCCGGGCACGCAGGTCGAGGCGGGCGTGCCTCTCGCCGTGATCGAGCCGTCGCCGCCGCAGGAACCGGACGGCGGCCCGCGGACGGAGGCTCCCCCGGCAGAGCCGGGCCCAGAGGCAGGGACAGGGACAGAGACAGGGACGGATTCAGGGGCGGACACAGGGGCGGACACAGGGGCGGCGACCGGCCCGGTGATCGGTGGGGTGACCGACCCCGTGATGGATGCGGGCCCGGATCCGGACCTCGGCGAACGTCCCGGCGCGGAAAGCCTCCCGGAGACGAGGCCAGAGTCGAGCCCGGAGGCGAGACCGGAGACGTTCTCGGCGACGGGCGCGCCACCGGAGACGGACGCCGCAAGCCATCGTGCAATGGACACCGGTGCGCATCCGGCATTCGGCACCGCCGGGCATCCGGGCACGGCGACCGGCCCGGTCATGGGGACGGGCGTTCCCTCCGGCATCGAGACGGGCGCCGGTCCGGGCACGCAGGGCGGCCCGGAGATCGGCAGTCCGATCCCCAGTCCGATCGGCAGTCCGATCGACGCTGATCGGGGCGGGGAGGCGACGCAGCCGTGAGCGAGCCCCAGGACGTGCTGGTACGCCGCGAGCAGGCGGGCGGCGTGGCCACGATCACGCTCGACTCCCCGCACAACCGCAACGCCCTGTCGTCCCGGCTGCTGCGGCAGCTCGACGACGCCCTGTCCTGGGCGCTCGACGAGCCCGCCGTACGGGTGATCGTGCTGACCGGCACGGGACCGGTGTTCTGCGCGGGCGCCGACCTGAAGGAGCAGCGCGGCGGAGGGGCGCCGGTCACCGCGTCGTTTCCCGACATCATGCTGCGGATCTGGGAGAGCCCGAAGCCGGTCGTGTGCCGCCTGAACGGCACGGCACGAGCGGGCGGTCTCGGGCTGGTGGCGGCCTGCGACTTCGCCATCGCCCCGGCGACCGCTTCGTTCGCCTTCACCGAGGTGCGGCTCGGGGTGGTCCCCGCCATGATCGCGGTCACCTGCCTGCGCCGCCTGGAGCCCCGGGCCGCGGCCGAGTATTTCCTCACCGGCGAGGTCTTCAGCGCCGGACGTGCGGTGGAGATCGGCCTGCTGACCCGGGCCGTGCCCGAAGAGGACCTGGACGCGACCGTGGCCCACTACACCGGCATGCTGCTGCGCGGCGGCCCGGAGGCGCTGGCGATCACCAAGCGGCTCGTGCGGGAGGTGCCGCAACTATCGGTCGAGGAGGGGTTCCGCGCGATGGCCGCGCTGTCCGCGGAGCGCTTCACCTCGGCGGAGGGGCAGGAGGGCATCCGGGCCTTCGCCGAGAAGCGGCCCGCCGCCTGGGTTCCCGCCGACGCGCCGTCCCCGGAAGCCGGGCGATGACGGCGCAGGCCGGGGCGATGACGCCGAAGGCCCGGCAGATGCCCGCGAAAGCCGCGCGGAGAACACCGGAGGCGGGCGGATGACATCGAAGGCCGGGCTTACGACGGCGCAGGCCGGGCGGCAGGGACCGATCCGGGTCGCGAACTGCGGCGGCTTCTACGGCGACCGGCTGTCGGCCGCCGAGGAGATGGTCGAGGGCGGGCCGATCGACGTGCTGACCGGCGACTGGCTGGCCGAGCTCACCATGTCGATCCTCGCGGGCAACCGGCTCAAGGGCCGCCCCGGCTACGCGCGTACGTTCCTGACCCAGATGGAGCAGGTCCTCGGCACCTGCCTCGACCGAGGCATCAAGGTCGTCGCCAACGCGGGCGGCCTCGACCCGGCCGGGTGCGCGGAGGCGGTCTCGGCCCTGGCCGACCGGCTCGGGCTGCGCGCGTCCGTCGCCCACGTCACCGGCGACGACCTCATGCCGCTCGCCGAGCCGCCGGTCAACATCGACACCGGTGAGACCCTGGGCGCGACTCCGCTCACCGCCAACGCCTACCTCGGCGGCCGGCCGATCGCCGTGGCGCTGGAGCACGGCGCGGATGTCGTCGTGACCGGGCGGGTCACCGACGCGGCGCTGGTCACCGGGCCCGGCATGTGGTGGTTCGGCTGGGATCCGGGCGACCTCGACGCGCTGGCCGGATCCGTCGTCGCCGGGCACGTGATCGAGTGCGGCTGCCAGGCGACCGGCGGCAACTACGCCTTCTTCGAGGAGGTGCCCGACCTCGCCCACTGCGGCTTCCCCATCGCCGAGCTGTACGCCGACGGATCGAGCGTGATCACCAAGCACCCCGGCACCGGCGGGCTGGTCTCTACCGGGACCGTGACCGCGCAACTGCTGTACGAGATCGCCTCGCCGCGCTATCTCGGGCCCGACGTGACCGCCAGGTTCGACACCATACGGCTGGAGCAGGAGTGCCCCGACCGGGTCAGGATCACGGGCGTGCGCGGCGAGCCCCCGCCGGACACGCTGAAGGTCGCCGTCACCTACCTCGGCGGCTACCGCAACACGATGACGCTCGTGCTGACCGGCCTCGACATCGCCGCCAAAGCCCGCATCGCGCAGGAGGCGATCTGGGCGCGCGTCCCCCGCGAGTCGTTCGAACAGGTCCACGTGGAGCTGACTCCCCTCGGCGCGGACGGCGCGGGCTCGGCCGCGCCCGGCCCGGAAACCGGCGGACACCCGGCCAGGGGCGGCGCGGGCACAGCCGGTGCCGGCGGCAGCGTCACGGATGGCGCGGGCGAAGGCGGCGCGGGTGCGGACGAGCCCCGCACGGGTGGCATGACCACCGGCGGCGCGGGTGCGGGCGACCCGCGCACAAGCGCCGTAGATGAGGGCAGCCCCCGCACGGGCAGCGTGACCACACACGGTGTGGGCGCGGCCGCGACCGCGCTGTTGCGGATCACGGTCATGGACTCCGATCCGCGCAAGGCGGGGCGGACGTTCTCCTCCGCCGTGGTGGAGACCGGCCTGGCGAGCTATCCCGGCTTCTACGGCCTGACCCCGCCCGGCGACGCCTCCCCCTACGGGGTCTACTGGCCCTCGTCGGCCGACGCGCGGGCCGTGCTCCCGGTGGTGACCGTGGACGGAGTCCGCGTCGAGGTGCCGCACACCCCTCCGTCCGGTCCGCTGCTGGGCGAGCAGGCGGGCGGGCCGCCCAGTGAGACGCCCGGCGACACCGTTCCTCCGTACGCCGGGGATCTCGCGGCCGGGCCGGTCATGCCGCTCGGCAGGGTCGCCGGCGCCCGCTCGGGCGACAAGGGCGGCGACGCCAACCTCGGCGTCTGGGTGCGCGATCCCGCGCGCTATCCGTGGCTCGCGGCGTTCCTGACCGTGAAGCGGCTCAGGGAGCTGCTGCCGGAGGTCGGCGACCTGCCGATCGAACGGTTCGCGCTCCCGAACCTGCACGCGCTGAACTTCGTCGTCCACGGGCTCCTGGGCCGGGGCGTGGCGGCCAGCCCGCTCCTGGACGCCCAGGCGAAGGCGCTCGGCGAGCGGCTTCGGGCTGTATGCGTGCCCATTCCGCTATGACTAGGATTGCGCCGTTCGCCGCCGATCGGGAGAGAAGGACATGCGATTGCGCTTTCTCGGCTCCACCTCGGAGGCGGGGGCCTGCCCCTCCCTCTACGAGACCGGCCGCGGCACGATAGCCGTCCAGGGCCGGGAGGTCGTGGACCACGAGGGCCGCGCCGGCCTGCGCCATGTGCTCGACGGGGAGACGGCGGTCGAGACGGCGGTCGAGGTGCGGGGGGAGCTCCTCGTGGAGATCGCCCGGCGGGTCCTGCCCGATCACGATTGAAGGCCTCCCTCTGGCATGATCCGGCGCGCCGGGTCTACCTTGAACCGCACCACGGCCGGAGGTGGGCATGAGCGGTTTCCATCAGGCCCGCATGGACCTGGGAGCCCAGCTACGCCGGTTGCGGGAGAACGCCCGCCTGTCCGGGAAGGATCTCGCCGAACGCCTGCGCTGGCAGCCGTCCAAGGTCTCGCGCATCGAGAACGCCCGCCAGACCGCCACCGAGGACGACGTGGCCGCGTGGGGAAAGGCCGTGGAGGCCGACCCGCAGACCATCGACGACCTGATCCGGCAGGCGGCCGGCCTGCTGGAGCGGCACGACTCCTGGCGGCAGCGGAACAGGAACGGCCTGGCCGCGCTGCAGGATGACGTCCGCGACCTGGAGGCGCGCACCCGGCTGTTCCGGGCGTTCGAGCCGGGCGTGGTGATCGGCCTGCTGCAGACCACCGAGTACGCCAGGCACACCTTCGGCAAGGTCAGGCGGGTCCACGAGCCCACCGACGACGTGGACGACGCGATCCGCGTCCGCATGCGGCGCCAGGAGATCCTGTACGACCCGACGCGCCGGTTCCGGTTCGTCATGCCGGAGGCGGTTCTGCGGTACCGGCTCGCGCCGCCGGACGTGATGCGCGGCCAGCTCGACCGGCTGATCGCGGTGACCACGCTGCCGAACGTGGAGTTCGGGCTGCTGCCGTTCGAGGCGCAGTTGCCGTCCGCGCTGATGAACTCGTTCTGGATCTACGACGACTGCCTGGTCGGGGTGGCGACCATGACCAGGGACCTGCTGCTTCGCGACGCCGAGGACGTCGCCTTCTACGCGGAGACGTTCGAGGAGTTCTGCAAGGTGGCGGTCTTCCACGACGACGCGAGGGCGCTGATCGTCCGCGCCCTCGACGACTACGCCCGCCCGCGCTGACCTCGCCGCACGACTTCATGCCACGTGCCGCACGCACGACCGTGCCGTACCACCGGGCCGTACCACCGGGCCGCACGCCCTTGCGGCACCACCGTGCCGCCCATGCGTCGGCGCCCGGACGCGGGAGGTCGCGGCCAGGGCCGAGCCGCGACGTCCCGCCTCACTCCGCGTGCCGCCGTCCGTCACTTCCCCAGGGCGGTCTGCAGGTCCATGACGTGGTCCTGCGTCTGCTGCAGCAGCGGGCGCAGCGCCTCGGCCACATCGCTCAGGCCGAGCTCCTGGGCCTGCTCCACGCGCTCGCGATAGCGGCGCAGCTGCTCCTGCTCCAGCTCCAGGTCGAGGCGGAGGGCGTCGGCGCCGTCGGTCGCCACCGGCACCTCGGGAACGCGGACGCTCGGGACGCCGCCGAGGAAGTCGATCTGCTCGGCCAGCGTGCTCGCGTGGTCGAGCTCCTGACCGAGGTGCTGCCTGAGCTCCTCGATGATCGACAGATACTCCGCGCCCTTGATGGTGGCCGTGTGCTGCACATACTGGACGATCGAGCGATACTCGCTCTCCAGGTCCTCGTTGAGCAGGGCGATGAAGCCATCCGTGTCCATGGGAGTCCTCTCGTCGGTCGGAAGGCCCGCCACCTACCCGCCGTGGACGCCGCCGAACGCCGTCAGCCCACCTTGTAGAGCGAGGATCCGCCGCCGTCCGCGAAGACGGACGTGCCGGTGGACGTGCCGCCGTACTCCGCGGGGTCGACCTGGGTGCCGTGCGCCTTCACCCATGCGGTGACGTCCGCGCTCGCGCCACGTCCGAAGCCGCCGCCGATCAGGACGTACTTGAGCTTCCCCTCGGCCACGTACCGGCGCAGCTTGTCCACGCTCATCGCCGGGTCCGAGCCGGTGAACCCGCCCATCGCGATGACCGGCTCGCCGGTGGACAGGATGAGCGACGACGCGCTCTGCGCGCTGTCCACCGCCACCAGCCAGGTGGCGCTCCCCTTGTTCCGCTTCAGGTACGCCGCCATCGCGGCGTCCACCTGCCCACCGGGCCCGCGCATGCCGGGCCCGCCCTGCCGGTTTCCGCCGGGCACGGCCTCACCCGGTCCGCCGTACCTGCCGAAGCCTGCGGGGCCACCGAAGCCACCGGGACCGCCACCAGGACCGCCACCAGGACCGCCACCGGGACCGCCACCGGGACCTCCACGGGGGCCGAACCCTTGCGACGGCCCCGCCGTGGGGTTGGTGCCGTTCACCGCCGCGCCCAGCGGCGTCACCGCGTACGCCGCCGGACCGGCCAGCCCGGCCGCGACCGCCGCCGCGAGAGCCACCGCCGTGACCCGCGCGGCCGTCCGGCCCCCACGCCCGGCCGGGCCGCCACCCGCCGTGCCGCGGCCCGCGAGCGCCGTGCCCGCCAGGACGAGCACCGCGACCGCCGTGCCGCCCGCGACGGCCCAGGCGAGCCACGGCACGAACTCCGGCGTACGGCGCAGCACGACGAACGACCAGGCCCCGGTCACGGCGATCGCGGCGGCCAGGACAAGCCGCCAGGCGGCCGAGGCGCGGGCCGCCCGCCACATCAGCACCCCGCCGATGCCGGTCAGCGCGGCGACCGCCGGGGCCATCGCGGTCGTGTAGTACGGGTGGAAGGTGCCGCTGGAGAAGCTGAAGACGGCGTAGTGCACGAGCAGCCAGCCGCCCCACACCAGCAGCGACGCGCGTACCGTGTCCCTCACTGTGTCCCTCACTGCGTCCCTCGCCGGACCCCCGGCCGGACTGACGGCCGGACTGACGGCCGGGCCGAAGGCCGATCCGGCGACCAGGACGAGGCCGCAGACGAGGGCGACCACGGCGAACGGGAGCAGCCACGAGATCTGCCCGGCCATGACGTCGTTGAACAACCTGCCCGCGCCGGACGCGCCGCCGAAGCCGCCGCCACCGCCGGGACCACCGGGACCGCCGCCGAAGGCACGTGTCACGCCTTCCGGGACACCGGCGGGAAGCCTGCCCCGGCCGCCGCCGTCGCCCTCGCCGCCGAAGATCCGGCCCAGGCCGTTGTAGCCGATGACCAGGTCCCAGACGGTGTTGTCCGTGCTGCCGCCGACGTACGGCCGCGACGACGCGGGCCACCGGTCCACCACGACCATCCACCACGCGCTGGTGACCACGAGGACCGCTCCGGCGGCCGGCAGACGGCCGAGCCGGCGTACGAACGCCCCCGGCGCGGCGTAGAGGTAGGTCAGCGCGAACGCCGGCAGCACGAGGTAGGCCTGGAGCATCTTGGTGTTGAAGGCGAGGCCCACCAGCACGGCGGTGCCCAGCAGCGTGCGCAGCCGCCCGGTGCGGATCGCCTCCAGGCAGAGCCATCCGGCCGCGACCAGCAGCAGCACCAGCACGGTGTCGGGGTTGTTGTCCCTGTTGATGGCCACGGTGATGGGCGTCAGCGTCATGACGAGGGCCGCCAGCAGGGCCGCGGCCCCGGCCGCACGGGCGTCCAGCCCTCGCAGCGCCCGCCGTACGGCGGAGTGCACCAGGGCGACCGACGCCACCCCGGCCGCCGCCTGCGGCAGCAGCATGCTCCACGTGCCGAACCCGAAGATCCGGGCCGACAGGCCCATCACCCACAGCGCGAGGGGCGGCTTGTCGACCGTGATGTACGACCCGGCGTCCAGTGCGCCGAAGAAGAACGCCTTCCAGCTCTTCGTGCCGGAGTAGATCGCGGCGGCGTAGTAGTCGTTGGCGTACCCGTTGCGGCCGAGCGCCCACGTGTAGAGCACGGCCGCGAGCACGAGGACTGCCCACCTCCCCCAGCGCAGGGCGGGGGTCACACGGTCCGCCGGGGCCCGGTGACCGATCGACGCCGCGGAGGCGAGGAGGGTCATCGGAAGTCCTTCCGGGGCGCGAAGACCCAGGTGCGCAGGAGCAGGAAGCGCAGCAGGGTGGCCAGGCCGTTCGCCACGACGACGGCGGCCAGCTCGGCCGCCCGTGGCGCGCCGTCGGGCAGCGTGACCAGCCCCGCGCTGGTCAGCGCGAGCCCGGCGACGAAGGCGACGAGCCCGCCGAGGTGGTGCCGCAGCGCCCCCGCCCGCCCCCGTACGCCGAAGGTGAAGCGGCGGTTGGCCGCGGTGTTGGCGACGGCGGTGACGAACAGCGCGACGGCGTTGGCCGCCACCGGCGGCAGCACCGAGCGCAGCATCCAGAACAGCGCCAGGTATGCCACCGTGCTGATCGCCCCGATCACCGTGAAGGCGGGGATCTGCGTGCGCGCCGACGCCCGGGACGGCGGGGCTGCCGGGGCCGCGAGACTCCCCCGAGCGACCCGCACCATGCCCTTGAGGTCGTCGACCGCCGTCCTGACGATGTCCACCCGGCTGTCGGGGTCGTCAACCCAGTCGACCGGCACCTCGTGGATGCGCAGCCCGTGCTGCTCGGCCAGCAGCAGCAGCTCGGTGTCGAAGAACCACGCCTCGTCCTGCACAGTCGGCAGCAGGGCCTGCACGATCTCGGTGCGGGCCGCCTTGAACCCGCACTGCGCGTCGGAGAAGCGCGCTCCCATGAGCGAGCGCAGCAGCAGGTTGTAGGCCCTGGAGATGATCTCGCGCTTCGGGCCGCGCACGACGTTGGACCAGGGGGACAGGCGGGTCCCGATGGCCAGGTCGCTGTGGCCGGTCATCAACGGTGCGATCAGGGGAAGGAACGCGTCGAGGTCAGTCGACAGGTCCACGTCCATGTAGCCGACCACGTCGGCCTCGCTGGACTCCCACACCCGCCGCAGCGCCCGGCCCCGGCCCTTCTGGTCGAGGTGGACGGCCCGCACTCCCGGCAGCTCGTGGGCCAGCCGCCGGGCGATCGTCCACGTGCCGTCCGTGCTCGCGTTGTCGGCGATCGTCACGCGGAAGCCGTACGGGAAGTCGCCGCTCAGGTAGGCGTGCAGTCGCTCCACGCTCGCGGCCAGGACGCGCTCCTCGTTGTGCACGGGAACGACGACCTCGACCAGGCGGGTCCTGCGGGACGCCCCCGCCGCCGGCCCGGAAACCGTCGTCGTGCTCATGCCGTCCCCTCGCCCGACGGCCGGGAGTGGCGTCGCACCGGGGGCAGGCCGGTGGCACCGGCGTGAGTCGCGCCGTGCCTGTCGATTCGCTCGCTTCGCTCGCTCATGGGCCCACGCTCGCGAGCCGGAATGGGACCGCTCTGAGCCGTTCATTAAGGCCACATGAATTGCGCCGGTGGCGGTCCCGACGCAGGCCGCCACCCGGCCGACTGTCAGCGGCTCACAGCGGCACTCTGCGCGGGCTCCGGGCGCGGCTCGTCCGGCCCATCCGCCTAGCCTGTCCGGCGTCGGTGCAGGGCGGGCGCCACAACGCATCCCAGGCAGATCACCAGCGAGGCCGCGGACAGCCCGATCGCCCACGCCACCCCCGCGTCCGAGCCGGACTCCGGCGCGGCCGCCTCCGCTCCGGCCGCCGCCTCCGCTCCGGCCGCCGCCTCGGTTCCGGCGGCCGGGGCCGCGCCAGCCGCCGAGCCGGGCGCGGCGGCCCCCTTGGCGGTGAGATCGAGCACCGGCGCGGGCCGCTCCGCCTCGTCGTCTCCCGAGCTCTCCTGGATCCAGCGCACCACTTCGCCGTCGCTGTAGTGCTGGAGCGTCTTGAACGTCAGCCGGTCGGTCTCCGGCAGCGGCCCGGCGCTCACCGAGAACTCGTCGTACTCACCCGGCTTGATCCCCGAGTCCTCATCCGACGCGGTCCAGGTGATCTTCGAGGTCACCTCGCCGATCTTCGTGCCGTGCGACTCGATCGGCGTGGCCAGAGTCGTCTTCTCGATCTTGTACGACCAGCCGGGGTGCGGCTTCACCGAGACCGAGGCCAGCGGGAACTCGGTCGGGAGCCGCACCTCGATCTTGGTGGTGCTCGCGTCGTCGCGCTCGTTGGGGACCCGGAACGTCAACGCCGCATAGCCACCCTGGACCGCGGCGTCCGCGGTCACCTTCACATGCGCGAACGCCGCCGCCGGCAGGACGGCGACCAGGCAGGCCGCCACGGTCGCGACGACCAGCCCGCGTGCCGTACGGCGCAGCGCGCGCACCCGCATCCGCACCCGCATCCCGCGAGGCGTACGGGACGCCGTGCCGCACGCGGCTGCGGCCGGTCCGGGGCGTGCCGGCGCAGCCGCCGCACCGCCCGCGACCGGGTGCGCGGGGCCGACGCCCGTTGCCGCGGGCGCCACACCCGCCCGAAGTGCTCTGCCGCTCAACGTTCCTCCCATCGGCGGGACTCCCACCGTCGCGTTCATCGGTGATCCGCTAGCCGAGGCGGGCCAGCGTCGTCGTCATCAGGTCCTTGACCTTCTCCTCGGTGTCGGACCGGTCGCCCACCTTCTTGATCTGGGTGTAGCCGACGTAGAGGACCGCGTTCGCCTTGTGCACCACGACGGTGACCAGATCGTCGTAGGTGTCCGAGCCCAGGTCCGCCGGCGGGGTGTGCACGAGGTGCTGGGCGAACCCTCGCCACCCGTTCACCTCCACAGGCCGGCTGCTGGTCCTGTAGTCGCCCACGATGGACGGCGGCCCGCCGAGGATGGTGAACGTCGCCGGGCACTTTGCCGACTCGGCCGTCACGGCGTTCATCGCGTTGCCGGCGAGCGTGGAGCTCTCGAAGACCACCGCGCCCTGCGTGACGACCGGGAGCGTCTGCGGCCCCACCTTCGGCGGAGCGACGATGAACCGCCCGGTCGGGTTCCCGCCCACCGGCTCGATGGCCGCTTCCACCGGACCCTTCACGTCGTCGGCACGCTGGACGTACGGGCAGGTGGGGATGCTGTTCGGCGGCGTGTAGATGGTGTGCGACGCGTGGTCCTCGTCCTCGAACGCGACCGCGCCCTTTCCCAGGTCGGCGGCGCCGACGAAGCCGGAACGGATGGTCTCGACGGTGTAGGGCGGCTTGGTCACCGGCTCCGGTGTCCCGCCGGAACACCCCGCCAGGACGCCGGCGGCGATCGCACCGGCGGCGGCCAGGGCCACCCGCGACGCGGGGGCCGTACGGTCAGCGCCTCGCATGTGTCGGCAGCCTTTCAATGTGCGGTGAACGGGACACGCACGCGTGTCTCGTCGAAGTCGGAAACGCGGATGTCCAGCCGCAACGCCCACTCCCCGGGGTAGGGGATGGACATCGAGCCCGCCACGTAGTGCCCGGGTTCGGCCGCCGTCAACGTGACGGGCAGCGCGGGCACGCCGCGGTCCCGCGATTCGAGCGCGCCGGAGATCTCTGGCACCGCGACCAGCCTGCCGTCGCGTCCGGTCAGGTAGATGTCCGCGGTGTTGCCGCCCGGTCTCGCCGGTTCGATCTTCACCTGGATCGAGCCGCCGCGCAGCCCGCCGTACGGGCCGCCGTACGGGCCGGACGCGTTCACCGCGGCGGGGAACGGGACCGTGGTGTCCACCGGCGGCGCGTAGCTGGTGCGGGCCGGGGCAGTGTCGACCAGAACGGCGGTGACGGACACGACGACGATCCCGAGCACGACCTCACCGGCGACCGAGCGGCGCAGCCTGCGCACCGCAGCAGCAGGGTCCTGCGGCGTACGGCGGGCGCGGTCGCGCCGCTGTACGAACCGCCGCGATCCGGAGGCGAGCGCCAGCACCCCGAGCACGATGGCGAGCTTGACGAGCAGCAGCCGCCCGAAGCCGGTCGCGCCGAGCGCGCCCCACGTTCCCACCTGACGCCACGACAGGTACAGCCCGGTGACCGCGATCACCGCGAAGCACAGCAGCGCGAGCCGGGAGAACCTCGGGAGCGCGGGCTCCAGGGAGAGCAGCCCGGGGTCCCGCTTGCCGGCCGGGGCGAGCACGCAGAGCGCGAGCGTCACCAGGCCGCCCAGCCACAGCGACATGGCGAGCAGGTGCAGGCTGGTCGCCGGGACGGCCAGCCAGGTCTGCGTGCCGCTCTGCGCGTGGTCCGCGAGCGTCCAGGTCAGCGTCATGGCGACGGCGCCGACGGCGACCACGGGCAGCGCGATCCTGCGGCCGACGCCGCCCGGCTCGGGAGCGTCCGTCTCCGCGTCGGCGGCGGCCGAGGGGCGGATCGCGATCAGGAAGACCACACCGAGGACGGCCACGAGCACCAGCCGGGCCAGCAGCGCGTACCCCAGCCGGGTGGACAGCGTCGCGCCCAGCAGGCCGGGGTCGAACACCCCGGTCAGCGGCCTGCCGTCGGCGTACGGCCCTTGGACGAGCAGCACCACGGCGGTGCCTGCGGCCAGCGCGGCGAACCCCGACCAGACGACGCGCCGGCCGCGCCGGTCACCACGTCCCGCGGGCCAGAGCGCGGCCACGAACATCCCGCCGCCGAGGACGAGGGCCACACCGAGGTAGGCCACGCCACGGCCGATCGCGGCGACGACGGGGACCACGCGGTCGGCGTCCTGCTCCACGTCGGCGGCCATCGCGCTCGGGTGGCCGACGCTGAAGCTGAACGCTCCCGACACAACGTGCGAGTCCACGGACGTCACCCGCCACGACACGACGTAGGTTCCCTCGGCCAGGTCCCGGGGCAGGCTCGCCCGCGCCGTGTCGGCCTTTCCGTCGGCGAACCCCGCCGCGCCGATGGCCAGCTCCTTGCCGGTGGGGTCGAGCAACTGGATGGACCGGCCGCTCAGGCTCACCGCCTCGTCGAAGCGGAGCCGCACCTCGGCCGGGGGCGAGGCCAGCACCTGTCCGTCGACCGGCGAGCTCTCCAGCAGGTAGGCGTGCGCGTACGCCGGGCGGGCGGCCACACCGGGGAGGAGGCCGACGACCAGGCCGCCGGCCAGCAGGAGCACTGCTGCCACGAGTCGCGCGACGGGCACGGCGTATGTCGTCTCCCGCGTGAGATGTCGGCGTCGCACCGTCACCCTTCCACTCCGTCAGGGCGGAGCCTGCCCGAGCGGGGAGTCCCGCCCGGACCGGCTCCGGCTCGGACGGTCACTTGTCGCAGGAGTTCCAGCAGATCTTCTTGTCCGGCTTGCCCGCCAGCTTGCCGTCGAACCGCAGCACGTCGACGCCCCGGTTGTAGTCGGCGACGTAGACCAGGCCGTTGTGCCAGTACGCGGCCGACGCCGAGCCGCCGGTCACGTCCGTGCCGGACGGGACCCGGAAGTAGCCGACCTGGGTCGGGTTGGCCGGGTCGGACACGTCGAGGAACCGCGTGCCCTGGCCGTACCATCCGATCGCCACGATGTTGCCGTTGACGGTGAACCAGTGGGCGGAGCAGCTGCCGGTGGTGGCCGAGCCCTCCTTGCCCCAGGGCGACCAGTGGCTGACCAGGTTGAGCCGGAGCGGCTTGTCCGGCGTGGACTTCCAGCCCTCGCCGTCGTAGCTGCCCTTCAGCGACACGATCTTGAACTCGCCCGCCTGGGAACAGGTGGTGATGTTCTCGTTGGTCACGTAGACCAGCTCGCCCTTGTCGAAGGAGCCGAGCTTCTCGGTGTTGTGGTAGGCGTTGTGGTCGAAGTAGTCGAAGAACTCCGTGCCCTGCGGATTGGTCGGCATGGCCGTACCGCCCGCGTACGGGATCGGGTCGTACGCCGTCGCCACCCGCTTGGTCTTCCGCACCGGGTCGTAGTGGTTGCCCTTGGTCCAGTAACCGCGGACGCCGCCCTCGCCGGAGACCCAGGCGACGCCGTCCTTGTCGACGTCGACACTGTGCACGTAGTCGGTGACGCCGTCGAACCGGCCGAGGTCGAGCGCCAGATCCAGGGTCTTCGGGTGCTTGGGGTCACGGATGTCGGTCACCCGGACCGGCACGCCCTTCCATGACGGGTCCTGGCCCGGCGTGCCGGTGTTGGCCGGTCCGACCGACCACAGGTAGGAGCAGTCGTTGATGCAGGTGGCCGTGTGCCCGGCCGCGACCGGCTGGAAGACGACGACCTTCGGCTGCCAGGGGTTCTTCACGTCCACGATGTAGACGCCGGACTGGCCGGTCGAGACGGTGCCGCCGAAGCCGCGCGGGTCCCTGCTGAGGAAGACCAGCTTGCGCTTCGGGTCGACGGTCATGTTCTCGCCTTCCCAGAACCTGTCCTGGGTGTCCCCCGGCTGGCGCAGCTGGGCGGCCGTGATGGTGGAGACCAGCGCCGGGTGCTCGGGGTCCTTCAGCGACCAGACGGCCAGGCCGCCGGTGCCGTTGGCGAACATGAAGTCGTAGCCGTACTTGTCGTAGCTGATGAAGTTCAGCCCTGAGTAGCCGCTCACGCCCTTGACGTTGTCGAGGAACGTCACGTTGCTCTTGACGGCGGTCGTCGGAACGTTGTGCACGTCGTCCAGGACCGGCCCACCATGGGCGGAGTTGTCGGATGGACGCTGGTCGGACGGTGTGTCGGCGAACGCCGAGCCTGCTGCGGGGATCTGCAGCGCTGCCGCGGTCAACAGCGCGGCTGCGGCCGCTACGAGAGGTTTCACTCTCACAAACCCTCCTTGAGGGGCAGCGAAGCGGATGTAAGCCGCATCGCCGAAGATCGTGATCAAACTGACTCTAATCACCACGAGAGTGGATGTCAGTAGTCAAAGATCTCAGAAGGGTATCTTTAGGGACTCGGAGAAAACCCTGGTTTCAGGCCAACCACATCACGCCGAGCACGTCAAGCCCCGCATTCACGCGCCCACACCAACCGGCCCCGATGCTGCGGCGGCCCAATGACGACCTATCGGCTGCGCTCGGGTCCGGAGAGGCGCGGTCAGCTCGGCCCGGCTCGTGCAGACGCTCGCTACGTGTCGAGCAGATCAAGCGTGCGTTTGAGGGTCGTTCCCGTTCCTGTACAGCCCGCGTCGCGGGTAGTCCCGTTGTCCCCTTGCAAACGCCCCACGACTATTCCCGGAGCGATTTTCGATTCACCGACTCCGGCACGGGGTGCTCATGAGGCGTCAAGGAATCCGGGCGCGGACGGATTGAGGCGATGGAATGAACGATCGGGAGCTGGGCCGGCGGGTGGCGTACTGGCGGCGTCGGCGCGGCCTGACTCAGCAGATCCTTGCCGACCGGATTGGCCGTTCGACCAGTTGGTTGCGCAAGGTGGAGGCCGGGGTTCGAAGCGCCGACCGGCTTTCCGCCCCGGACTCGCTCTGCGAGGCGCTGAACGTCGATCTGCAAACCCTGATCGGCGAGGAGCCCGCCCGGAGCGGAACCGTGTGCATCGACGACGCCCAGGTCGAGCACATCCGGAACGCGATGGAGCGTTACGCCCTCGATGCCGGACCGGGAGACCTCGTCCGGTTGCGCCGCCAGGTCGCGTACGCCGCTCGCGCGGGAGTGCAGGCATGAGCCGGGGCGTGCTGTACGTGCCGGCGTCAGGCGGCCGGCGGGTTGCCGGGGAGCTCGACGGTGGCGAGGGTGCCGCCACCGGGGGCGTTCTCGATCGCGACCCGGCCCCCGGCGTCCCGTACGGCCTGGGCCACGATCGACAGGCCGAGACCGGAGCCGGGCAGGCTGCGCGCCGACGGCGAGCGCCAGAACCGCTCGAACACGTGCGGCAGCTCGTCGTCGGGGATGCCGGGGCCCTCGTCGCGCACGGTCAGCACGCCGCCATTGAGCCGCACGGTCACCAGGCCCCCGGGCGGGCTGAACTTCACGGCGTTGTCGAGCACGTTCACCGCGGCCCGCTGCAGGCCCCTGGCGTCCCCGTGCACCTGCCACGGCTCCAGGTCGACGTCGAAGCGCAGCCCTGGACCGCGCCGCCTGGCCCGCTCGACCGCCGAGGCCACCACCTCGTGCAGGGCGATGTCGGACGACCCCTCGCCGCTCTCCGGCTTGCGCGACAGCTCCAGCAGATCGCCGATGAGGCTCGACATCTCCTCGAACTGCTCCTTGACGTTCGCCAGCAGGCGCCGCTTGGCCGAGGGCTCGATGGCGCGGCCGGTGTTCTCGCTGCGCAGCAGCAGGTCGATGTTGGTACGCAGGCTCGTCAGCGGGGTGCGCAGCTCGTGTCCCGCGTCGGCGACAAGCCGCCGCTGGCGCTCCTGGGAGCTGGACAGGGCGGCGGTCATCGTGTTGAACGACCGGCTGAGGCGGGCGATCTCGTCCTCCCCCTCCACCGGGATCGTCACGCTGAGGTCCTCGGTCCTGGCGACGTGCTCGACCGCGCGGGTCAGCCGCTCCACCGGGCGCAGTGCCGTACGGGCCAGCCAGAGCCCGGCCACGGCGGCGCCGAGCACGCCGAGCACGCTGACCGAGCCGAAGACGAGGGCGAGGATGCGGAGCGTCTGGTCCATCTCGGCGGTGGAGCGGAACACGCTCACCGTGACCGGGCCCGGCCGCAGGGGCGGCTCCGCGAGCTGGGCGACGTCGCCCGGAGGGACACCGGGACGCGGCTCATATCTGAAGGTGTAGACGAGCACGGAGGTGCCGTCGGTGGCGACCGCGTCGCGCAGCACGGGCGTGCCGCCGGAGGCGGCCATCGTCCGTTCCTGTGCCGTCGGCGTCACCTGGGCCGACCCGGACGCGACGCACACCGAGCCGTCCGGCAGCACGACCTGCCAGCTACGCCCCGAGGGGTCCCAGTCGGGCCGGGGGCGGGCCTCCTTGCGCCCCTGACCGGCGCAGTCCCGCAGCGCGAACGCGACCTGCTGCGCCGGCGGCCGCAGGTGCGTGATCGAACCGACGATCTGGCCGCGCATCTCACTGCGGACGAGCAGCCAGCACACGGCCGCCGCCACCGCGACGGCCAGGGCGACCCCGGCCGCGATCAGCAGCGTGAGCCGGGACCGCAGGGATCGCCGTCTCACGGCGACGGCCGGAGCACGTAGCCCACGCCGCGCACCGTGTGGATCACGCGGGGCAGCCCGCCCGCCTCGGTCTTGCGCCGCAGGTACATCACGTACACGTCCAGCGAGTTCGACGACGGCTCGAAGTCGAAGCCCCACACCTCCCGCAGGATCTGCTCGCGGGTGAGCACCTGGCGTGGGTGGGAGAGGAACAGTTCGAGCAGCAGGTGCTCGGTGCGGGTGAGGTCGAGCCTGCGGCCGGCCCGGGTGACCTCCCAGCTCACGGTGTCCATGCGCAGGTCGCCGAAGGCGAGGACGTCGCCGCCGCTCTCGTTCCGCACGTACTGCCCGCCGCGCCGCAGCAGCGCCCGCACGCGGGCGAGCAGCTCGTCGAGCTCGAACGGCTTGACGAGGTAGTCGTCCGCCCCGGCGTCCAGGCCGGAGACGCGGTCGCCGACGGCGTCGCGGGCGGTCAGCATGAGCACCGGCAGCAGGTTGCCCGCGGCGCGCAACCGCCGGCAGGCCGTCAGCCCGTCGAGCCGGGGCATCATGACGTCGAGGAGCACCGCGTCGTACGTCCTCCCGTCCTGCCCGGCGCGGTCGAGGAGGTCGAGCGCGGTGAGCCCGTCGGCGGCGGTCTCGACCGCGTAGCCCTCGAACTCCAGGCTGCTGCGCAGCGCCTCCCTGAGTGCGGGCTCGTCATCCACTACCAGCAGTTTCGCCGATTCCTCACGCACCGGCACAAGCTACCCGAGCGTCATGAAGGTTCCGTTAGAACGGCCATCGCGGCGTTGTGGCCGGGGATGCCGCTGACGCCGCCGCCGCGCCGGGCGCCCGCGCCGCACAGCAGCACCCGCTCGTGCGCCGTCTCGACGCCCCACTGAGCGGGCCGGTCCCCGTGGCCGCCCTCCTCGGCGTACGGCCAGGACAGGTCGCGGTGGAAGATGTGGCCTCCGGGCAGGCCCGCGTCGCGCTCCAGGTCGAGCGGCGTCTTGACCTCCAGGCAGGGCTCGCCCGAGGGCGCGCGCAGCAGGCAGTCCTCGATGGGCTCGGCGAGCACGGAGTCGATCGAGGCGAGCGTGCGGGCCAGCGCCTCCTTCTTCGCCGCCGGATCGGCGAACAGGCGCGCCGGCATGTGCAGGCCGAACAGCGTCATCGTGTGCGCCCCCGCCTCGCGCAGCTCCGGGCCGAGGATCGAGGGGTCGGTGAGCGAGTGGCAGTAGACCTCGGCGGGCGGCAGGTCCGGCACCTTCCCCGCGGCGGCCTGCGCGTACGCCGCGGCGAGCTGGTCGCGGGTCTCGTTGATGTGGAAGGTGCCGCTGAACGCCTCGGCGGGGTCCACGGCGGGGTCGCGCAGCCGGGGCAGCCGCGACAGCACCATGTTGATTTTGAGCTGGGCGCCCTCGGGCCGCTCGGGCGTCTCCCCGAGCAGGCGGGCGAGCACGGCGGGCGGCAGGTTGGCCAGCACCTTCCCGGCGGTCACCGCGTGCTGCGCGCCGTCGTCGAACGTGACCTCTCCCGTGTCCGGGTCGATGGCCAGCACCTCGGCGCCGGTGCGGATCTCGGCGCCGTGCCGCCGCGCGACCTCGGCGAGCTCGGCGGTCACCGCGCCCATGCCGCCGACCGGGACGTTCCAGTCGCCCGTGCCGTCGCCGATGACGTGGTAGAGGAAGCACCGGTTGGCCAGCAGGTCGGTGGCCGGGTCGGCGAAGGTGCCGATCAGGGAGTCGGTGAGGACGACCCCGCGCACGGTGTCGTCGGCGAACCGCTCGTCCACCACCTCGCCGACGGGCCGTTCGAACAGGTCGCGCCACGCCTCGTCGTCCCCCACGACCTCCCGAAGTGCCGTACGGCCGCGCAGCGGTTCGAGCAGCGTCGGCGCGACCCGCTGGGCCACGTGGGCGGTCATCCCGTAGAACCGCTCCCAGGCGGCCAGGTCGTGCCGTCCTCCGGTCACCGCCTCGAAGGAGGCGGCGGTGCGCGCGGCGTCCTCGTTGTCCACGAGCAGACCGGTGTCGCCCGCCGGCGTGTAGGAGGCGAAGCGGCGGCGGCGCAGGTCGAGACGGAGCCCGAGGTCCTTCACGATCTTCGTGGGCAGCAGGCTGACCAGGTAGGAGTAACGCGACAGCCGCGCGTCCACGCCGGGGAACGCTCGGGCCGACACGGCGAGACCGCCCACGTGGCCGAGGCGTTCCAGGACCAGCACGCTGCGTCCGGCGCGGGCGAGGTAGGCCGCGGCGACGAGGCCGTTGTGCCCGGCGCCGGCGATGACGACGTCGTAGTGCGAGCGTGGCATGAAGGCGTTCTCCCGGGTCGTACGTGGCTCGGTGTCTCAGTGGGCGGGGCCGGATGCGGGTCGTGACGGCGGGCGTGAAAGGGTCTCGGAGGGCCGACGGGGGGCCGGCGACGGGTGAGGCCGGGCGGACGCCCGCAACTTATCGCAAGTTCCCCCTCGATACCCGGGCAGAATATGCCGAAGCGGACAATCTTCCGCCAACGAGAGAACCCCAAGCGGGAAACACACCGAGCGATCCGGAGGGGCGCGCCGCCGATCTGGACCGAGCAGCGCGCGGGAGCGAAGCGACCCGAGCGCGACGAGGGAGGCGCCGACGGCGCGCCTTCGGCACGGCCAGGCGGAAGTGAGCGCCCCGATGGTGAGCGGGAAACACAGGAGAGACATGCGCGTTTCCGATGAGGTCGCCGAGGCGCTGGCCGCCGGCCGTCCGGTGGTCGCCCTGGAGTCCACCATCATCTCCCACGGGCTTCCCCAGCCCCGCAACCTCCAGGTCGCACTCGAACTGGAGGACATCGTCCGGCAGGCGGGGGCCGTGCCGGCGACGGTGGCGGTGCTGGACGGCGTCCCCCGGGTGGGCCTGGACAAGGAGGGGCTGGAGCGGATCGCGACCGAGCCGGGCCTGCGCAAGCTCGGCTTCCGCGACCTCGCCCCGGCCGCCGCGCTCGGGCTCAGCGGCGCCACGACCGTCTCGGGCACCTCGTTCCTGGCCGCCCGCGCGGGCGTGCGGGTGTTCGCCACCGGGGGCCTCGGCGGCGTCCACCGCGGCTGGACCACGGTGCAGGACGAGTCTGCCGACATCGACACGCTCAGCCGCACGAGGATCACCGTCGTGTGCGCCGGGGTGAAGTCGATCCTCGACGTGCCCGCGACGCTCCAGCGGCTGGAGACCAAGCAGGTCACCGTCGTGGGCTACCGCACGGACGAGTTCCCCGGTTTCTACCTGCACACCTCCGGCGAGCCGGTGGACTGGCGCATCGAGACGCCGCAGGAGGCCGCCGGCGTCATGCGGGCCCAGGACGCGCTCGGCGGGCTCGACACGGCGCTGATCGTGGCGAACCCGGTGCCGGTCGATCTCCAGCTCGACCCCGAACTGCACGACCGGGTGCTCGCGGACGGCCTGCGCGCCGCCGAGGAGCGCGGGGTCACCGGGCAGGCCATCACGCCGTTCCTGCTGGAATACCTGGTCGAGGGCACGGGTGGCGCCTCGCTGGAGGCCAACCTCGCGGCCGTACGCGGCAACACCCGCCTGGCCGGGGAGATCGCGGCCGCCTGGGCGGCCGGGTGAGCGGTCTGCTGGTGATCGGCGACGTGGTCACCGACGTCGTCGCGCTGCACGACGGCCCCGCGGCCACCGGCACCGACACGCCCGCCGACATCGCGCTGCACCCGGGCGGCTCGGGGGCGAACACCGCCTCCTGGGCCGCCCGGCTCGGCGCGGACACCCGCCTGCTCGCGCGGGCCGGGTACGACACCGGCGAGTGGCACGCGGCCCAGCTCACCAAGGCCGGGGTCCGGCCGCACCTGCGGATCGACCCGGAACGGCCCTCGGCCGTCGTGATCGCGATGGTCGACTCCACCGGCGAGCGGTCCATGCTCACCAACCGCGGGGCGAGCGGCCACATCGGGGTCGGCGACTGGACCCCGGACCTCCTCGACGGGGTCGGGCACCTGCACGTGTCGGCGTACACGATGTTCGCCGAGCCGGGCCTGGAGCTCGTACGGCTCGCCATGCGCGAGGCAGCCGGGCGCGGGATCACCATCAGCGTCGATCCGGCCTCCAGCGGGCCGCTGCGCGCCTTCGGGCCCGAGCGGTTCCTCCGCGAGAGCGCCCCGGCGAGCATCGTGATCCCCAACCTGGAGGAGGCCCTGCTGCTCGCGGACGCCGCGGATCCCGAGACGGCCGCCGGCACGCTCAGCGCCCACTACGGGACGGCTGTGGTGAAGCTGGGGGCCGGTGGTGCCCTGCTGGCCCGCGATGGCCGTATAGTCGCCAGAGCGGCCGCGCCCACGGCGGAGGTCGTCGACTCGACGGGCGCGGGAGACGCGTTCGCCGCGGGGTTCCTGGTCGCCTTCATGGCCGGGGACACGCCCGAGGAAGCCCTGCGTAAGGGGTGTGAGACGGGTGCCGCGGCGGTCGCGCAGATCGGTGCCCGGCCGGATCCTGGGAACTTTACCCTATTGACACCAATTGCTGGTTTGCGGCGTAAGCTGCACCATTAGCAACATGCGTCACTCTCGGGAGGGTGCGGTCATACCGATGGACGCCGAGTCAACGATCTGCCTGAGCGACCTGGTCCCGGCCCTGCGCTGGAGCCGTCCTCAGCAGGTGGCCGAGCTGCTGGCCGACCCGCGCCTGCCCGGCGGCTGGTGGGCCTCCGTCGGAATCGGCCGCGCGATGCGGGCGACCGGCGTCGACTGGCTCTGCGAGCGGCTCGCCCGCCTGGCGGTCGGGCGCTGGGACCACCTGCCCCTCACCGACCTGCTTCCGGCGCTCCAGGTGCACACCGTGGACCCGGCCATGCCCGGCTGGCCCGACCCCGTACGCACGGTGGTCAACCACCTCGGCGGCTGGTATCGGCTGCGCCGCCTGACGCCGTGCGACCTCCAGGCCCCGGCCGCCCCGGCCTCGCCCGAGGTTCTCCTGACCACGGTGTTCCGGGAGGTGTTCGGGCACCTGGAGAGCGAGCTGGCGTCCGGGCGGTCCGCGGAGGCCCTCGCCGGGGCCGAGGCCGCACCCCAGGCCCAGGCCGCCCAAGCACAGGCACAGGCACAGGCACAGGCACAGGCACAGGTCCAGACTCCGGCACCGCCTCAGCCGCAGGCACAGGCACAGGCACAGGTCCAGGCACCGGCACCCGCACAGGCACAGGCCCCCACACAGGCACCGGCACCCGCACAGGCACCGGGTCAGGGCCAGACGCAGGCGCCCGCCGGCCCCGCCTCCGTGCCCTTCCCGCAGGCCGTGCCCGGGACCTCCTCTCAGGCGTTCCCCCAGGTCGCCGCCGCGCAGGCACCGGCTCAGGCACCCGCCCAGACGCCCCCGCAGCCGGGGCAGGCGCCCGCCCGGCCGGGGCAGGGCACGCCGCCGCCACCCACCGTACCGGGGGCGGCGCCGGCGGCAGGACCGGTCAGGCCCGCCACCCAGCCCTTCGCCCGGCAGCCCGGAGCCTCGCTCCCGCAGGTCCCTGCGGCCCCTGCGCAGCCACCCGCCCAGCCCGCCGCTCAGCCGGCCGCCCAGCCTGCTCCGGAGGCGGCGCGGCCCGCCGACCTCAGCGCGCACCCGATGGTCGCGGTCATCGAGGGCCTGTTCCGCGGCTGGGACCCGCTCGCCAGGGCCGTCGCGGCCGAGCGGCTGTTCGCCGCCGAGCCGGTGAGCCTGCGCACGCTGGCGCACAACCTCAACGTTGACCGCGACCTGCTCTCCCAGGCCCAGCGCGCGGCCGAGGAGCGGGTGCTGCTGTGGCTGCGCTCCCCCGACTCCGCGCCGCTCACCGGCCACCTGTTCGGGCTCACCGAATGGCTGGGCGCGGCGGCCACCCAGGAGCAGCTCATCGCGGCCGACCCGTCCCACCCCATCGAGGTGCCGGCCCTCGGCACGCCGCTGTGGCGGGTGCTGGTGACGCTGATGCCCGACCGCCGCCTCCAGGACGGCTGGCTCGTGGTCGGCGACCTAGCGGGGCTGCGGGAGAAGACCCGCCAGCTGCTGGCGAACAAGCCGGCGGACGCCGACGTCGTGGAACTGCTCGGCCAGCTCGGCATCCGTGCCCACTCGGCCAAGGCGTGGCTCGAATCCATGCCGCAGGCGAGCTCGCCGGCCGAGCCCGGCCCCCTGCCCACCCGGCACGGCCCCGACCAGTCCGCGCGGCCCGCGCCGCTGCCCCGCCGTACGCCGGGCGCGAACGGGCACCATCACGGCCGCGGCGGGGTCCCGATCCCCTCGCAGGCCAACAACGGGCCCGACGCCGCCACCGCGCTCGCCGCGCTCAACGCGCTCACGAACGGCAATCTCAACGGCAACCTGAACGGACACCAGAACGGGAACCACCTGGGCGGCAATCTGAACGGGGGCGTGCCGCGGCCCCACCTGGTGCCGAACCCCCGCCCGACCTCCAGCCCGGCCTCCGACCCGCGCCGCTGGCAGCGGATCGACGTCACCAGCGGCCACCTGCGGGGCGAGCCGGTCGCGGTCCCGGAGGGGTACGCCGCCCAGCTCGGCATGCGCCCGGGGACGCTGCTGTCGGTCACCGGCCCGGGGGACAACGCCGTCGTGCTGGTGTGGCGCGACCGGCAGCCGGTGTTCGACTCGCTCCAGCCGGTGCTGATGCGGCTGAACGCACGGCCCGGCGACTCGGTCTACGTGACCGTGGACGGCTATCGCCTGGACGCCCAGCTCACGTCTTCGGTCTGAGCATCTTGCGGTAGTAGGTGGCCGACACCTCGTAGCCGAGCGCGCCGTAGAACTCGGCGGCCCTCCGGGTCGCCAGTGCGACGTATCCGGCCTGCCGTGAGCGCGCCCACGTCTCGAACTCCTCAAGGAGCCGCCGCCCGATGCCGAGACGGCGGTAACCGCTCTCGATCATCGCCTCCTCCACCCACGCGACCCTGCCGTTGGCGAACAGCGTGAGGTGGGTGAAGCCCAGCAGGTAGCCGCGTACGGTGCCGTCAACGGTGGCGACGAGCAGGAAGGCGTCCTCGTTCTCCAGGAGTTGCGGCAGCGCGGCGTCGAACGGCGCCCGCTCGGGCCGGAACGTCACCGCGAACTCGCGGGCGAGCGCGAAGATCTCGTCCGCGTCGCTCTTCTCGGCCCTCCGGAACTGGAGATCACCAGACGTCATGAAAGGGACTCTAGGAGTGCCCGGGCACATACGTCCAATCCGGAGTCCGGCGATTCTCACGCCGGAGGCACGGCGAAGGAGCGCCGGGCGTGCCGTACGAACTCGCGTACGGCCGGGCCCTGGCCGCCGCGCCACAGCAGCGCGAGCAGGGCGGGCGTCTCGACGTCTTCGATGGTGAGCGCGGTGAGCCGGTCCCGGTAGGCCGCGGCCATCGACTCGCTGAGGACGGCGACGCCGAGCCCGCGGGCCGCGAGGCCGGCGATCGCGTCGGCCGCCCCGGCCTGCAGCGCGATCACCGGCTGGAGGCCCCGGGCCGCGCAGGCGCGGTCGAAGACGGTGCGCAGGCCGGTGCCGTACGGCATGCAGACGATCGGGTGCGCGGCGAGGTCGCTCAGGGTGACGCCGCCCCGTCCCGCGAGGGGGTGATCCGGAGGGACGGCGGCGACGAGCCGCTCGCTGACGATCGTCAGCGTCTCCAGGCCGTCCGGGGCGGCGGCGAGCCCGGCGAGGGCCAGGTCGAGAGCCCCGGAGCGCACCCCTTCGACGAGCCGGTCGGAGTTGTCCTCCAGCAGGGCGATCTCGACCCCGGGACGGGCCCGGTGGAAGGCGGCGAGTGCGTCGAACAGCGGCGTGACGGTGCAGCCGACGACCATCCCGACGGTGAGCCTGCCCCGGATGAGTCCGGTCACCTCGCCCACCGCCTGGCCCAGCGCCCCGGCCGCGGCGAGCGCGGCGCGGGCGTGGTCGAGCGCGGCCTTGCCCGCGACGGTCAGGGTGACGGTCCGCGCGGACCGGTCGAACAGCTCGGCGCCGAGCTCGCGTTCGAGCTGCCTGATCTGGGCGCTGACGCCCGGCTGGCTGATGTGCACCCGCTCGGCGGCGCGGGTGAAGTTGCGCTCCTCGGCGACCGCGACGAAATACTCCAGCTGGCGCAGCTCCATAACTTTTGATTCTAGTTGCCAGCAGAACCATCTGTTGGACTTCTGGAAGGCGGCCCGGCAGGGTGGAGGCCGTACGAGATTCGCCGTCGAGATTCGGGGAGGAACCGATGCCGGATTACGAGAAGGCCATGCGGCCGGAGGACATCACCCGCCTGTTCGTCGAGCGGTCCAACGCCGGTGACGCCGCGGGCGTGGCGGCGCTCTACGAGGAGAACGCCGTGCTGGCCTACCCGCCGGGCAGCGTGACGGCCGGCCGGGAGGCGATCCGCGCCCTGTGGGAGAAGGTGCTGGCGAACCGCCCCCGCTTCGAGCCCGAGGAGCCCCTTCCGACGCTGGTCAGCGGCGACATCGCGCTCACCTCGACCCCGCCCAGGGACGGCGCCGGCGCCCGCGCCCAGGTCGTACGGCGCCAGCCCGACGGAAGCTGGCTGCGAGTGCTCGACCAGCCGGAGTTCCAGCCGCCGTCCCGCTGAGCGACGTGCTGCCGGCACGCCCGGGGAGCGCCGCTCTCCGGGGCGTGCCGGAGCGATCAGGAGTGGACCGGTGTGGCGGCGGGTTCGGCCCCGGGAGCCGGGGCGTGGCCCTCGTCCACGAACGTCGCCTCGTCGAAGGGCACCCGGCCGGCCAGCACCTCCTCGGCCCGGGAGCGGTCGAAGTCGCCCACCCATGAGCCGATCAGGACGGTCGCGACCGCGTTGCCCGCGAAGTTGGTCAGCGCCCGGGCCTCCGACATGAACCGGTCGATGCCCACGATCAGGCCGACGCCGTCCACGAGAGCCGGCCGGTGCGCCTGCAGGCCTCCCGCCAGCGTGGCGAGGCCGGCGCCGGTGACCCCCGCCGCCCCCTTGGACGCGATGATCATGAAGACCAGCAGCCCGATCTGCTCCCCGGCGGAGAGCGGGAAGCCGGTCGCCCGCGCCACGAACAGCGTCGCCATGGTCAGGTAGATGGCGGTACCGTCGAGGTTGAAGGAGTAGCCGGTCGGCACCGTGATGCCGGCGACAGCGCGGCTCACCCCCAGATGCTCCATCTTGGCGATCAGGCGCGGCAGCGCCGACTCGGAGGAGGACGTGGACAGGATGAGCAGGAACTCCCGGCCGAGGTAGCGCAGCAGCGACAGCAGGTTGATCCGCGCGCCGAGCCACAGCACCGTGCCGAGCACGACTCCCACGAAGAGCAGGCACGTCAGATAGAAGCCGCCCATCAGCAGCGCCAGGCTGCGCAGCGCGTCGAAACCGCCCGCGCCGACCACCGCGGCCATCGCGCCGAACGCGCCGACCGGAGCCGCCCACATGATCATCGCCAGCACGCGGAAGACGAGCCGCTGCACGTGGCCGAGCCCCCGCAGGATGGGCGCCGCCCGCTCCCCCATCGCCTGCAGCGCGAAGCCGGTCAGCAGCGCGACCAGCAGGGTCTGGAGCACCTGGCCCTCGGTGAACGCCGAGACGAACGTCGCCGGGATGATGCCGAGCAGGAACGACGTGGTGTCGCTCTCGCCGCCCTTGGCCGCCTGCTCCTCTGCGGCCTTGCGCAGCTCGTCGGTCAGCTGGAGCCCCTCGCCGGGGTGCAGGACGTTGCCCACGAGCAGGCCGATGGCCAGCGCCACCGTGGACATCACGAGGAAGTAGCCGATGGCCAGCCCGCCCACCTTGCCGACCTTCGCGGCCTGGGCCACAGAGCCGACGCCGAGCACGATCGTGCAGAAGATGATCGGGCTGATCATCATCTTGATCAGTGCCACGAAGGCCGTGCCCAGCGGTTTCAGCGCCACCCCGGCGTCCGGCGCCACCAGGCCCAGGGCGATCCCGAGGAGGACCGCGACGATCACCGCCAGGTAGAGATAGTGGGTCCGGTCACGGGGTGCCGGGTTCGGTGTGGTCGTCACGCGACCCTCCTCGTCCTCATACGGCCCACGACAGACGCGGGCGACAACGCGATCTGGTCGGTGACTATGCGCCCGGTAGTGACCTGGGTCACTATTGCGTACATTTCGTTCACGGCGGTTTTCACCGGCGCGCGCCGCGGCGGTGAATCCGCGCAGACCGCGCAGGACCGTGCAGGACCGCACCGGGAGCGAGGACGCTGAGGCCGTGACGACGATGACCGCCAGGCTCGGACGCTGGAGTCTGGCCCGGCAGGTGCTCGTGCTGCAGATCCTCGTCGTCGCGATCACCGTGGCAGGCGCCACCTTCCTCGGTTTCCTCCGTACCCGTCAGCTTCTCGACGACGAGGCCGCGAGGACGAGCAAGGCGGTGGCGATCAGCCTGGCCGACGCGCCCACCGTGCTCGACGCGCTGGACGACCCCGATCCCTCGGCCGTGCTCCAGCCGTACGCGGAACGGGTGCGCACGGAGGCCGGGCTCGACTTCATCACGATCATGAACACCGAGGGCCGCAGATACACGCACCCCAATCCCCGGCAGATCGGCGGGCACTTCCTCGGCACCACGGCGCCGGCGCTGGCCGGGCGCACGTTCACCGAGACCTACACCGGCACGCTGGGGCCGTCCGTACGGGCCGTCACCCCCGTGCGGGACGCCACCGGCCGGGTCGTGGCACTGGTCAGCGCCGGCATCACGGTGGCGAAGATCAGCGCCGAGATGCGCGGGCAGCTCGGCTCGGCCGTCCTCACCGGCCTGCTCGGCCTGGCGGCGGGCATCGCCGGCGCCTACCTGGTGGGCGCCCGCCTGCGCCGTCAGACGCACGGGCTGGGCCCGGCGGAGCTGAGCCGCATGTACGAGTACCACAACGCGATCCTGCACGCGGTGCGCGAAGGGCTGCTGCTCGTCGACCGGGACGGCCGGCTGACCCTCGCCAACGACGGCGCCCGCGACCTGCTCGGCCTGCCCGAGGACGCGGAGGGACGGCACGTCGGCGACCTGGGCCTGTCGCCCTCGCTGGCCGAGATGCTCGGCTCCGGGGAGAGCCGGTCGGACGAGATCCACCTGACCGGCGAACGCGTGCTGGTGGCGAGCGCCGCCGTGGTGCGGTCAGGCGCGCGTTCGCTCGGCACGGTGGTCACGCTCCGCGACCACACCGAGCTGCAGGCCCTCGCCGGGCAGCTCGACGCCGAACGCGGCTTCGCCGAGTCGCTCCGCTCGGCCGCGCACGAGGCGGCCAACCGGCTGCACACGGTCGTCGCGCTCGTGGAGCTGGGCCGCACCGACGAGGCGGTGGAGTTCGCCACCGCGGAGCTGCGGGCGGCCCAGCGGCTCACCGACCGCGTGGTGGGCTCGATCCGCGAGCCCGTCCTCGCGGCGCTGCTGCTCGGCAAGAGCGCGGCCGCCGCGGAGCGCGGAGTCGATCTCGTGATCAGCCCGGACAGCGAGCTCGACGACGTCGCCCTCGACGCCCGCGACCTCGTCACCATCGTCGGCAACCTGATCGACAACGCGATCGACGCCGCCGTACAGGGCGCTGTTCAAGGCACTGTTCAGGGCGCTGTTCAGGGCGCTGTTCAGGGAACGCCGCCCGCCCGGGTCCGTGTCCACCTGCGCGCCGAGGACGGCACGTTCCTGATCAGGGTCGCCGACAGCGGCCCCGGGATCGACCCCGGCGTCGTACGTGACGTGTTCCGGCGCGGCTGGTCCACGAAGGGGGACGGCCGGGGGCTCGGCCTCGCGATGGCGGGGCAGGCGGCCCGGCGCCTCGGCGGCGACATCGAGGTCTGCGCCGGCGAGGGCATCGGCGGTCAGGGGGCGGTGTTCACCGTACGGCTCCCGCTGCCGCGTCAGTCTGATGGGCCGGACGGGCCGGACGTGCTGGACGTGCCGGACGTGCCGGACGTGCCGGACGTGCCGCGCCGGGCGGACGGGCTGGGACGGGCGGCGGCGGACGTTCCCGGCGGCGGCCCGGGGCGCGCGGAGGTCCGGCCGTGATCTCGGTGCTGATCGTGGAGGACGAGGAGCTGACCGCCGAGGCCAACCGCCTGTACGTCGAGCGGGTGCCCGGCTTCCGCGTCGCGGGCGTGGCCAGGTCGGGCGGCGAGGCCGTACGCGCGCTGCGCCGCGAGCCGGTTGACCTCGTGCTGCTCGACCTCTACCTGCCGGATATGCACGGGCTGGACGTCTGCCGGGCCATGCGGGCCGCAGGCCTGCCCTCCGACGTCATCGCCGTGACCTCGGCGCGGGACTTGTCGGTGGTCAGGTCGGCCGTCTCCGCCGGGGTCGTGCAATATCTGCTGAAGCCCTTCACCTTCGCCCTGCTGCAGGAGAAGCTCGAACGATACGCGGCGTTCCGGTCGTCGATCAGCGGGCCGGGCGAGGTCAGCGGCCAGGGCGAGGTGGACCGGGCGCTGTCCACCCTGCGCGGGACCGCCCGCCCCCACCTGCCGAAGGGGATGACGGCCGACACCCTGGAGGCGGTCGCGGGCGCGCTGCGGGACGCCGCCGACGGCATGTCTGCCCAGGCCGTCGGCACGGTCGTGGGCGTGTCCCGGGTGACGGCCCGACGTTACCTGGAACACCTCGTCGACACCGGCGTCGCGCGCCGGGTCCCCCGATACGGCGGCCCCGGCCGCCCGGAACTCTGCTACACCCTCGCCTGATCAACCATCCGCCCCGACGACCACGCGCCAGCTCCCCCGATACGGCGGCCCCCGCCGCCCGGAACTCTGCTACACCCTCGCCTGATCAACCATCCGCCCCGACGACCACGCGCCAGCTCCCCCGATACGGCGGCCCCCGCCGCCCGGAACTCTGCTACACCCTCGCCTGATCAACCATCCGCCCCGACGACCACGCGCCAGGTCCCCCGATACGGCGGCCCCCGCCGCCCGGAACTCTGCTACTGCCTCGCCTGGTCGAGGCCGTCAGCAGCCCCCGCCCCGCTCAACCTCACCGTCCTCCCGCCCTTGGCCGTGCCCTGACGGCGCGCGGCCCGTCGGCAGCGCCCGCCTCGGCAAACGCAGCGAGGCCGCAGCTCGCACCAAATCGCCCAACGACTTTGCTCGGGTTGAGCTGAGGCTCCAACCCTCCGCTTCGCACGGTTGTCACTCGCTCACAGAGTGTGAGATAATCCATACAACAGTTCGAATAAAACGAGGAGGGTGTGATGGATCTGTTCGATATCGATCCTGAGCGCCTTAGTCATTCGAACGATGTCGACGGTGAGTGGTGGGACGGCTGGTGGGATCGCCTGATCGCCAATTCCCCACTGTGGTCGTCCGACGGCTCGTCCGCCCGCGAGCCCTTCCCGATCATCAAGTTTGGGCCCCGGCAGCACGCAGACGCGCCCGGCACCGATAGCGCGGACGCTCCAGGCACGGACGCCCCAGGCACGCATACCGACAGGGCAGATAGCGACGGCGCGGAGTCCACGGGTAGGGCTGCCGCCGGTGCGGATGCCGCTGGCATAAGCGGTGCTGGCACGGACGGCGCTGACGCGAACGCCGTGTGTTGGACCGCCGACAGCGCGGGATCTGACGCGGGTGCCGCCCGTGGGGCTGCCGATCGTGCGGCTGCCGCCGGTGCGGACGCCGCTGGCGCGGATGGTGCTCGCGCGCACGCCGCGCGCGGGGCCGCCGAGAGTGCGGCATTCGCCGGTGCGAATGTGGGTGGCGCGAACGGCGCTAGCGCGAATGCCGCCCGTGAGACTGCCGAGGACGCGGCTCCCGCCGGTGCGAATGGCTCCGGCTCTGGCGCTAGCGCGGATGGCGCTGGCGCGGGCGGCTCTGGCTCGGGTGCGGGCGCAGGTGCGGGTGCTTCCGAGGGTGTGGGTGGGCGTGATCGTGGTCGTGACCGTGGTCGGGGTCGTGTGCGGTCGTCGTGGGTGGTGGTGGGGTCGGTTCGTGAGGTGGCCCAAGAGCTGGCGCTGACCCCGCTTCCCGATGACGTGGATGTGTGCCTGGCCGAGGCGGAGGAGTTGCTGTTCGCCCGGGATCGGATCACCAGCGCGCTGGCCGACCGGGTGGGGCGGGTCCACCGAGCAGGTCAGGCCAGGCAGCATGGGCATGCCTCCACCCGCTGCTGGCTACGCACCAGTGGGGGGATGACGGTGGGCGGTGCGGGCCGCCTGCTCACCCTCGGCGCGGAACTGCCGCGCCTCCCTACCGTGCGGGAGAAGTTCGCCACAGGGGAGCTGGCGGCGGGGGTGGTGGAGGCCATCTGCGCCGCCGTCGCCGGACTAACCGACGAGCAAGCCACCCTGGCGGAGCCGATCCTGGTGGACCTGGCCAGCAAAGCGGGGGCGGCGGAAGTCGCCAAAGCCGGCCGCCACCTGCGGGCGGTGCTCGACCCCGATGGGGAAGAACGCGACGAGCGGGCCGATTACGGGAGGCGGTTCCTGCGGGTCCGCCCGGGCAAGGGCGGCGGCGTGGAAGGGGAGTTCTACCTGCCGCGTGAGGCCGGCGCCCGGTTGATGACGTTGTTGCAGGCGTACGCCAAGCTGAGGGCGCAGGGGGATGACCGCCCGCTGACGGTACGTCAGGCCGACGCGCTGATCGCCCTGCTGGAGCAGAAGATCGTCACCGAGCTCCTCGTCGTGGTCAGCGCCGAATCCCTCCCCACCGACCCCGACAACACCAACCCAGAAACCACCGACCCCACCGCCGACCCGGCCACCCAAGACACCGACCCGGCCACCCAAGACCCCGCCGACCCGGCCACCGCCGACGAGGTCAGCGACCACTTCGCAGACCTCGGCGACAGCGCCCCCAGCGACTACGTCCCCGACCCTGCCGGAAGCACTGACGAGCCGGGCCAGGCCGACGACACCGCCGACCATGTCGAAAACGCGCGGGACGCCGGGGGCTTCGGGGAAGGCCGGGACGACACGGGCGATCCGACGCCCGCCGAAGCCGACGAGTTCGACGCTGCCGAGGCAGGTGCCGGTACGGGTAGGGATGCCGGTGAGCGGCGGCCCGGCGAGTGCGAGCCGTCCGACACCGCAAGCACCGCCGTTGCCGAGGGCGACCACACCGCAAGCACCGCCTCCGCCGAGGGCGGAGAGACCGTCAGCACCAGCTCTGCCGAGCGCCACGAGACCGCGCCCGCCACAGGCGGCGACGGCGACCGCGCTGCGGCCCCGTCTGGAGCACCGCACACCACACGGCGCGGGGCAGCATGGCCAGCCGACCGTGGAGGGCATTCGGACACGGCGCCTTCGGACACGGCGTCTTGGGACACGGCGTCTTCGGAGGCGGCGTGGCCGGATCCTCCTCCCGAGGACGCCTCCGCACATCACACCCACGCCGGGCCTCGGCCTGCGAGGGACTGCCGGCATGGCCAGGGCACGCCAGGGACGTCGGAAGGGGCGTCACCTGGAGCAGGGCAGGGTGCGTCGCGGGGTGCGTCGGCGGGCACGATGCCCGGGGCGTCGCTGGGGACGGCGCTGGGAGCGTCGGCAAGCACGCTGCTGGGGGCGTCTCTGGGAGGGGCGTTGGGGATGGTGCCGCCGGGGTTGCTGCTGGCGACCGGGCAGGTGCTGCCCCTCTCCAGCGTGCACCGCCTCGCCCGCACCTCAGCCCTGGTCCGGATCGTCATGAACGCCGAGGGGCAGGTCCTCGACATGGGGCGCAAGGTCCGCCTGGCCACCCCCGCCCAACGCCGGGCCATCTACGCCCGCTATGACACCTGCTGGATCGACGGCTGCCCGCTCCCAGCGACCATGTGCCAGATCGACCACGCCGACAACTGGAGCACCGGCGGCCTCACCGACCTGAAACTCCTCGGCCCGGCCTGCCAGTTCCACAACCGCGACCGCTACCAGCACCCCGACCGCTACACCCGCCGCAAAGAAGGCGAAGACCGCTGGGCCTTCACCTACCACCGCCTCGGAAGAACCCGACGACCACACGAGTAAGGCGAGAGGCACGGGGTGAGCGATGCGCAGGCAAGCCCGGGCGACGCACGGACCGGCCCGGCGGCTGCGTGCATGACCCTCCAAGCCGCAGGCCGAGGGCGGACGCGAGGGTCGCCGGTGCACTGTCCGCTGGGCTTCACCGTGCGCTGCTGGGCTTCACGCTGCTCGACGGGGCTTCACACTGCTCCCTAGGGCCACAATGCTCCCTAGGGCCACACTGCTCCCCCGGGGCTTCACCTGTGCCGTAGTGCCGCATGGGGCTTCACAGGTGGGCTCGGACCGGGTCCGCGTTCCGGCTCGCCATGATCCCTACCCTGGGCAACTGGCCCGGCCGGGTGGGCATCGCGTTCCACCCGCGTTCGACGTCGTCCTATGGGGTTGTTAGCGTGCCGCGCATGTCAGACCTTGGACATGTCCCTTGGCCGCCTGAGCCGATCCGGACCGAGCGGCTCGTGCTCCGTGAGCCCGAGGCGCGGGACCGTACGACGTTCGCCGAGCTGCTCGCCTCGCCGGAGGTGCACACCTACCTCGGCGGTCCCCGCCCGCGTGACGTGCTTGAGCGTGAGCTGCCCGAGGTGCCCGAGCGGTGGCCCGGGAGCTTCGTCGTCGAGCTCGACGGGGCGATGATCGGCCACATCCTGCTCAGGAGAGCGACCGAGCACCGTCGCCCGGCCGCCGTGGGGAAGGCCGATCTCGGTTACCTGTTCCTGCCGACCGCTTGGGGGCACGGGTACGCCGCCGAGGCATGCGCGGCGGCGCTTGGCTGGTTCGATGCCACACTTCCCGGCGAGCCGGTGGTGCTCACCACCCAGAGCGCCAACGTCGCCTCGATGCGCCTCGCGGCGAAGCTGGGGTTCAGCGAGGTCGAGCGGTTTCATGCCTGGGACGCCGAGCAGTGGCTCGGCATGCGCCTCCCGGCCACCTGACAAGACCCAAGCCGATCAGGACGACGAAGACTCCCCGCCGGTCCCTGGGGACGGCGGGAAGGAATCCAACGCGCGAGCCGCCGAGGCCGGGTGGTCCGGCCACGGCGGGATGGGGTTCAGGCGGGCAGGCCGAGCTCGCGGGCGATGAGCATGCGCTGCACCTCGCTGGTGCCCTCACCGATCTCCAGGATCTTCGCGTCCCGGTAGAAACGGCCGACGGGGAACTCGTTCATGAAGCCGTAGCCGCCGAAGATCTGGGTGGCGTCGCGGGAGTTGTCCATCGCCGCGTTGGACGAGACGAGCTTGGCGATCGCGGCCTCCTTCTTGAACGGCAGGCCGGCCAGCATGCGCTCGGCGGCGTGGTAGTAGGCCAGGCGGGCGGTGTGCACCCGGGCCTCCATGTCTGCGATCTTGAACTGGATGGCCTGGTAGTGGCCGATTTCGTGGCCGAAGGCCCGGCGCTCCCGCACGTACCGCAGCGACTCGTCCACGCAGCCCTGGGCGAGGCCGACCGACAGCGCGGCGATGGCCACCCGGCCCTCGTCGAGCGTCTGGAGGAACTGCGCGTAGCCCCGGCCGCGCTCGCCCAGCAGGTTCTCCTCCGGCACCCGGCAGTCGGTGAACGACAGCTCCCGGGTGTCGGAGGCCGACCACCCGACCTTGGAGTATTTCTTCGACACGGTGAAGCCGGGCGTGCCCGACGGCACGAGGATCGTGGAGATCTCCGGCCTGCCGTCCTCCCGGCGGCCGGTGATCGCCGCCACGGCGACGACGCCGGTGATGTCGGTGCCCGAGTTGGTGATGAACGCCTTCGAGCCGTTGATCACCCATTCGCCGCCGTCGAGGACGGCCGTGGTGCGCATGCCGCCCGGCACGTCGGAGCCGCCGCCGGGCTCGGTCAGGCCGAACGCCCCGAGGATCTCCCCCGTGGCCATCTTCGGCAGCCAGCGCTCCTTCTGGGCGTCCGTGCCGAACCGCAGGATGGGCATCTCGCCCAGCGAGACCGCCGCCTCCAGGGTGATCGCCACCGACGAGTCGACCCTGGCCAGCTCCTCCAGGGCGAGGCACAGCGCGAAGTAGTCGCCGCCCATGCCGCCGTACTCCTCCGGGACGGGCAGGCCGAACAGGCCCATCGCGCCCATCTTGCGGACGATCTCGTACGGGAACTCGCACCGCTCGTAGTAGTCCCCGATGACGGGGGCCACCACCTCGCGGGCGAACTCCTCGACCGACTTGCGCAGCTCGATGTGCTCGTCGTTGAGCATCTCAGATCTCCTTCGCCAGGGCCTGGACGACGCGGGAGGGGCTCGGCCGGCCCAGGATCTCGGCGAGCCAGAGGCTGGTGGCGGTCAGCGACCTGACGTCCACCCCGGTCTCGACGCCGAGACCGTCGAGCATCCACACCAGGTCCTCGGTCGCGAGGTTGCCGGTGGCGCTCTTGGCGTACGGGCAGCCGCCGATGCCGCCCGCGGAGGAGTCCACGACCGTGATCCCCCGCTTGATCGCGGTGAGCGTGTTGGCCAGGGCCTGGCCGTAGGTGTCGTGGAAGTGGACGGCCAGCCGGTCGGTCCCGACCCCCGCCTCGGCGAACGCGTCGAGCAGCGCCTCGACGTGCCGGGGCGTGCCGACGCCGATCGTGTCGCCGAGCGACAGCTCGTAGCAGCCGAGGTCGAGCAGCCGGCGGCCCATCCGGGCGACCTGCTCGGGCGCGACCGGCCCCTCCCAGGGGTCGGCGAAGCACATCGAGACGTACGCCCTGACCCGCATGCCGTGGGCGAGGGCCCGTTCGACGACGGGGGCGAACATCTCGAACTGCGACTCGACGGTCCGGTTGAGGTTGCGCCGGGCGAACGACTCGGTGGCGCTGCCGAAGATCGCGATGTCGGTGACGCCCTGCTCCAAGGCACGGTCGAGCCCCCGCTCGTTGGGGACGAGCACCGGGTACCGCACCCCGGGCACCCGGGGCAGGCTCTCCAGCAGCTCCCCGGCGTCGGCGAGCTGGGGGATCCACTTGGGGTGGACGAAGCTCGTCGCCTCGATGGTCGTCAGTCCGGCCTCGGCCAGCCGCCCGATGAACTCGCGCTTGACCTCGACGGGAACGATGGCCGACTCGTTCTGCAGGCCGTCGCGCGGGCCGACCTCGTAGATCATCACTCGCACGGCGTCACCTTCGCCACGATCGCGTCCAGCTCCACCGTCTGCCCCGGCCGGACCCGCAGCTCGGCGAGCACGCCGTCGGCCGGCGCCGTCAGGGTGTGTTCCATCTTCATCGCCTCCACGACGACCAGCGGCTGCCCGGCGGTGACCCGGTCGCCCTCCGCCGCCTTCACCAGCAGCACCGTCCCCGGCATCGGGCTGCGTACGGCTCCGTCGCCGGCGAGCGCCCCGCCCTGCCGGTCCTTCGGGTCGCCGGGTTCGTGCCGGGTGACGGACCATGCCCGGCCGCCCTCGGCGAGCCACACCGTGTCGTGGTCGCGGGCCACGGCGTACTTCCGGGTGACGCCGCCGAGGGTGACCGCCGCCTCATCCGTCGCCTCATCCGTGCCCGTCCACTCCAGCCGGGCCCGGCCAAGTGAACGATCGTTAACTTCGATCTCCGCGTCGCCGGCCGCGCCCCGGACCCGTACGGGCACCCCGAGCCGGTGCACGGTCCAGGCCGGTTCCCCGATCCGCCAGCCGTCCGCGACGTCCCACGGGTCGCCCGAGCCGGAGCGGACCACACCGGAGCGGTCGAAGCCGGAGTGGACGACGAGCGCGGCGGCGGCGAGCACCTCGTCGGGCACCTCGCCGCTCACCAGGCCGCCGAGCCGCCGTTCGACCAGCCCGGTGTCGAGCCGCCCGGCGGCGACCTCCGGGTCGGCCAGCAGCGCGCGCAGGAACCCGATGTTCGTGGTGACCCCGAGGATCACGGTCGAGCCGAGCGCCCGGTCGAGGGCCGCGAGCGCGCCCGCCCGATCGGGGGCCCAGGCGACCGCCTTGGCCAGCATGGGGTCGTAGTCGCTGCCGACCACCGTGCCCTCGGCCGGCCCGGAATCGAACCGGACGCCCTCGCCCGCGGGCTCGCGCAGCCGCAGCACGCGCCCGCCCGTGGGCAGGAAGTCGCGGGCCGGGTCCTCGGCGTACACGCGGGCCTCGACGGCGTGGCCGCGCAGGCGCACCGCGTCCTGCCCGAACGGCAGCGGCTCCCCCGCGGCGATCCGCAGTTGCAGCTCGACCAGGTCGAGGCCGGTGACCATCTCGGTGACCGGGTGCTCGACCTGCAGCCGGGTGTTCATCTCCATGAAGAAGAACTCGCCGGGCCGGTCACCGGGGACGATGAACTCGACCGTCCCGGCGCCGACGTAGCCGACCGACCGGGCGGCCTCCACCGCCGCCGCGCCCATCCGGGCCCGCGTCTGTTCGTCGAGCAGCGGCGAGGGCGCCTCCTCCACGATCTTCTGGTGGCGGCGCTGCAGGCTGCACTCGCGTTCGCCCAGGTGGACGACGTTGCCGTGGCCGTCGGCCATGACCTGGATCTCGATGTGCCGGGGCCGGTCCACGAACCGCTCGATCAGCAGGGTGCCGTCCCCGAAGGCCGCCGTCGCCGTACGGCGGGCCGACTCGACGGCGGCGGGCAGGGCGTCGGCGGACTCGACCCGCAGCATGCCCTTGCCGCCCCCGCCCGCGGACGGCTTGATCAGCACGGGGAAGCCGACGCGCGCGGCGACCTCGGCCAGGTCGTCGTGCGGCTCCGCGCCGCCGGGCACGACCGGCACGCCCGCGCGCGCGACCGTCTCCTTGGCCCGGATCTTGTCGCCCATGGCCTCGATGGCCGCGGCGGGCGGGCCGACGAACACCAGCCCCTCGGCCGCGCAGCGCCGGGCGAACCCGGCGTTCTCGGCGAGGAAGCCATAGCCGGGGTGGACGGCCTCGGCGCCGCTCACCCGGGCGGCCTCGATGATCCCGTCGATGTCGAGGTAGCCACGCGGGAGCCGTACGGCGAGGTCGGCCTCGCGCACGTGGCGGGCATCGCGGTCGGCGTCGCTGTGCACGGCGACCGCGCGCACGCCCAGGGCCCGCAGCGTACGGATGATCCGGACGGCGATCTCGCCCCGGTTGGCGATCAGCACACTGGTGAACATCACGAGCTCGACCTCACATCCGGAAGACGCCGTAGCCGACGGGTTCGAGGGGGGCGTTCGCGGCGGCGCCGAGCGCCAGGCCGAGGACGGTCCTGGTGTCCGCCGGGTCGATCACCCCGTCGTCCCACAGGCGCGCGGTCGAGTAGTAGGGGTTGCCCTGGTGTTCGTACTGGGCCCGGATCTCGTCGGCGTCGGCGTCGCCGACCATGGTGAGCACGGTGGCGGCCTGCTCGCCGCCCATGACCGAGATGCGGGCGTTCGGCCACATCCACAGGAATCGGGGCGAGTAGGCGCGGCCGGCCATCGCGTAGTTGCCCGCGCCGAACGAGCCGCCGATGATCACGGTGAACTTCGGCACCCGGGCGCAGGCGACCGCCGTCACCATCTTCGCGCCGTGCTTGGCGATGCCCCCGGCCTCGTACGCCTTGCCGACCATGAAGCCGCTGATGTTCTGCAGGAACACCAACGGGATCGACCGCCGGTCGCACAGCTCGACGAAGTGCGCGCCCTTGAGCGCCGACTCGCCGAACAGGATGCCGTTGTTGGCCACGATCCCCACCGGGTGCCCGTGGATCCGGGCGAACCCGGTGACGAGGGTCGGGCCGTACTCGGCCTTGAACTCCAGGAACCGGCTGCCGTCGACCACCCGGGCGATCACCTCGCGCACGTCGTACGGTCGGCGGGTGTCCTGGGGGACGATGCCGTACAGGTCGCGCGGGTCGTGCAGCGGCGGTTCGGCGGGGGCGACGTCCCAGGGGCGGGGGCCCTTCGGTGCGAGCGTCGACACGATGTCGCGCACGATCTTGAGGGCGTGCGCGTCGTCTTCGGCGAGGTGGTCGGTGACGCCGCTGACGCGGGCGTGGACCTCGCCGCCGCCCAGTTCCTCGGCCGTGACGGTCTCGCCGGTCGCGGCCTTCACCAGCGGCGGCCCGCCCAGGAAGATCGTGCCCTGGCCGCGGACGATCACCGCCTCGTCGCTCATCGCCGGGACGTACGCGCCGCCGGCGGTGCAGGAGCCGAGCACGGCCGCGATCTGCGGGATGCCCCGCGCCGACATGGTGGCCTGGTTGTAGAAGATGCGGCCGAAGTGCTCGCGGTCGGGGAACACCTCGTCCTGTTTGGGCAGGAAGGCGCCGCCCGAGTCGACCAGGTAGACGCACGGCAGGTGGTTGTGGAGGGCGACCTCCTGGGCGCGCAGGTGCTTCTTGACCGTGATCGGGTAGTACGTGCCGCCCTTGACGGTGGCGTCGTTGGCCACGATCACGACCTCGCGCCCGCTCACCCGGCCCACGCCGGTGATGATCCCGGCGGCCGGGGCCTGGTCGTCGTACATGCCGGTGGCCGCGAGCGGGGACAGCTCCAGGAAGCGCCCGCCGGGGTCGAGGAGCGTGTCGACGCGGTCTCTGGGCAGCAGCTTGCCGCGCTGGACGTGCCTGGTCCGAGCCCGCTCGGGGCCGCCGCGCGCCGCCGCCGCGAGCCGTTCCCGCAACTCCGCGACCAGGCGTTCGTTCGCCTCCGCGTTGCGCTTGTACGGCTCGCCGCCCGGGTCGCACCGGCTCTCCAGCACCGGCCAGTCACTCGTGCTCATGCTCGGATGTTAGTCATCATTAACAGACTCCGTCTACCATGGTGCCGTGAAGACCGGGAGGACCGAGAAGACCCCTACCCGCAATCGGCGGGCCGAGATCCTGGAGGCTGCCGCGGACCTCTTCGCGGCGCGTGGCTTCCACGGCGTGTCCATCGAGGACATCGGTGCGGCCGTGGGGGTGTCGGGACCGGCGCTCTACCGGCACTTCAGCGGCAAGGAGGCGCTGCTCACCGAGATGCTGCTCGACATCAGCGAGCGGCTGCGCGAGCAGGGGGCGCGGCTGGCCACCACCGCCGACCCGGACACCGCGGAGGCCGCGCTCGACGCGCTGCTGTCCGGGCACATCGCGTTCGCGCTGACCCATCCCGCGCTCATCCGCGTCCACGAACGCGAGCTCGACAACGTGCCGGAACAGGCCCGCCGGGCCATCCGGCGGCTGCAGCGGCTCTACGTGGAGGAGTGGGTGACCGTGCTGTCCGAGCTGCACCCCGCGTGCCCGCCCGCGCGGCTGCGCGCCGCCACCCACGCGGTCTTCGGCCTGCTCAACTCCACCCCGCGCAGCGCCGGGGAACTCGCCCCCGAGGCCATGGCCGGCCTGCTCCGCGACATGGCCCGCGCCGCGCTGGCACGCCTCTGACCGGACGGAACATTTCTCCAAGACACCCAGGTCCCGCGCCTGCGACGCTCGACGTCCGGCACGGCCCCAGGCAGGGGCCGCGCAGTGACGAGCGGCAGGAGGGACGATGACGAACAACGCGGACAGCACGGACAACGCGCCGGGGTCCGGCCTGCCGGTGCTGGTCTGGATCCACGGCGGCATGTTCACCAAGGGGTCCGGATCCGTCCCCGGCTATCGCGGCACCTCCTCCGCCCGCGACGAGGTCGTGTGCGTCACGATCAAAAGAACGGCTGGCCGCCGAGACCGGATGGAGCCGCAAGCGCCTCTGGTCGCGGTTCCGCGCCCAGATCGGCCTCACCCCCAAGCGCGTCGCTCGGCTCGCCGTCAGGCGAGCAGCTTGCGGGCGGCGCGTTCGATGTCGGACTCCGACAGCAGTACGGTGCCCGCGGCCGGGCCTAGCGGCACGAAGCTGTCCTGCGAGGTCACCCGGGCGATCGGACCGCGGAAGCCGTTGTCGACGAGTGCCGCGATCACGCTCTCGGACACGCCGCCGCTCTGGCGGGTCTCGTCGGCGATCAGCACACGGCCGGTCAGCTCGGCCGCGCGCATGAGGTCGTCGACCGGCAGCGGCGACAGCCACCGCAGGTCGAGCACCCGGCAGCCCATGTCCTCCGCCGTGAGCCTGACCGCCGCACGCAGGCTCATCCGCAGGCCGTTGCCGTACGTGACGATGGTCAGGTCGCGGCCGTCGCCGTACGAGCGGGCGCGGCCCACCGGCACGTGCGTCTCGGCCCAGCGTGCGGGCGGCGCGTACGGCGCGAGCCAGCCGTCGTCGCCCTCCTCGAAGAGGTCACGCGTGTGGTAGAGCGCTATGGGTTCGAGGAACACGCAGACGCTGCCGTCCGTGCGGGCGGCGGCCAGGCAGGTGCGCAGCATCGCGGCCGCGTCGTCGGGCCGGGCCGGGGACGCGACGATCACCCCGGGAATATCGCGCAATGCGGCAATTGAGTTGTCATTGTGAAAATGTCCCCCAAAGCCCTTTTGATAGGCATATGAGGCGACTCGTACGACCAATGGATTGCGATACGCGCCCTGCGAGAAGAACTGCATGGTCGACGCCTCGCCACGAATCTGGTCAAGCGCGTTGTGCAGGTAGGCGAGGTACTGGATCTCCGGCACCGGCAGCAGCCCCGACACCCCTGCCCCGAGCGCGAGACCGAGGATCGCCTGCTCGTCCAGGAGCATGTCGAAGACCCGCTCGGCCCCGAACCTGCGCAGCAGCCCGCGCGTCACGCCGTACACCCCACCCTTGCGGGCCACGTCCTCGCCGAACACCAGGACACCGGGGTCCACCGCCATCGCGTCGGCCAGCGCGCGGTTGATCGCCTGGGCGACCGTCAGCCTGCCCTCCTGCTCCGGCAGGGTGGTGAAGGCGCGCTCACGCGCCTCGGCGGGCGCGGACCGCACGACCTCGCCGGCCACCGCCTCGGGACGGCGCGGCGCGAGCGGGGCCATCACCTCCGCGGCCGTCGTGAGCCGGGGCCGCCGGGCGCACTCCGACGCCAGCTTCAGCACATGGTCGCGCTCGGCCTCGTAGCGCGCCAGCAGCTCGTCGGGCTCGGCCAGGCCCGCCTCCACGAGCAGCCGCGCCGTACGGACGAGGGGGTCGCGCTCCAGGTCGGCGGCGATCTCCTTGCGGGTGCGGTAGCCGATCTCCACGTCGGAGCCGGCGTGGCCCATCAGGCGCACGGTGCGCAGGTGCAGGAACGCCGGGGCGCGGTTGGCGCGCACGTGCTCGACGGCGCGCCGCGCCACGTCGTAGGTCTCGGCCAGGTCGCAGCCGTCGGCCTGGAAATACTCCAGCAGGGGGTGCCGGGCCTGCGTGACCCACTCCGGCGGCGTCTTCACGCTGATGCCGAGGCCGTTGTCCTCGCACACGAAGAGCACCGGGATCTGCAGCCCGCGGAAGCGGCCGTACGCGGCGGTGTTGAGCCCCGTAAGCGCGGAGGCGTGGTTCATCGAGGCGTCGCCGAAGCTGCAGACGGCGACGGCGTCCCCGGGCCAGGGCGAGGGCAGGCCGAGCATGCGCGCCCGTTCGATCGCGAAGCCGACGCCGACGGCGCGCGGCAGGTGGCTGGCGATCGTGGAGGTCTGCGGGATTACCGCGAGGTCAGGATGGCCGAACACCTTGTGCCGGCCGCCCGCGATCGGCTCCTCGGACGACGCGGCGATACCGAGCAGGACGTCGCGCAGCCCCTCCTCCGCCAGCCGCCCGGCCTGGGCCGAGCGGGTCAGATAGAAGGCGCCGGACCGGTAGTGCAGCAGCGCGGGGTCGTCCACCCGGAGCGCGGCGGCGACGGCGGCGTTGCCCTCGTGCCCCGACGACCCGATCGTGTAGAAGCCCTCGTCGCGCTCACGCATGACGCGGGCGGCGACGTCGAGGAGACGGCTGCCCAGTTGCACCGCGAACAGCTCACGGCACCGCGTGCCCGTCAGGCTCGTGCCCGGCCGTACCGGCAGGTCCGGGTCCCGGGCCGGTCCGGGCGTCAGCGCCCCGACGGCCTCGGCGAAATGGGTCTCCACAGCGTCGCGCACCACACGGACGATTATGTCGCAGGATGCACGCTCCGTCCCGCACAGCGACAAGTCCGTATACAACCGGTTATCGATCATGTGCTGTGACACAAATCGATGACGATAAGTTCTAAGGCTAAACCACGGAGGGTATTCGCCCGTCTACTCATTACGAAAGACGTGGCACCCTCATGCCGCGTTCAACGTTCGACCACCGGAAGGATGGTTCACCGGAATGTTGAAACGCATCCATGCCGTGATCGCGGCAGTGGCCCTGGGAGGGGCGGTCCTCGTCGCGCTCCCGGCCACCGCCGGCGCGGCGACGGCAGCAGGTCCGAGCGACCTGGCCGTCTCCCCCAGCCCCGTCGTCGTCGCCAGTGGCGCCGGCACGACGGCGACCTTCACCTACAAGGCGCCGGACAAGGGCGCGGCGAGGCTGGTCGACCGCGACGGCCGGACCGTCCCGCTCGATCCCGCCCCCGCGGGCTACGGCGCCTACACGGCCAAGTACGGCTTCACCTTCAGCGACGAGCCGGGCGTCTGGACGTTGCAGGTGCGGGCCGGCGGCGGGGTCGCGACCAAGGAGTTCCAGGTCCACTGGACCACCGACCTCGACTTCGACGCCGCACCCGACGTCGTCGACAAGGGCGACCGCATCAAGCTGTCGGGCACGCTGACCTACCGGAACGGCGCCGGCCCGCAGGCGTACGACGGGCAGAAGGTCTACATCGCCTTCAAGCCGGTCGACGGCTCCTACAGCCGGGTCGGCTCGGTGACGACCGACCGCAACGGCCGCTTCTCGCTCGACCAGACGGCCGACAGGACCGGCTGGTGGCGCGCCGAGTTCGAGGGCGCGTCCGACGCCGAGCCCGCGACGAGCGACAGCGACAAGGTCGACGTCAAGGTCAAGGCCAGCCGCACCAGGATCACCGGCTTCGACGCCTCCCCCGAGCCCGTCGACGCCGGTAAGACGCTGCGTCTGCGCGGCAGGCTGGAGATCTCCGGCTTCGCCGGCTGGAGCGGCTACCCGGGCCGGCAGGTGAAGATCCTGTTCAAGCCGGCCGGCGGTTACAGCTGGCAGCACGTCACCACCGACTGGACCGACTCCAACGGCCGCTTCTCGGCGGACGTCAGGGCCAGGATCTCCGGCTGGTGGCGGGCCGAGTTCGAGGGCGCCACCGGGGCGGGCTACTCGGCGAGCGCGACGGACTACGTGACGGTCCGCGTGCCGCGGCCGACGCCTCCGCCGCCCGCGCCCAAGGCCCACACCCGGATCGTCCAGTTCAACGCCTCGCCGGAGCCGGTGAAGTATCACCGATACCTCACCTTCACCGGCCAGCTCCAGGTGTGGGACCACCCCTGGGAGGGCTACGGCCACCAGAAGGTGACCGTGTGGTTCAAGAAGCCCGGCGGCTCCTGGCACTACGCCAAGACGCTGTGGACCAACAGCACCGGCAGGTTCTGGGGCAAGACCACGGCGTCGGCGTCCGGCTACTGGAGGGTCGTCTTCGGCGGCAACGGCGAGGCCGACGGCTCCAAGAGCCGGATCGACTGGGTGCGCGTGAAGCGCTAGACGATCCTGCGTGAGGATCCGTTCAAGGGTCACTGAGCCGGCCCGGGGCGTGCCGTACGCCCCGGGCCGGTTCGCGTGCGCACCCAAGTCACGCGCCCGGGTCACGCACCCGGGTCACGCGCCCGGGTCAGAGCCAGTCGCGGCGTTTGAAGACCAGATAGAGCGTGACGCAGACGACGCCCATGAGCATGATCGCCATGGGATATCCGAGCAGCCAGTGCAGCTCGGGCATGTGGTCGAAGTTCATCCCGTAGATCGTGCCGACCAGCGTCGGGGCGAACAGGATGGCCGCCCACGCCGAGATCTTCTTGACCTCGTCGCCCTGGGCGATGCTCGCGGCCGTGAGCTTGGTCATCTCCTCGTTCTGCTGCTGGCTGACGAGCGTGGAGTTGACGACGAGGATGTCCTGGAGCATCTGCCGGAAGCCCGCCACCCGCTCGGTGACCGTGATGACGTGGTCGGACACGTCGCGCAGGTAGCGCTGCAGCTCCTCGTTCACGCCATATTTGGGCGAGCCGGCGATGAAGCCGTCGAGCATCGGGACCAGCGGGCTGGTCGCCCGCTGGAACTCGATGACCTCCCGCGACAGGCTGTAGATGCGCCGGGGCGCGGCCGGGTCGCCGCCGAAGACCTGCACCTCGATCTCGTCGATGTCGTTCTGCAGCCCGGCGACCACCGGGGCGTAGCCGTCCACCACCGCGTCGAGGATCGCGTACAGCACGGCCTGCGGCCCCTGCCGGAGCAGGTCGGGGTCCGACTCCATGCGCCTGCGCACCTTGGACAGGTCGGGCGCCTCGCTGTGCCGTACGGTCAGCACGAAGTCGGGGCCGACGAAGACGTGCAGCTCACCGAAGGCGACCTTCTCGGGCTGGTCGAGATACTGGGCGGCCCGCAGCACCACGAACAGCGTGTCGCCATAGCGGTCGGCCTTGGGCCGCTGGTGGGCGACGATGGCGTCCTCGATGGCGAGCTCGTGCAGGCCGAACTCCTCGGCCGCCTTGATCAGCTCGGTCTCCTCCGGCCGGTAGAGGCCGATCCACGCCATCGCCCCCGGCCGCGAGCGCAGCGAGGCGATCGCGTCGGCCAGCGACGGCGGCGAGTCCACACGCTCGCCGTCCATGTACACGGCGTTGTCGACCACGCTCTGCCGGAACGGCTCCCCCAGGTCCGCGCGGGGATCCATGGAGTGCTCGGGAGCCTGCTCCGGTTTCGCCCTCATCAGCCCGCCCAATCCACTCAATCCGCGCAGTCCACGCATACGCCGCTCAGCCACACGTAGAAGGTAACCGCCCTCGTCGCCCTTACCCAGGCGGACCACGCGGACCGGCTGGTCATCGCGGCGACCCTGCTGTTCCTGCCCGGCGGGGCCGGCCTTCGGGCGGCTCGTCGAGGACGGCCGCACACCGTCTCGGCCGTCGCGCTAGAGGAGCAGTTCGAGTTCGAGTTCGTGGCGGATCGGGATGCCGTCGGCGTGGATGGGGATCGAGGGCTTCAGCCGGCGCGCGGCCTCGACCGCGTCGCGGTGGACCGCCACCAGGTCGAACCCGTACCGCTGGTAGAAGCGCAGGGCGCGGGTGTTCTCGTTCGTGGTGACGAGCCAGAGCCGCCTGACGCCCGCGCGCTCCGCCTCGGCGCGCACCCCGTCCAGCAGCGCCCGCCCGACACCCCGCCCGGCCTCCGTCGCGTCGAGTGTCACGATCTCCCACTCGGCGTCCGACACCGCCCGGTACGTCAGCAGTCCCACGGGCCGCCCCTCCACCCTCGCGAGGAGCGCCCGCTGCGCGGACGCGTCGATGAGTTCGCCGTGGACGGCGACGTGAGGGCCGCCCCACGACTCGGCGAGGATGCTCCCGACGGACTCCGTGTCCGCCGGCACCACCGGATCGACGGTGACGGCTCGCTCGGCGGTGGACATGCCCGGAGTGTACCGATCAACGCCGGCCGGGTGGACAGGTCCGCGGCCGGCGGGCCGCCGCCGTACGATCTCGGGGTGAACCCCCTGAACGCCCTGTGGAACCACCTGACCGCCGTCCAGATCGCGCCCCCGCTCTGGCTGGTCGTACTGACCGGGTTCGCCGCTCTCGTCGTCATCGCCTATCCGGCGTCATGGCACATCTCACGCGGCCTGATCACGATCGCGCACGAGGGGGGCCACGCGCTGGTCGCGGTGCTGACCCGGCGCAAGCTGCGGGGCATCCGCCTTCATTCGGACACTTCGGGCGTGACGCTCACCAGGGGCAGGCCGACGGGCCCCGGCATGATCGCCACAGCCGCGGCGGGATACGTCGCGCCCTCGCTGATCGGGCTCGGATCGGCCTGGCTGGTCTCCGACGGCCGGATCACGATGCTGCTGTGGGCCGTGCTCGCGCTGCTGACCTGCATGCTGCTGATGATCAGGAACTTCTTCGGCGCCGTGACGCTGCTCGCCGTGGGCGGCGCGGTCTTCGCGCTGTCGCGGTTCGCGCCGCCCAATATCCAGTCGGCCTGCGCGTACGCCGCCGCGTGGTTCCTGCTGCTCGGCGGGGTGCGGCCGATCCTGGAGCTGCAGGCCAAGCGCCGCCTCGGCCGTGCCCCGGACTCCGACGCCGACCAGCTCGCCCGGCTGACCCGCGTGCCCGGCACGCTGTGGGTGCTGCTGTTCCTGCTCGTCTCCGCCGCCGCGTTCGTCTACGGCGGCTATCTCCTCACCGCCCGCTGGCTGCCCTTCTGAGCCGTTGACCTTGACGCGACGTCAACGTCTGTAATGAGGCCATGCGGATCGGAGAACTCGCCGCGCTGGCCGGGGTGTCCACCCGTACCGTGCGGCACTACCACCACCAGGGCGTGCTGCCCCAGCCGCCGAGACGGGTCAACGGCTATCGCGAGTACGGCCTGCGCGACACCCTCCGCCTCGCCCGGGCCCGCAGGCTGACCGGCACTTCCTGACCTGTCTCGTAAGGCGGCCGACCGGCCCTTTACGTTGTAGATTCGTTTGCTGCGTCGCGGATGAGGGCGATGTCGGCGGGGTCGGCGGGCAGGCCGTTCTCGGCCGCGGCCTGGGCCACAAGGAGCTCGCCGGTGTGCGCCACGTGGGCGCGCATCGCCGCGGCGGCGGCGTCCGGGTCGCCGCCGAGGACGGCGGCGAGGATCGGCTCGTGCTCCGCGGCGACGTCCGCCAGCGAGCGGGAGCGGTCGACCGTGGAGGCGCCCAGCGTCACCGTGGCGTCCCTGAGCCCGGCGACGACCCCGGCGAGCCGCCGGTTGGCCCCCGCGGCGAGGATCGCGTCGTGGAACGCCCGGTCGTGCCGCATGAAGCGCGGCTCGTCGTGTCCGGCCGCGGCGGCGCGCATGGCCTCCAGCTCCTCGCGCAGCGCCCGGGCGAGGCCGGGACCGGCGTCGCGGGCCGCCCGCCTGGTCGCCGGCACCTCCAGCAGCATCCGCAGGTGGAACACCTCGGCGATCTCCCGGGGATCGCGGCGCAGCACCCGGAAACCCCGGCTCCGCTCGAACCGCACCAGGCCGGCCTCCGCCAGCCGGAGCATCGCCTCGCGTACGGGGGTGCGGGAGACGTTGAGCTGCTCGGCCAGCCGATAGACCGAATAGAGCTCTCCGGGCCGCAGCTCCCCCGAGTGGATGGCCTCCCTGACCGCCTCGATGACCTGCTCGGTGAGACTGGACGTGCCGGCGACCGCTCGCACCGTCTGATCACCCTCCGGAGTGGGCCCGCCCGCGTACGGCGGCGCATTGACATGCAGCATGCTACATGCCAGGTTCCCATCGGGAACGCCCCGCAACCGGCATCACGCCCTGCCCGCGTGAGCCCCCGGATGGAAGGCCAGCGATCGTGATCGTCCCGAGCAATCCCGAGTCCGTCTTCACGTACGGCGCGCCCGCCCTCAAGTTCGGCCCCGGCGCGTCCGCCGAGATCGGCTTCGACCTCGGGCAGTACGGCGCGCGCCGCGTGCTGGTGGTGACCGACGCGGGCGTGGCGGCGACGGGCGCTCCGGCACGGATCGCCGAGCAGATCGCCGGGTTCGGCATCCACGCGGAGGTGTACGACGGCGTGCACGTCGAGCCCACGGACGAGAGCCTGCTCGCGGCGATCGGGCACGCCCGCGCGAGCGGCCCCTGGGACGCCTTCGTGGCGGTCGGCGGCGGATCGAGCATCGACACGGCCAAGGCCGTCAACCTGCTGACGACGAATCCGGGCGAGCTGATGGACTACGTCAACGCGCCGATCGGCGCCGGGCGTGCCCCCTCCCGCCCGCTCAAGCCGCTGGTCGCGGTGCCCACGACCACGGGCACCGGCTCGGAGAGCACGACGATCTGCGTGCTCGACGTGCTCGGCCTGAAGGTCAAGACGGGGATCAGCCACGCCCGGCTCCGTCCCGTGCTGGCCGTCGTGGACCCGGATCTCACGATGACGCAGCCGCCCGAGGTGACCGCGGCGGCGGGGATGGACATCCTCTGTCACGCCCTGGAGAGCTACACCGCCCGGCCGTACACCTCATACGAGCGCAGGCGGCCCGAGGAGCGCGTGCCCTACTGCGGGTCGAACCCGGTGGCGGACATGTGGTCGGAGCAGGCGATCCGGCTGCTCGCGGGCTCGTTCCGCACCGCCGTACGGCACGGCGACGACGCGCGGGCGCGGGGCGCGATGGCGCTGGCGGCGACGTTCGCCGGGCTCGGGTTCGGCAATGCGGGCGTGCACATCCCGCACGCCAACGCCTATCCGATCGCGGGCCGGGTGAAGGACTTCCACCCGCGCGGCTACCCCGGCGGCGAGCCGATGGTGCCGCACGGCATGGCCGTGGCGCTGACCGCTCCGGAGGCGTTCCGGTTCACCTTCGACGCGGACCCGGCGCGGCACCTGCGCGTGGCCGAACTGCTCGATCCCTCGGCGGCGAAGCCGGACGAGCCGTCGGAGTTCCTGCCCGGCGTGCTGACCACGCTCATGCGCGACGTCGGCATCCCGAACGGCATCGGCGGTGTGGGATACGCGGAGGCCGACGTGCCGGCCCTGGTCGAGGGGGCGATGAAGCAGCAGCGGCTGCTCACCACCGCCCCCAAGCCCGTGCGAGAGGAGGACCTCGCCCGCATCCTCACCCGCTCGCTCGCCCTCTGGTAAGAGGGCCACGCATCGGCCGCCGTCCGGTGCGGGCCGGCTCCGGGGTCGCTCTGCGGTGCGGTGCGCAACCCACGCTCGCTTCACGTGCGAGCGAGCTGTCACAGTCGCCTCGCGGCATGGGCTCCGGCGGCGGGGCTGCGGTTGGGCGGGGCTGCGGTGGCGGGGCTTCTCGGGCAGGACTTCTCGGGCAGGACTTCTCGGGCAGGACTTCTTGGACAGGGCTTCTCGGGCAGTGCTTCTTGGACAGGGCTCAGTGGTGCGAGAGGGTGGAACCGGAGCGGCCCTTCACCACGCGGAGCTGCGCGGGGATGCGCACCCGGAGCTCGGCGACGTGGCTGACCACGCCGACTGCCCGGCCGCCCTCGCGCAGGCCGTCGAGGATGTCGAGCACGTCGTCGAGCGTCTCGTCGTCGAGCGTGCCGAAGCCCTCGTCGACGAAGAGGGTGCCGATCTCGGCCCCGCCCGCCTCGTCGGTCACCACGTCGGCCAGGCCCAGCGCCAGGGCGAGCGAGGTGATGAAGCTCTCGCCGCCGGAGAGCGTGGCCGGGTCGCGTTCCACACCGGTCCAGGCGTCGAGCACGCGCAGGCCAAGCCCGCCGCCCGACCGGCCCCGGTCGCCCGCGGACCGGTTCAGGTCGTGCCGCAGCAGATAGCGCCCGCCCGACATGTGGTCGAGCCGCTCGTTCGCGGCGTCGACGACCTGGCGGAGGCGCTCGCCCAGCACGTACGCCGACAGCCTCATGTGCCACCGGTTGTCGCCGGACGTGCCGGTCGCCAGCTCGGCGAGCCGGCGCGCCAGGCGGTGCCGTTCCTCTGCGGGCCGGTAGGCGCGCAGCGCGGCGTCCAGTTCGGCGGCGAGCCCCGTGAGCTGGTCGAGCCTGGCCTTCGCCCGGTCGTGCGCCGAGGTGCGGGCGGTGTGGTCGCGCTCGGCGCGCTCGTGACCGGCTTCCAGCTCCGGCAGGTCGGCGGGGGGCTCGGCCGCCGCCGCGACCAGTTCGGGATCGGCGAGCAGCCCTTCGACCGTGGCCCGTTCGGCGTCCAGGTGTCCCAGCCGCTCGGACATCGCCTCCCGTTCCTCCGGCGTGCGCACGGCGGCCGAGGCGTGCTCCACGCTCGCGAACCCCTCCGCGCGGGCGGCCCTGGCCGCCTCGGCCAGCGCGGTCTCGCTCTCGCGATCGGCGGCGGCCGCCGTGGCCGCAGCCTCGGCGGCCTCCCTGAGCAGATCCGCCTCCTCACGCAGCCGGTCGAGGCGGGCGGCGAGCGAGGGATCCTCGCCCCGGGCGGCGTCGATCACCTCGGCCAGCCTGCGCTCGCCGGCCTCCAGCCCGTCCCGGTGCGCGCGGGCCTCGGCGAGCGCCGCACCGGTGCGCGCGGCCCGCGCGCCCAGCTCCTCCAGCTCGGCCGCGAGCCGGGCGGCCTGGGCGGCCAGTTCCTCTTCGGCGGCGGCCAGGGAGCGGGCGCGTTCCAGCTCCGCCTCCGCCGTCGCGAGGTCGCCCTCCAGCCCGGCGGCGAGCCGCTCTCCCTCCGCGAGCAGCGCGTCCCGCCTGGTCCTGGTCTCGGTCAGCAGCCCGGTCAGCTCGGCCGCCCGCTCGCGGGCCGACTCCAGCTCCGCCGCGAGCCGCCCGGCCTCCGCCTCGGCCGCCGCGACCGCCGTCTCGGCCGCGCGCAGCCGCGCCAGCTCCTCGCGGGCGTCGGCGAGGGCGGCGGACGCGTCGTCCTGGGACAGGCCCCCCGCACGCGCCGCGGCGTCGCCGAGCCGCGACGAGAGCGCGGCGACGGTCGTCTCCGCCTCCTCGCGCGCCCGCTGGGCGGCCTCGAACGCCTCCTGCGCCGCCTGCTCGTCGTCCGCGGTCGCGGCCCGTGCGGCGGGCGCGGCGGGGCCGGGGTGTTCGGTGGCGCCACAGACGGCGCAGGGCGCCCCGGGCACGAGCCCGGCCGCCAGCTCGGCGGCCATCCCGTCGATCCTCGCCTGGCGGACCTCCTGCAGCCGGTCGCGACGCTCCTGGGCCAGGTCGACGGCGGCGCGCCGGTCGTGCTCGGCCTCCTCCAGCTGGGCGGTCAGGGCGTCGCGCAGCCGCGCGGCCTCCAGCCGGTCCCCCGCCATCTGCGCGGCGGCCTCCAGCGCGGGGACGCGCGCGGCCATGTCGCGCAGGCCCCTGAGCCGCTCCTCGGCCCCGGCCAGCAGCTCCGGCAGCTCCGCCTGCGCGGCCCGGGCCCGCGCCTCGTCATCGGCAAGCCGGACCAGTTCCGCGTCCAGCCGCGCGGCCTGCCCGGTGACCTCCCGCAGGCGCAGCGCGGCGTCCCTGACGGCCGTCAGGCCCGGCAGGCTCGCCGCCGCCGCACGCGCCCCGGCGAGCCGTTCCTCGACGTCGAGCCGCTCGGCCGGCAGGGCCGCCAGCCGCCGCGTCAGCTCCGCCTCCTGCTCGGTCAGCTCCGCCAGCGCGCGTTCGGCGTCGGCGCGCTCGCCTCGCACCTGCCGCAGGCGCTCCTCCTCCGGGAGGATCTGGCTCACCCGGGCGATCTCGTCGCGCCGCTCCCGCTCCAGCACGGCCAGCCGCTCCGGATCCGGCAGCTCGGTCTCGATTCGCTCGGTCTCGATTCGCTCCGTGTCGATTCGCTCCGTGTCGATTCGTTCCGTGTCGAGCCGCACGGCACCTTGCCGCAGGGCCTCCCGCCGGTCCGCGTCCGGTTCCCCGTCGGGCTCCGGACCGAGGCCGGGGAGCACGCGGAGCACGGCGTCGGCGGCCACCCACCGCGCCTTGGCGGCGGTCTCCGTCCGCTGGACGGCCTGCCGGATCAGCGGCGCCACCCGGTCGGCGCGGGCGGCCTCGTCGAGCATCGCCTCCAGGTCCGACCGCTCGTCCGCCGCCGCGTCGAGCTCCTGCCGCCGGGCGAGTGCGGCGGCGTGCCTGCGCTGCCGGTCGGCCAGGGCACGGCCCTCCTCCAGCCGGGCACGGGCCGACAGCAGCGCCTCCTGACTGGCCGCGCGGGCCGTGACCGCGTCGGCGAGCGCGCCGCGGGCGAGGCCGAGCGTCTCCCCCGCCCAGGCCGCGGGATCGCCGGCCTCCTCGGGCAGCGGCAGGTCGTCGCCCGCCGCGCCGCGCATGCGGTCGAGCACCGACTCGACCCGCTGGCCGAGCTCCTGCGCCTCCCGCCACGTGCGCGTGCGATGGTCGGCCAGCCACCGCTCCACGTCGCTGAACACCCGCACGGAGAAGAGCCGTTCCAGCAGCTCACGTCGCTCCTCGCCGCCTGCCCGCAGGAACTTCGCGAACTCGCCCTGCGGCAGCATCGCGACCTGGCAGAACTGGGCCGCGGTCATGCCCGTCAGCGTGTTCACGAAGTCGCCGGCCTCGTCGCTGCGGGTGCTGCGCACGACCCACTGCCCGCCGGGCTCGGTCAGCTCCTCGACGCGGGCCTTGGCCTTCTCCTCGACCAGGCCGGAACCCCGCAGCTTCGGCCGCATCCAGGCGGGCGAACGGGTGATGCGCAGCCGCCTGCCCCGGATCGTCAGCTCCAGCGTGACCGACGGCCCGCGGTCGGGCGGCGCGTGGTCGCAGCGCAGGCTCCGGGCGCTCTCCCGCTGACCGGGCACCCTGCCGTACAGGGCGTAGCAGACGGCGTCGAGCACGGTCGTCTTGCCGGCGCCGGTCGGCCCGTGGATCAGGAACAGGCCCGCCTCGCCGAGCGCGTCGAAGTCGACCTCCTCGGTGCCGGGGAACGACCCGAACGCGACCATGCGCAGCCGATGCAGCCTCACCGGACCTCCTCGCTCGCCCGCGGGAAGCCCCCGCGTTCCCGAACCTCAACCCGCCCGGCGGACGACGGCCTCGCCCGCCCGGCCGCCGCGCCGTACCTCGCGGCGGGGCGGCCGTTCACGCGCTCTCCTTGATGCGGCACGCCTCGACCGCCTCCTGCAGCAGGCGCCGTTCGTCGTCGTCCGCGGGCTCGCCGCGAACCTCGCGGACGAAGTCGAGCGCCACCTCGATCTCGGCCCGGCCGGCGATCCTCGCCCGGGCCGCGGGCCCCTCGGACGCGCCGTCCGGCTGGAAGACGAGCGCCAGCGTGTGCGGGAAGCGCCGGCGCAGGCGCTCCATCGCCTCGCGCGGACGCACCGGGTCTGTGAGCGTCACCTGCAGCCAGTGGTCCTCGTAGCGCTCGAAGCGCCCGTCGGTAAGCAGGTCGTCGATGCGGCCCCGCACCGTGCTCACCGGCCGGGGCACCGGGGCGGGGACGAACTCCGTCAGACCCGAATCGAGGTCGGCCAGCCAGGAGCCCTTGGTGTGGCCTGCCTCGGAGAAGGAGTAGGCGATCGGCGAGCCGCTGTAGCGGACCGTCTCGCTCATCACCTGACGGCCGTGCAGGTGCCCGAGCGCCGCGTAGTCGACCCCCGAGAACGCGCTCACCGGCACGTGCGCGACCCCGCCGACGCTGATGTCCCGCTCGCTGTCGCTGGCCTCTCCCCCGGTGACGAACGCGTGGGCGAGCACGACCTTGCGCGCCGCCGGGTGCGCCCGCACCCGGTCCATCGCGTACGTGATCGCGGCGGTGTGGCTGCGCTCGGCCAGCTCCCACGGCCCCTTGACCAGCTCGGGCTCCAGGTAGGGGATGCCGAAGAACGCCACGTCTTCGATCATCACCGGCTCCCAGGCCCTGGCGGGGTCGGTGCGCAGGTGCACCCGCTCCATGAGGTCGGCGCCGAATCCCAGCCGTACGGCGGAGTCGTGGTTGCCGCTGATGAGCACGGTGTGCACGCCGAGCGCCTTGAGCCTGGCCAGCGCCTCGTTGCACAGCGCGACCGCGTCGACGGGAGGCAGGGCGCGGTCGTAGACGTCGCCGGAGACCACGACGACGTCGACGTGCTCGGCACGCACGGTCTCGACCAGGTGGTCGACGTACGCCGCCTGGGCGCCGAGCAGGCTCTCCCGGTGGAACGACCGGCCGAGGTGCCAGTCGGAGCTGTGCAGGACACGCATGTCGCAGGAAGCTAACAGGTCCCTCCGACAAACGCGGCCCCAACGGCCCCTCTGGTGCATGACGCAAAGAAGGAGTAATGACTTAGCCTGGGTTCGGTATCACGAGTACGCATGGGGGAGCGGCCTCATGAACGTCGGCCGGGGCACTCTCGGAGTGATCGCCGGTGTGCTGATGGTGGCACTCGCCGCGGTCGGTCACTTGCTCTCCCCGCCGGCCTTCGACCCGCCACCTCTGTCCGCTTCGCCCCAGTTTCGCGACTTACCTCCCCAGCCCGCCGCGGAAGTGCGGCCGGTCGCCCGCACCGACAGGTTCCGCACCGAGACGCTCCTCGTGCCGGCGAAGAACGAGACGCTGAAGGCGACGATCAGGGCGCCCCTGTCCCCGGGACGCCATCCCGCGATGGTGTTCGTGCAGGGCTCGGGGTCGGGCGACGGCGGGGAGTTCACCCAGCAGGCCGAGTGGCTGGCCGGCGCGGGCATCGTCACGCTGGCGTACGACAAGCGGACGGTGGGCTACTCCTTCCGCAGCCGCGACTTCGGCCTGCTCGCCGACGACGCCCTGCGCATGCTGCGGGTGCTGCGCGCACGGCCCGACGTCGACCCGGCGCGCGCCGGCCTGTGGGGCGTCAGCGAGGGCGGCTGGGTCGTCCCGATCGCCGCCGCGCGTGATCCGCAGGCCGCGTTCGTGGTGCTGGTCTCCTCCCCGAACGTCTCACCGCTGCGCCAGGTCGCCTGGGCGCTGAACGAGCAGTTGCTGCGCCTGCACGCGCCGACCGGCGTACGCGACCTGCTCACCCGGGCGATGGGCGGGGTCGGCTTCGACTTCCTGCGGTACGACGGGGTGCCCGCCCTGCGCGGGATCACCCAGCCCGTCCTGGCGTTGTACGGCACCGACGACCCGTCCATCCCCTTCGTGGAGAGCACCGAGACGCTCACCGCCGCCCTGACCGAGGGCGGCAACACCGACTACACGATCCGCTTCCTCGCCGGGGCCGACCACGCCATGCGGATCCACGGCGGGCCGTACGTCCCGGACTACCTGCCCACGCTCGCCAACTGGATGAAGGACCTGCCGCGTACGGCCAAGCCCTCGGTGGCGATCGCGGGGGCGACGCCGGTGCAGCGTTTCGAGGCCGCCGACGTGCCTGCCGCGCCGTGGTGGGGCAACAGCACGATCCTGTGGTTCACGCTCTGCCTGGCCGCGGTCGGCTACGTCGCGGCGCCGGTCACCGAGATGGTCGTCCGGCTGCGCGGGCGCGACCTGCGGCTGCAGGCCAGGATGGAGGCCACCGTGCAACTGTGGCCGGCCCTCCGGCGGCGGCTGCGCAGGATGGCCTGGACCGGCCTCGGGGAGCTCGCCGCGGTCCTGGCGTTCATCACGCTCATCGTGCTGTTCTCGGTCAACCAGGCCGGCGCCTGGCCCGCCGTACAGGCCGGGTGGCTGGTCGTGCGCCTGCTCGCCCTCCTGATGCTCGTGCAGACGGTCACGACGTTCGCGGCGGTGACCGGCGGCCTGCGGGACGGCTGGGAGCCGACGCCCTGGCAGAAGAGCGTCCTCGCCGGTGTGCTCGGCGGGACCGCGCTGCTGCTGCTGACCGCCGCCTACTACGGGCTGTTCGCGTTCCCCTGGTAGGCCGGCCTCAAGGTCGAGTCCCGGTCAAATGCCGGTATGGACTGTTCCCGCTCGTGCCGCCGACGGGTTTTCCGGGGCCCGTGTCGCTTCAATTGACGCGTGGTCACCCCTGATCTCGCACCCCGGAACGGCGCCCGGCCGTCGACGCGTCGCGGCCGCCCGGCGTCCGCGGCCACCGCCCTCATCGGCTGGGTGGCGCTGTCGGCGGTGCTGCCCGGGGCGGCGCACCTGCGCGCGGGCCGGTGGCGCACCGGGCTGCTCCTGCTCGGCGGCTACCTGACCGTGGTCGTCGCCGTCGTGTGCGTGGCCCTCGGCGCGGACGCCGGCCTCGCCGGACGCGCGCTCGGCTGGCTGGGCCAGATCTCGCTGGTGTTCGGGGCCTGTGCCGTCGCCTGGTTCTGGCTGGTCATCCGTTCGTACGTCGTCCTGCGGCCCGGCCGGCTGCCCCGCAGGGGGCAGGTCCTCACCGGCCTGGTCGCGGGCGTGCTCGCGGTCACCGTCGCGGTGCCGTTCGCGATCGCCGCCCGATATGCGCGCGTATCCGAGGAGACCCTCGACTCGCTGTTCGCCGCGCCGGCCGGGACCGGCCAGGCCGCCGGTGTCGTGCGCCGGGAGGACCCGTGGGCGGGCCGCGACCGGGTCAACGTGCTCCTGCTCGGGGGCGACTGGGGCGACAACCGGATCGGGATGCGCACCGACAGCATCAACGTCGCGAGCGTGGACGTGCACACCGGCAACACCGTGCTGCTTGGCCTGCCGCGCAACCTGGAACACGTCCGGTTCCCCCCGGGCAGCGCCATGGCCGCCCGCTTCCCCTTCGGCTTCCAGCTCCCGGAGTATCACCCCGGCTGGCGAGAGGACCTGCTGTTCTCGGTGTGGCAGTACGCCGACGACCATCCCGAGCTGTTCGGCGGGCGGCGGAACATGGGCGCCGAGGTCCTCAAGGAGACGGTCGGCCACATCCTCGGCCTGCGGATCGACTGGTACGCCCTGGTCAACATCTGGGGCTTCGCGAAGATGATCGACGCCCTCGGCGGGCTCGTGGTGTCGGTGGACCGCGACATCGTCTACGGCCTGCACGACGAGGGCGTCGTCAGGGCGGGCACCCGGCGGCTGAACGGCACCGAGGCGTTGTGGTACGCGCGCTCCCGCACCCTCAGTGACGACTTCGACCGGATGCACCGGCAGCGGTGCGTCCTCGGGGCCCTGCTCTCCCAGGCCGACCCGGCCACCGTGCTGACGCGGTTCACCGAGATCGCGGCGGCCACCCGCAGGCTGCTCAGCACCGACGTGCCCCGGCCCATGCTGGAACACCTGGTGCCGCTGGCCTGGAAGGTCAAGCACGCCGCGATCACCAGCCTGCAGTTCGTGCCGCCGCTGATCAACACCGCCTATCCCGACTGGGACCGGATCCGGCTGCTCACCGCCAAGGCGATCCACGCCTCCGAGCACGCCCAGGCCGGTCCGTCCGCCCCACCGTCCGGCGCCCCGTCCGCTCAGGGACGGCACCGGCATCGGCACCGGCACTCGCCGCCGCCCTCCCCCACGCCCGTGCTCTCGCCCGAGGGAACGCCGAGCCCGATCGACGACGGCTGCGGGGCGCCGAGCGCGGCGATGACGAGCTGAGCCGGGCTCTTCCGGCCGCGCCCGCCTCAGACAGGAGCGCGGGTCAGACGCGGAACGACGCGCGGGCCATGCGGCGCACCCGGTCCTCGTCCACCGTGTGCCCGAGACCCGGCTGGGTGAGCGGCACCGCGACGACCCCGCCGGACGCGCCGACGGGCGGGAGCACCACCTGCGCGCTCTTCGGCGGCTCTGCGACGTCGCTGGGCAGCGAGCAGCCGGGCAGGCTGGCGACGGCGACCGTCGCGGCCCGGGCCAGCCCCGCCCCGAGGCCGCCGGCGCAGACGATGTCCCACCCGGCCTCCACCGCACGGTCGTGCGCGAGCCGTACGGCGCCGAGCGAGCCGAACTTCGCGGGACGCAGCAGCAGCGCCCGGCCCGCGTTGAGGCTCACCGCCTCGTCGAGCTCGGCCACCGAGGCCACCTCGACGGCGACCTGGGCCGACACCCGGTCTTGCAGGTCGGCGCTGGTCAGCAGGTCCTTGAAGGGGCGCTCGATGGCCACCACCCCGTAGGCGTCCAGCGCCTCCAGCTGCGCGATCTCCGTGTAGGCGCCGCGCCCGTCCACCGCGATGGCCAGGCCGGGATAGGCGGCGCGCACGGCGCGCAGCGGCTCGACGTCCCAGCCGGGGTGGACGTCGAGGGTCACGTGCCCGTAGCCCGCGCACACGTGCCGGTTCACCCGGGCGACCATGCTCTCCAGGGAGCGGTCCGCCGACAGCCTGACGGTCGCGATCAGCGACGTGCGGCTGCCGCCGAGGGCGTGGGAGAGCGGGACGCCGTTCATGCGGCCCCACAGGTCCCAGCAGGCCATGTCTCCGGCCGCGCCGCCGGGGATCTCCCCCAGCTCCGACGGGTGCTCCCAGTCGATGCCGATGAGCGCGGGCAGGGCCCGCTCGAGCGGGCCGGCCTCGGCGGGATCGACGGCCTCGCCCCACCCGACCATGCCGCCGTAGTCCGTGATCTTCACCAGGACGGTCTCCGGACGCCTGCCGTACGGCAGGGTCATCCTGAAGACCTCCAGCTCCCGGACACGCGGCACTCGGATCCCCTCGCTTCTCCCCCCGGACCCGCCGAAGGCCGCCCCGGCGGCGCCTCGGTGGCGCTACGTCCGGCCGGCCTGCTCTACGGCGGGATATCCGGGATTCCCTAGACCTCCATGGTGCCCGGTTCGCGGCGGTGCTCGAAACGGCCGCCCACGAGAGTGGCCGTGCCCGCCATGACGACCAGCAGGCCGAGGCAGGTCACGTACACCCACGGACGGCCCCCGTACGCGGCGAAAACGGCCCCGGTGACCGCGACGGCGACGACGGAGAAGACCGACTCTCCGATGCTCAGCGACGAGCTGTTGCGGCCCTCCTCCCCCGGCGCGGACAGCTCCAGCACCAGCACCGACAACGTCGGGAAGATCATCCCGATGCCCAGGCCCGCCACGATCCAGCCCCCGAAGACCACGAGGGCCGGCGTGGCGGGGATCACGATCAAAGCGGTGACGCAGATGCCGGCGGCGATCAGGGTCGCGCCGAGGCGGATGGTCATCGCCCGCGCGTGGGGCCTGCGGCCCTGGATCCACGAGCCGAGCGACCAGGCGAGTGCCCCGCCGGTGAGCGCGAGCCCGGCCTCGGCCGTGTTCAGGTGCCGCTCCTGCACCAGCATCAGCGGGACGAACACCTCGGCGGCGAAGAACGCTCCGGCGGCCAGGCCGCGCAGCGCGATCACGGTGGGCAGTCCGCGGGCGGCGCGCAGCGTCCCCTTCGGCAGCAGCTTCGGCAGCGTCAGCGCGAGGATCGCCAGCCCGGCGACCGCGAGGACGATCCCCGCGCCCGCCGCGCCGCTGCCGTACTGCAGCAGCGCCGCGCCGATCGCGGCGCAGACGCCCCAGGCGAACCGGGGCAGGAAGGCCCGGCCCATCGCCTCCCTGGGCTGCCCCTCCCCGGCGGGCAGTCCCCGATACATGATCAGCGCGGCGGGGAGCGACAGCACCGCCACGCCCAGGAAGATCAGGCGCCAGCTCCAGGTCTCCGCCACGAAGCCGGTGACGGCCGGGCCGACCACGGACGGCAGCACCCACGCCGCGGCCAGCACGGAGAACACCCGCGGGTGCATGGCCGAGGGGTACGCCTGGGCGACCAGGACGTACAACGCCACGTTGAACAGACCACCGCCGAGCCCCTGGAGGAACCGGCCCACGAGGAAGACCTCCATGGCGGGCGCGAACCCGGACACCGCGAGCCCGGCGAGGAACCCCGCCACTCCCGTCCACAGGGCGGGGTACGGCCCCCGGGCGTCGCTCCAGCGTCCCCCCACCACCGTGGCGATGACGTTCGCCGCCATGCCGCCGCTGAACGCCAGGCCGTAGAGGTGGTAGCCGTTCAGCTCCCGGCCGATGAGCGGCATCGCGGTGGCCACCGCCAGATATTCGAACGCCACGAGCATGACGAGGGCCACGATCCCGACGCTCAGGGCACGGTAGCGCCGGCTGAAGACGGTGGCTGGAGCGGTCATTACCGAAGACATGATACGGACATTACATATCACCGTCCGGGCGCGGGAATGCGACCTTGGTCGTACGACCGGCGCTCTATGGCGGCCGCCATGAGGCCGGGAAAGGCGTCCGGCGAGCAGGCGAAGACCGGCACGCCCATCGCGGCCAGCGCCGCCGCGTTGTCGTGGTCGTACTGCGGCGTGCCCTCGTCCGACAGCGCGAGCAGCACGATCACCTGGACCCCGGCGGCGGTCATGGCGGCGATCCGGCGCAGCATCTCCTCACGCGGCCCGCCCTCGTACAGGTCGCTGATCAGCAGGAAGATCGTGCCGGCCGGCCGGGTGACGAGCCGCTCGCAGTAGGCCACCGCGCGGTTGATGTCGGTGCCGCCGCCGAGCTGGGTGCCGAACAGCACCTCGACGGGGTCGTGCAGCCGATCGGTCAGGTCGGCCACGGCCGTGTCGAAGGCCACGAACGAGGTCTTGAGCGAGCGCATCGACGCGAGCACCGCGGCGAAGACCCCCGCGTACACCACCGATGCGGCCATCGAGCCGCTCTGGTCGACGGCCAGCACGACCTCCCGCTGGACGGCCCGCCGCCCCCGGGCGTACCCGACCAGCCGGGACGGCACGACGGTCCTCCGCTCGGGGAGGTAGTTGCGCAGGTTCGCCCGGATCGTACGGTTCCAGTCGACCTCGGCCGTCCTCCTGGGCCGGTGGGTCCTCGCCGAGCGGTCGAGCGCGCCGCTGACGGCCGTCAGGGTGCGCCGCGTCAGCCGGGCCTCCAGCTCCCGCACGACCGTGCGGACGACGGCCCTTGCCGACTCGCGTGCCCGCTCCGGCATCAGCCGGCTCAGCGACAGCAGCGTGCCCACCAGGTGCACGTCGGGCTCGACGGCCTCCAGCATCTCGGGCTCCAGCAGGAGCCGGGTCAGGTCGAGCCGCTCGATGGCGTCCTTCTGCATGACCTGCACGACACCCGCGGGGAAGCACTCCCTGATGTCCCCCAGCCAGCGGGCCACCCGGGGCGCGGACGCGCCGAGGCCGGCGCCGCGTTGCTCCTGCGCGTCGTAAAGGGCCGTGAGGGCGGCGTCCATCCGGGCGTCCACGCCTTCGAGCGTCCCCTCCGCCGCGCCGCCCAGCACCAGCCGCCAGCGGCGCAGCCGCTCCTCCTCGCCGTCCATCAGGCCCTCCCCGCGTGTCCCAGGATCTCGCGCACGGTCCGTACGGCCGCCGCGGCCGGCCCGTCGTCGTACCCGGCCTCCTCCTCGCCACCGGACGCCGCGCCGGAGCGGACCCTGCGGCCGATCATCCGCCGCTCCGGCGCGGGAAACGCCCCGAACGTGCGCCGCAGCAACGGCAGCACGTCCACGAACGCCTCGGGTGACAGGCCGGTGAGCCAGGCGTCCACGACGGCCAGCAGGCGCGGGTCGTGGACGAGCAGCAGGCCGCCCCCGGACAGGAAGCCCTCCATCCAGGCCGCCGACCGGGCCGGGAGGTCGCCGGACGACATCGCCCGCGCCATGCGGGCGGCCACGTCGTCCTCCAGCGCCTCGGCGTCGAACAGGATCCGCACGATCCGGCCGTCGAGCAGCCCCGGCAGGTCGTCGCGCCGGGCGATCCCCGCCAGCGTCGCGAGCCACCGGCCGCCGCCCATCAACCCGGCGGCCGTGTGGACGCCGTCCATCAGCGCCGCCATCTCCCGGGCCGCGTCCTCGTCCAGCCCCGTGAGGGCGGGCGACAGCCCGGCGCAGATCCGCGCGAGCATCGACTCGGTGACAGCCGCGAGGCCCTCGGTGCCGCGCACGTCGCCATAGCGGCGGGCCCGCACGAGCGCGGGCAGCGCCCCCATGAGGTGGCGCACCTCGCCGTCGAGCGCCGCCCGGTCCTCTATCCGCCCCAGGACGTACGTCAGCGCGTCCGGCAGGTGGGCGAGCAGGCAGCGCTCGACCAGCGCGGCCAGCTCGGGCAGGCCCGCGCCGTTCGCGAGGTCGCGGACGCGGGCGGTCGCCGCCGCCTCGACCGTGATCCCCCACACGGCCGCCTCGATGAGGGCCACGTCGAGCTCCGGACGCCACTCCAGCGACCACGACTCCTTGAACGTCCCCTTGCTCCGGGCCCGCCGCGGCGTCCCCCAGGGCACGCCCAGCAGGGCGAGCCGGTGCAGCAGCCGGCTGCGGCCGAGGTCGAGCGGCCTGCGCAGGTCGAGGTCGTGCTCCCCGGCCATGACCTCGGGCTTCATGCGCAGCCGCCGCTGCTCGTCGCGCAGGTCACGCCGCAGCGGCACCATCGGCGTGGCGTCCGGCACCCGCCCGAGCCGCTCCCCGACGACCATCCGCCGCCGGACCAGCTCGACCGGCAGCTCGTCGCCGCCGCACAGCACCGCCCTGACCGCGTCGGTGACCTCCGACAGACCGGCGAGCGGCCTGCCGCGCAGCGCCGCCAGGCCCTCGGCCAGCCGTACGGCCTCGATGACGTGCGCGGAGGAGACGGGCAGGCCCTCCTCCCGCAGGATCGCGGCGGCGCGGGCCAGCCAGCGCTCCACGGGGTGGTCGGGCGCCGTGAACAGGTGCTCGTACCACCCGGGCGCGCCGACCCCCGCGCCGTAGCCCGCGCCGGCGGCGAGCCGTCCGTGGGTCCACGGCACCCAGGTCACCTCGACCCTGACCTTCGGCAGGCCGCGCAGCAGCCGCTCGTCCTCAGCCGCGGAGGGCAGCCCGCCGGGCCCGTCCGGCGTGCCCGGGCCCGGCCCCGCGGTCCGGCCGGTCTCCCGGGCATGTCCCCCGGGCACTCCCGGTGCAGGCGAGGCCGGTGCAGGCGGAGTCGGCGTGGGCAGGGTCGGTGCAGGCGGAGTCGGCGTGGGCAGGGTCGGCGTGGGCAGGGTCGGCGTGGGCAGGGTCAGTGCGGGCAGGGTCAGTGCGGGCAGGTGCCAGGCTCCGCAGACCACCGCGATCCGGGTGAAGCCCTCGCGCGTCGCCTTCCGCAGCGTCCTGCGCATGTACGCCTCGCGCCGGGCCTCGACGCCCTCCGCGACGTGCCCCTCACGCGCGGCCCGCATCGCCTCGGCGACCACGTCGAGCGTCCCGGCCTCGCCCCGGTGCTCGACCAGGTCCTCCCACCACCGCTCCGGGTCGTCGTATCCCGCCGCGCGGGCGAGCTCGCCGATGGGATCGCGGCGTACGGGGTCGGCGTCGAGCGCGAGGCTGTGCGCGGCGGGCAGGTCGCAGAACCGCACCTCGACGCCCGCCCTGACGGCGTAGGCGATCGCCTGCCACTCCGGGGAGAACTCCGCGAACGGCCAGAAGGCGGCCCGCGACGGCTCTCCCGGCACGTACGCCAGCAGCGCGACGGGCGGGCGCATGCCGGGATCGGCGGCGAGCGCCACCAGGGCGTCGGCCTCGGGCGGGCCTTCGACGAGCACCAGATCGGGCCGGATCCGGTTCAGCTCGTCGCGCACGGCCCTGGCCGATCCCGGCCCGTGGTGCCGCACCCCCAACACCGACACCCCCGGCACCGGCACCCCCGGCACCGGCACCTCCTGCGCCGGATCCTCCGGCCTGCTCCCGCCACCCGAGTGGCCCCGGTCGTCGTGGTCGTCGCCACTCCGGGAACCGCCCCGGCCGCCACGCCGGTCGCCGTCCGGGCCGGGGAAGGCGCCGGCGGCGATCTCAGCCGGCATCGCGGCAGGCCCGGTAGAAGTCACGCCAGTCGTCGCGGTCGCGGACGACCGTCTCCAGGTATTCCTGCCAGACCACGCGGTCGGACACCGGGTCCTGGACCACCGCCCCCACGATGCCGCCCGCGACGTCGGCCGGGCGCAGCACGCCGTCCCCGAAGTGGGCGGCGAGCACGATCCCGTTGGTGACGACCGAGATGGCCTCAGCCGTGCTGAGCGTGCCGCTTGGCGACTTGATCTTGGTCCGCCCGTCGGAGGTCACGCCCGCGCGCAGCTCCCGGAAGACCGTCACAACGCGGCGGATCTCCTCCAAACCGGTCACGGTCTCCGGCAGCTCCAGGGCGCGGCCGAGCTGCGCCACCCGCCGGGCCACGATGCCGACCTCCTCCTCCGTGCTGGCGGGCACCGGCAGCACGACGGTGTTGAACCGCCTGCGCAGCGCGCTCGACAGCTCGTTGACCCCGCGGTCGCGGTCGTTGGCGGTGGCGATGACGTTGAAGCCCTTGGCCGCCTGCACCTCCTCCCCCAGCTCGGGGATCGGCAGCGTCTTCTCGGACAGCACGGTGATCAGGGCGTCCTGGACGTCGGACGGCATGCGGGTCAGCTCCTCGATCCTGGCCAGCCGTCCCTCCGCCATGGCCCGCATGACCGGGCTCGGCGTCAGCGCCCCTCGGGACGGGCCCTCCGACAGCAGCCGCGCGTAGTTCCACCCGTAACGCACGGCCTCCTCCGCCGTGCCGGCCGTGCCCTGCACGAGCAGGGTCGAGTCGCCGCTGATCGCCGCGGCGAGATGCTCGGACAACCAAGTCTTGGCCGTGCCGGGCACGCCGAGCAGCAGCAGTGCCCTGTCGGTGGCGAGCGTCGCCACCGCGACCTCGACGATCCTGCGCGGGCCGATGTACTTCGGCGTGATCTGGCCGCCGTCCCCCAGCACGTAGGTCGTCACCGCCCAGGGCGACAGCCGCCAGCCCGGTGGGCGCGGCCGGTCGTCGGTCTTCGCGAGGATCGCCAGCTCGTCGGCGAACTGGTCCTCCGCGTGCGGGCGCAGAATGCCGGTCACTCAAGCTCCTTCAGCATCTCGGAACGGAAGCGCAGGGTCGCGGCCAGCTCGGGGACCTCCCCGGCGTGCTCGTGCATCGCGGGGTCGAACCGCTCCCCCGCCAGCCGGATCAGCTCACCGGCGTTCCACGGTTGCGTCCGCGTGGTCTCGACGATCTTCTTGAGCACGGCCCTCGCCAGCCGGTGCCCCCACGGCCGCGGCACGCCGCCCAGCATCATGACCATCTGGCCGTCCACGGGATGGCCCGCCACGAGCTCGGCCGCCCGGCGCGACCGCTCCTCCGGCGGGAGCACGGCCAGCAGGTCGGTCAGCGGCTCGGCCTCGAACAGGGCACGCGCCCACGTCGCGTCCCGCTGCAGGATGGCGGCCCTGGTCCAGCCCATGCGGACCTCACGCTGCCAGTCGCCGATCCGGGCCGCCGCGATCTCGTCCGGCGGCATGCCGAGATGATCCGGCCAGAACGACAGCGGCGTGTGCGCCACCACCTGCTGGAGCCACCAGCCCCGCGTCTCCATCCCGGCGGGCGGCCGCGCCCTGACGCCGTCGCGCTCCATCTCGCCGTCGCACTCCGGCGGCGGCTCGGCCCGCAGCCGCGAGCCGTCCCCGGTCACGAGACGGCGCGCGCGTGCGGTCATGCGCAGGGCCAGCCGCGACCGCGGCAGGCGGGTGAGGAGGTCGGCGGCGGCCTGCCGCACCTCGCGGCGCCGGTCGTCGAGCACCGCCTCCAGGAACGGTTCGTCGGCCATGCCGAGGCCGTCGGCGAGGATCGTCACGAAAACAGCCCGGTCTTCCGGCGTCTCGGCGCTCCAGCCGCGTTCGAGCAGCTCCCGCGCGGCGGCCGGGTCACGGCGCCGCAAGGCGGCCAGGAAGGCACGCCTGTCGCCGCTGGTGCCGAGCTCCCACACCTCGTCGGGCGGCACGTGCGCCGGCTCCGCCAGCAGATAGGCCCATGCCGGGTTGAGACCGGCGAGCCAGCGGCCCCGGGCTCCGGTGACCGCCCCCAGGCAGGCGCGGATCGACCGGTCGCGGGCCCCGAGGTCGAGCAGCCCGGGAATCATCTCGGCCGGGACCCGCACCCGCCGCGCCGCCGCCGTCTCCAGCCACTCGGTCAGCAGCCTGCTCTGCTCCCCCGCGAGCATGCGGGCCAGCCGGTCCGCGGCGGCGCCGGGTACGAGAGGCATCGTCTCCGCCGGCGCGGGAACCGGCGGACTGCCCCTGCCCGGCCGCCGTCCCGCGCGCATCCGCACCACCTGCTCGGCGGCCCGCTCCAACAGGCTCTCCGGCGGGACGGCGCGGCGGCCGGCGCCCACCAGCGCGGTGGAGACCAGCTCCTCCCACGAGACCCGTCCGGCCTCCCATCGCCCGGAAACGGCACGCGTCATAACCGCACCGCCCCGCCGTCCTCGTTCCACACCGTCAGCGGGAGCAGCCCACGCGGCGTCCACTCGGCGGCGACCGTCACCGGCCGCCCGCCGGAGACGGCCAGCAGGCGCCACGGGACGCCCGCGGACGGATGCAGCGGAAGTGCGTTCCCCTCGTCGTCCGCGAGGCCGTCCGGGCACGGCACGGCCCCGTCGAGCACCAGCGGCCAGGAGTCGGTCCAGGGATCGGCGGCGAGCACCTCGGCGATCAGCGCGGGCACCTGGGAGACCTTTGTGCCCGGGGGCGGCCCGGCGTCGACATGGCCCCGCCGCCCGGCCACCAGGGCGCGCAGGGGCGAGGCCCCCGGATAGAAGGCCAGGTCGGCGTCGATCGTCGTGCCGGGCGGCGGAAACGTGTCGAGCGGCTGCCCGGCCGGCGCGAACGACAGCACCATCGCCAGACGGCCCGTCGTGCGTCCGGCCAGCCACACGCGACGGGCGACCAGCCGGTCCTGCTCCTCGTCGCGGCAGCCGACGACATCCCAGTGGTCCCGAACCGCCGGGGTGGCCAGGACCGACTCCCTCGTGACGGGGAATCCCACCCGCGCCCGCACGGTCTGCCGCAACGGCCCGGGCAGCGCGGCGGCACGGCGATGGGCGACCGCGAGCAGGTGAAGCAGCGCGTACTCCCCGAGCAGCAGGCCCGGCCAGTCTTCGGCGCCGAGCACCCGCGAGAGCCGGGTGACGGTCCCCGCCACACCCGGCGCCTGCGCGTCGACCAGGCGTCTCGCGAGATCCTCCCAGTCGGCCGGCCCCGTCTGACGGGCCTGCGCGATCCCCTGCCCGATCTGGTCGGCCAGCCACCGCTCCAGCTCCGACAGGCCCGCGGCGACCCTGCTCTCCCGCTGCTCGGCCTGGCTGCGCCCGGCCGCCACCCGGCCACCGGCCCCGGCCCCGGCCCCAGCGCCGGCATCGGTCTCGGCATCGGTGCCGGCACGGGCGCCGTCCACCCCCGCGTCACCCGTGTCCCGGGTCGCGGCCTGGCCCCACCGTGTCATCACCCGCCGCACAGTAGCCCCGGGCTCCGACAATTAGCCGCGCCCGCGAAACGGGGCCGGTCCGGGCCCGGCGGCGGGGCGGAGCACGTCCCTTCTCACCCACGCGAAAGCGGATGGGCGGAAGGCTCCCGGCGTGCCGGAGAGCCTGGCGCTTCCTCCCCCATGTGAGCGGACGGGCCCGCGCCCGGGCGAAAGTGTCGGAGCCGTCTGGCAGAGTCGGGCCCGTGAACGACATACCCGAGGTGAACTATTCGAAGAAGTGGGACGGCGATCGCCGGTCCACCCCGCCCCTCGTCGGCGACGAGCGGGAGATCCTCACGGCCTTTCTCGAATGGCAACGCGAGACGTTCGCGATGAAATGCGCGGGGGTCCCCGGCGATCGGCTGTCGGACAAGGGAGTGCCGCCGTCCGGGCTCAGCCTCCACGGCATCCTCCGGCACGTCGCGGGCGTGGAGCGGTGGTGGTTCCGCATCCAGTTCGCCGGTGAGGACGTCCCGCTCCTCTACTACTCCGACGACGACCCCGACCAGGACTTCGAGGATCTGGACGGAGACGTCGAGGAGGCGTTCGCCGTGTGGCGGGCGGAGTGCGCGCGCTCCCGTGAGATCGTCGCCGCCCACTCGCTGGACGAGACCGGCGTCCACCGCGCCACCGGGCAGCCGATCTCGCTGCGCCGCATCCTGGTGGACATGATCGGCATCTACGGCCGCCACAACGGGCACGCCGACCTGCTCCGCGAGCGGATCGACGGCGCCACCGGATATTGAGGGCTGCGGGAGGCACAGCGGGTTCTCGCCCTCGACGGACCGGGAGCTCACGTCGTCGCAGATCGTGGTGACCGGCGATCTCGCCGTTGGCGCGGACGACCACGGCCGGCTCCGGCTCCGGGACGTCCCAGGACGAGTCGGGCCGTACGGCGATCGCCTGCCCGTGCCCGCGCACCCGCCGGCCGAGCGACTTGAAGAACAGCTCGGGGTGGGGGGCGTCATACGCCTTCTCGTAGACGTCGGGGCCGCGGCTCTCCTCTGTGGGGGTCCGGACGGCGGGCCCGGGCCGGTGCCGCTGCTGGGCGAGCACCTCGGCACGGCCGGCCACCGGAACGGGTGGGCGCCGACGTCGGGGGCACGGTTTTGTCGGGGCCGCGTGTCATACTCGCCTGCGTGGTTGCGCGTACGCCGCAAAGAGTGCTGATCGGGCGTTCTGCCGAGCTCGATCGGCTCCTGGGCGTGCTCGACTCCGCGGCGGCCGGGCTCGCGGGGGTCGCCCTCGTGGGCGGCGACGCGGGGATCGGCAAGACGCGGATCGTGACCGAGCTGTGCGACCTCGCGCAGCGGCGGGGCTTCGTGACGCTCACCGGCCAGTGCGCCGAGCTCGGCGACGCCCTGCCCTATCTGCCGCTCGCCGACGCCCTGCGCGGAGCCGCCGACGCCGACGGACCGGTCGGTTCGGCCGTCACGGCCCGTCCCGCGCTGCGGCGGCTGCTGCCCGGCGACGAGGCGGGCCCCACGGAGGCGACGACCGGGGGGCTCGCCCAGCAGCGCCTGTTCGGGTCGGTGCTCGACATGCTGTCGGAGGTGGCCGGGCGGCAGCCGGTGCTGTTCGTGTTCGAGGACCTGCACTGGGCCGACCGCTCGACCCGCGACCTGCTGGTCTTCCTCACCCGCATGCTGCAGCGCGAGCGGGTGTGCCTCGTCGGCACCTACCGTACGGACGACCTCCACCGCCGCCACCCGCTGCGCCCGGTCCTGGCCGAGCTGCGGCGGCTGCCGCTGGTCACCTCCGTCGAGCTGCCGCCGCTCGGCGACGACGACATGGCGGAGTATCTCGCCGTCCTCGACCGGTACGGTGAGGGCCCCGCGGGGCCGGTGGCGGAGCGCGGCCTGACGACCGTGATCGAGCGCGCCGGCGGCAACCCGTTCTTCGCCGAGGAGCTCCTGGCGGCCGGCGCGGAACGGGCGCGGCTGCCCGGAACGCTCGCAGACCTGCTGCTCGCCCGGGTGGAGACCCTGTCCGACACCGCCCGCCAGGTGCTGCGGGTCGCCGCGGTGGCCGGCCGCCGGGTCGGTCACGACCTGCTGCGCGACGCGACCGGGCTCGGCGACCTGCCGCTGGAGGACGCGCTGCGCGAGATCGTCTCGCAGCGGCTGCTCACGGCGGGCAGCGACGGCTACACCTTCCGGCACGCGCTCCTTCAGGAGGCCGTCTACGACGACCTGCTGCCGGGCGAGCGGACCCGCCTGCACACCGCGTTCGCCGCGCTGCTCGCCGAACGCGGCGGCGCCCCCGCCGAGCTGGCCCATCACCACCTCGCCGGGCACGACCTGCCGGGCGCGCTGCGGGCGTCGGTGGAGGCCGGGCGGATGGCCGCCGGGCTCGGCGCGCCCGCGGAGGCGCACCGGCACTACGGGCGGGCGCTGGAGGTCTGGGACCAGGTGCCGGAGGCCGAACGGCTGGCCGGGGCGAGCCGGCCGAGGATCGCGCTGGCCGGCGCCGCCGCGGCGGCCGCGGCGGGCGACTACCACCGGGCGGCGGAACAGGTGCGGCGGCTGCGCCATGAGACCGACGACCCGGCCCTGATCGCGGAGACCGGCGAACGCCTGTCCTATTACCTGGCGGACGCGGGCGGCGACGAGGCCGAGGCGGTCGCGGCCGCCCGGGAGGCGGTGGACGCCGCGCCGCACAGTCCGCTGCTGGCCAGGGCTCTGGCCACCTACGCCCGCGCGCTCTTCCGGCAGTACCACGACAAGGAGGCGGCGGCGACGGCGGCCAGGGCGCTGGAGGTCGCGGAGGCCACCGGCGCCCGCGACGCGGAGGCCAGCGCGCTCGTCTCGCTCGCCCTGATCGAGGAGGAGTTCGGGACCAGCGTCGAGCAGGCCGTCGATCTCCTCACGCGCGCCACCCGCCGCCCCTCCGGCGACCTGTCCATCGACCTGCGGGCGCGTTTCAACCTCGCCCGCATCCATTACGAGAACGGCGCCCTCGCTGTGGCCGCCCGCATCACCGAGGACGGCGTACGGCTGGCCGAGGAGACCGGGCTCAACTGGAGCACGTTCGGCACGGACCTGCGCTTCCTGAACTACCTGGTGCACTACGCGGACGGCGACTGGGACGCGGCGGAGCGGCTGGCGGGAGGGTTCGGCGTCCGGGTCGGCACCAGGGCCGAGGCCCAGTTGTCGTCGTTCGCCCTCTTCGTCGAGGTGGGCCGGGGGCGCCCGGGCGCCGAAGAGAGACTGCGGTGGCTGTCCCGCTTCTGGTCGGACGACCTGATCAGCTACATGGGCCGCGGCATGGCGGCCGAGCACGCGCTGTGGCGCGGCGACCCGCACACCGCGCTCGACCACGTCAACGCGATCGTCGCGGTGCTCGAACCGTTCGATCCCAGCCTGATCCGCATCGCGGCCACCGGCCTGTGGGCGCTGGCCGACCTCGGCCGGACCGGCGAGCCCTGCGACGACCTGCTGCGCCGGGCACGGTGGGCGGCGGAGAACGGGCCGAACGGCCCGCGAGGCCGGCTGGGGCCGGAGGGAGTGGCCTGGCTGGCACGGGCGGAGGCCGAGTGGCACCGCGCCAACGGCACGGAGGATCCGGAGGTCTGGCGGCGTGCCACCGAAGCCTTCGGCTTCGGCTTCGTCTACGAGGAGGCGCGGTCGCGGTGGCGGCTGGCCGAGAGCCTGCTGCGGGCGGGTGACCGCGCGGCGGCCCGCGTCGAGTGGGAGCGCGCGGTGCACGTCGCCGCCGCGCTCGGAGCCCGGCCCTTCCTCGAAACGCTGAGGGCGGTCGGGGCACGGGCCGGATTCCCCGACCCGACGGCGGCCACCCCAACGGCGACCCCCACGGTCACCCCAGCGGACGCCTCGGCGGTCTCCACGTCCGCCCACGACGGCGAGGCGCAGGAGACCGCCGCCGGTGAGCCGCCGGGAGCGGCACGCGAGCCGGGGCGGCTGGCCGCGCTCACCACGCGTGAGCGGGAGGTGCTGGCCCACGTCGCGGCCGGCCTGGCCAACCGGGAGATCGGCGATCGGCTGTTCATCTCGCAGAAGACGGTGAGCGTGCACGTCTCGAACATCCTGGCCAAGCTCGGCGTGACCAGCCGCACCCAGGCCGCCGCGGTCGCCCTCCAGGAGGGCCTGTCGCCGGGTGCCCCGGACGGAAATACTGTGTAATCAAGGCGTGGCACCAGCAACAATTCCGGAGGTCAGCGGTGGCTGTGCAGATCGTTTCCGTCGTCGCGGGTGAGGAGCTCGCTTCGGGCACGCCGTACGAGTCCGTCAACCCGGCGCGGCCCGCGGAGACGGTGGCGACCGTCCTGCTCGCCGGCGCGGACGACTTCGCCGGCGCCAGCCGCGCCGCGTCGGTCGCCCAGCGGGAGTGGGCGCGCGTCCCCGCTCCGGTGCGCGGCCGGGTGATCGCCTCGATCGGCCGCCTGGTCGAGGCCAACACCGAGGCGCTGGCCCGGCTGGTGACCGAGGAGATCGGCAAGCCGTACGCCGAGGCGCTGGGCGAGGTCCGCGAGATCGTGGACACCTGCGACTTCTTCCTGGGCGAGGGCCGCCGCCTCTACGGGCAGACCGTGCCGTCGGAGATGCCCGACAAGAGCCTGTTCACCTTCCGCGTCCCGGTCGGCGTGGCGGCGGTCGTGACCGCGGGCAACTTCCCGGTGGCGGTCCCCTCGTGGTATCTGGTCCCGGCGCTGCTGTGCGGCAACGCGGTGGTGTGGAAGCCGGCCGAATACGCCGCGGCCTCCGCGCACGCGCTCTATCGGCTGTTCGCGGCGGCCGGGCTGCCCGACGGCGTGCTCAACATCGTCTTCGCCGACGGCGAGCAGACGTACGCGGGACTCGACCGCGCGCTCGGCGAGGGCACCGTGCAGAAGGTCGGCTTCACCGGGTCGAGCGCGGTCGGCCGGGCCATCGGCGAGCTGTGCGGGCGGCACCTGCAGTCGCCCTGCCTGGAGCTCGGCGGCAAGAACCCGATGGTCGTCATGCCGGACGCCGATCTCGATCTCGCCGCCGAGGGCGCGCTGTTCTCCGGCTTCGGCACCGCCGGTCAGCGGTGCACCTCCCTCGGCACGGTCATCGTGCACGAGGACGTCCACGACGAGTTCCTGCGCCGGTTCACCGCCCTCGTGCGCGACGCGAAGATCGGCGACCCGAACGGCGACGTGCTGTACGGCCCGCTGCTCGACCACAAGTTCGCCGAGCGTTACGAGGAATACCTGGGCTGGATCCAGCCGCACCACACCGTGCTGCCGGGCCCGGTCGGCCGGATGGACGGCGAGGGCCTCTACTACCACCCCGTGGTGGTGGACGGCGTCCGTCCCGATGACCGGCTGTTCCTGGAGGAGACGTTCGGTCCGATCGTGGGCGTGACGACGTTCGCCACTCTCGACGAGGCGATCGACCTGGCCAACCGGCCCGGATATGGCCTGTCGTCGTCCATCTACACCTCCGACCCGAAGGCGGTGTTCCGGTTCCGCGAGGGCGTGTCGGCCGGCATGGTCAGCGTCAACAACTCCACCTCCGGCGCGGAGGCCCACCTGCCGTTCGGCGGGAACGGCAGGTCGGGCAACGGCAGCAGGCAGAGCGGCATGTGGGTGCTCGACCAGTTCACCCGCTGGCAGGCGATGAACTGGGACTACTCAGGCCGCCTGCAGAAGGCCCAGATGGACGTGGCGGAGATCACGCCCGATCTGGGCTTCCGCCTCTGACCCGGAGGACCGTTCACCGCGCGTTCTCCCAGGCCACGGCCGGGGCGTCCTGCCCGGGACCCGGGAGAACGTCCCGGACTCGGCTCGAAGAGCCGTGACCGGAAGAGCCTGGGCCGGAGAACCACGGCCCCCGCGGGCCCTTCGCCGGGCGCCTCTTCCGGGCCATGCGCTCGGCGCGCCGTCCGTCCACGATCGCGGCACCGGCGGCCGTGGCGCGGACGGGAAACGGATCCGGGTGGCGCTCCACCAGGCCCACGCGCTCCGGCTTGGTCACCATCTGGGTGATCGCCGACGCGGTCCCGGAAACGCCGATCCCCGGCGGGCGGCGCCCACCGGGGATCGGATCGCAGGGCCGGACGGCCAGGACGTCTCAGGCTCAGGACTCCGGGCCTCGCCTGCCGTCGTAGCCGAGCAGCCGCATCGCGACCTCGGGGTCCATGGCCGCCGCGAGCAACTGCGCGCGTTCGGCGGCCCGGTCTCTGGCCTCCTCGGCCCGCCGCCGCCCCGCCTGGTGGGAGCGGACCAGCAGGAACGCGACCGCGATGCCGCCGATCACCGCGACCAGCGCGACGGCCAGCAGGACGGCCGTGCCCGCGGGCACGCCCGCGACGGAGGCGCCCGCCGCGCCGGCCGCGCCCCGCGGCGCGGCGAACAGCAGCACGCCCAGGAGCATGAGCAGCACCACCGCCACGACCACGCCGACGACCGCCCACAGCGCGCCGTACGACGCGCGGGACGGCTCCGCGGACGACCGGGCGAACGGCGGGGCCGGGGCGACCGGCGGCGGCGAGCCGCTCCACGGCACGAAGTCCGGCTGCGCCGGGGCGACCGGCTGCGTCGCCGGGGTGTGCCCGTTGCCGCCGGCCAGGCCGTTGGGCGGCGGCGCGACCAGCACCGGCGCGGTGCCGCCCGAGGACGCCGGCACGACCGACGCCTCGATGACCCGGCTCCGGGGCAGCGGAAGCTCGACCGGGACCTCGCTGTGCGCCTTGTGGGCCGCCGCCGCGGCCGCGTGGTAGGTCTCGATCTCCTCGTAGAACTCGTCGGAGGTGTAGACGGTGCCGTCGATCAGCGGGCCCATCCTGCCCTCGATGACCGCGACCACGTCGTCGCCGTTCAGCGTCTTGTGCTGCTCCAGCGCGTGCGCGACCGACAGCACCTCGCGGCGGTTCTCGCGCAGCAGCTCGGCCGTCTTCTCCAGCAGCCGGCTGAGGTTGAACTCGATCCGCTCGGGGAGCATGTCGGGCACCATCTCGTCGCGCCGGCCCGCCGGAGTGCCGGTGAAGCCGATGCCGCCGCCTCCCGGCTGCGGCTGGGCCGCCTTGCCCTCGCGCAGGCCGAGCTCCTGCAGCGCCGGCAGCGACGCCACCCCGATGCCCATGCCCCAGTGGGCCTCCATGAGCCCGGTGATCGCGGTCGCGCTCTGCAGGTCGCCGGAGACGCCGGAGGAGTTGTCCTCGCCGAAGAACATCCGCTCCCCCGCCAGCGAGGCGAGCGACACCATGATGTCGGCCTCGTACTCCGACTTCCACCGGGTGAACTGGTCCTCCGGCTTGATGCTGGCCACCATGCCGAGGTAGTCGGCGCCCTTCTCGATCGTCGCCAGGTCGATCTCCAGGTGATGGCGGGTGCGGTAGGCGGCGACCGCGTGGCACGCCTCGTGCACCGCGACCGCGTGCCGCTCACGCTCGATGTATTCGACGTCCTCGGGCGGCCCGAGCTGCTTGAGCCGCTTGGCCCGCATCACGTCCGACCAGGTGATGGTCTCCCGGCCGTCCCGGATCGCGGTGATCAGCGACTCGTTGACCAGGTCCTTGATGGTCGCACCGGTGGCGTACGGCGTGATCGTGGCGAGCTTGTCGATCTGCTCGTCGGTGAGCTGGTGGCTGACCTTGTCGAAGTAGCCCTTGTACGTGCGGATCCGGCCCGCCTTCGAGGGATAGCCGACCTTGTAGATGCGGTCGATGCGGCCGGGCCGCAGCAGGGCGTCGTCCAGCGCCTCGGGCAGGTTGGTGGCCATCATGATGAGGATGCGGTATTTCGGCGGCGGCTTGGGCCGCATGCCGAGCAGCCTGCGCACATAGCGGTTGACGAAGCCGCGCGGCTTCTTCAGGCCGGAGATCTCGGTGAGCAGCGCCTCCAGCGTGCCCATGCCGCCACCGCCGCCGCCCATGCCCGCGCCGTACACGAGGCGGTTGACGAAGGCGCCGGTGCGCGGCATCCGCGCCGGCGCGGCCTCGGCGGCCGGGCCCGCGGCGTGACGGCCGAGCACCGTACGGGTGTGCGGGTCGAGGTAGGCGAAGCCGTTGCAGCCGGAGTCGGCGAACGGCGCCGGGACCGACCTGCCCCAGCCGCCGGGTCCGCCCTGCGCCAGCGCGCCGCGGCGGCCGAGCGAGTCGGCCTCGTCGAAGAACACGATGACGCCGCCGTACCGCAGGGCCAGCTTGCGCAGCTTGCGGAACAGCGACTTGACCTTGAGGACGCCGACGCCGAAGAACATGTTGATGAACGCGCCCGGGTCGACGAACACGTACGGCTTGCCGGTCGAGCCGGCGACCGCCTCGGCCATGAGCGTCTTGCCGGTGCCGGGCGGGCCCCACAGCAGGATGCCGCTGGGCACGTAGCCGCCCCTGGCCTCGATCTCGTCCGGCTTCTCCAGGAAGACGATGTTCTCCTTGACCCGCTCGACCACGTGGTCCTGGCCCCAGACGTCGGAGAAGCGCGTCTTGATGTCGTCGGGGTAGTAGACGTCGACGCCGCCCCGCGACAGGAACCAGAAGATCGCGACGAACTGGCCGACCGCGACCACCATGATCAGCATGAGCTGCAGGACCATGGGGAGGAAGCCCCACACCGTGGCCGGCACGCTGTACAGCGCCTCAAGCGGCGAGACCTGCTGCACCTTGCCCAGCACCAGCGCGATGATCGCGATCCACACGGCCCACTTGATCGCGCGGGAGATGCGGTAGCGGTTCCAGTCGTTGAACCTACGATGCGACCAGCGGTTCCAGCCGCCGAAGACCCTCTGCGTCCAGAACCGGTGATAGCCGGCCGAGCGCTCGCTGATGAGGAAGTGGATCTGCCGGACCACCTCGATGCCCGCCAGCCACAGCACCCACGACGCGTTCCGGACGGTCATCACCGCGGCGTCATAAGGGGAGATGATGCCCTCGTACGTCGCGATCTCGTTCCAGTACAGCACGCCGAACGCGACGGCGAGCAGGATCAGGAACTTCGTCCGGTCCCACAGCGGCAGACGTTTCCTGGTGAGCGGGTCGCGGTCCACCGGACCCGACCCCGGCTCGCGAAGCCCCTCGTGGTGCTTCGGTGGGAGGGCCGTACTCATATGAGGGGCTCCTTCACGGGTTGATGAGGTGCTTGACCTTGAAGGACTTGACGACGGTGCCGATCTCGGCGGCCCGCTGGCGGTAGCACGCGGGCGAGCAGCGGATCAGCAGAGTGGACGCCGTCGTCCCGTCCGCCGACAGGTAGGCCGTCCTGTCGAACGTCTGCACCGTGTCTCCCACGCGGTAGTTGTAGACGGTGTGGACGCCGCGGACGCCGTCCGTGATGGGCAGCACCTCGTCGGCGAGCAGCTCGAACCCCGTCAGGCCGCTCGCCTCGAACTCCTTCTGCTGCTCCTCCGTCAGCGGCACCGGCATCGGAGGGGAGACACGCAGCAGATTGAGCGACGCCGCGTTCTGCTCGGCCTCGCTGAGCTTCTGCACCTTGGCGAACACGAAAGGCTTGTCGTCGTTGCCCGCGGAGCCCAGGACAAGGTGCGTGAGGGACGGCTCGTCGTAGGCGTCGAACGCCGCCGTCCACATCGCCTGCCTCGCGAGTTGTGCGGTGGCGGAGTCGGCATCGCCGAAGAGTTCCTTGTCGAGCGTCTTCTGGTCGATCTGCCGCCATGACGCGGGGACCTTGAAGTAGGTGCCGCCCGTATCGTCGCGTACGTAGGTGTATTCGGGGCCGGCACAGCCGGACAGCACAGAGGCGGCCATCGCCGCCCCCACGACCGTTCCCACCACCCCGGTCCTTACCCGCGGTCTTTCCACCAGGGCCCAACCTCCGCTTTGCGGGTCTACGAGGTAGTAGTGCCCGTTTTCCAACTATCCTTCCCAACGGTAAGTCTGCGACGCGCCGGAAAACTAGACCAAATCTTGCTCGGATCTTGGCTCATCCTGTTATCCGGACCCTCTCGCCCCACCGGCTCCGATCGGCCGCGGACCCACCCTTGATGCCGTACCCCGAAGGGCGACCGGCGAAAGCGGTTTCCGGCACATCCGGCGGTCCCGGCCTGCGCGGGGGATCCGCTTTGCCCACGCGGGACATGACAATCGGAAGACCCGCGTAGTGAGATCGGCCGGGGTCGGATGAGCGGATCGATGTAACACCTGACTGCCCCGAACACGACATCTGGATGCATGACGTCAGGAATCACCGTGGGGAGGGCTGGCGCAGATGAAGCAGGTCTACGAAGAGGACGGCACCGGCGAGGGGCCGGACGGCTTCTTCGGAGTGACGGCGGAGCGCATGTTCTCCGAGGTGTGGTCCCGGCAGGTCCTCACGGTCAGGGAACGGCGGTTGCTGCTGCTCGGCCTGCTCGTCGGCCAGGACATGGACGACATGCTGGAGCTGCACCTCGAGACCGCCCTGCGCTCGGGCGAGCTGAGCCCGGCCGAGCTGCGCGAGACGGTCGTGTTCCTCACCCTGTACGCCGGGTGGCCCCGCGCCGCCCGGCTCAGCGCGAAGGTGGAGGAGCTCATCGCCCGCACCTCCGAGGCGTGAGCGCCGTTCCGGCGCCGGACGAGGGGACCTCCATGGTGGGTACGCTGCCGTCATGCCCACCGCACTCATCACCGGCGCGACCGCCGGGATCGGCGCCGCCTTCGCGCGCCGCCTGGCCGCCGACGGATTCTCCCTGGTCCTGGTGGCCCGTGATCAGGAGCGGCTCGCCGCCTCCGCCGAGGCCCTGCACAAGCGGTACGGCGTGCCGGTCGAGCCGCTGCGCGCCGACCTCGCCACCGACGAGGGGATGGCGGCGGCCGAGCGACGGCTGACCTCCGGCATCGACCTTTTGATCAACAACGCCGGGTTCGGGCACCACGGCGGCTTCCTCGACACCCCCGTGGAGGACGAGGTGCGGATGCTGCGGCTGCACTGCGAGGCGGTGCTGCGGCTGACCCGGGCGGCCCTGCCGTACATGATCTCGAAGAGGCGGGGCGGCGTGATCAACGTGGCCTCGGTCGCGGCGTTCCTCCCCGGCGGCACCTACAGCGCCAGCAAGGCGTGGGTGGTGAACTACAGCGCCTCGGCGGCCGACATCGTCAACCGGCACGGCGTGCGGGTCATGGCGCTGTGCCCGGGGTTCGTACGGACCGAGTTCCACGACCGGGCCGAGCTCGACATGTCCGGGCTGCCGCGCTTCGCGTGGCTGTCGGCCGACCGTGTCGCCGCCGACGCGATGCGCGACCTGGCGCGCGGGGCGTGGGTGAGCATCCCGTCGGCCCGTTACAAGGCGGTCGCGACGCTCGCCCGGCTCCTGCCGCTCAACCTGACCGGCCGCGTGGCGAGGCTGCGCTACCGCTGAGTCACAGCCGTTCGACGTTCGGGCCGCGGCAGCGGCCCCGGGTGTCGAAGACGAACCGGCTGGCCCGCTGCACCAGGTCGTAGTCGTAGCAGTCCTGCCCGCCGAGCACGACGACCGCGTCGGCCCTGGCCAGCTCGGCGGCGTCCGGCTCGACCACCTCGACCCCGGCGGGTACGACGAAATCGTCGGGGCAGCGGTCGTCGGCACGGGGGTCCGCGGCCCGCACCCGGGCGCCGAGCCGGCACAGCGTCTTGGCGACCTCGACGGGCGAAAGCCCCAGCAGCAGGATCCTGCTGCCCCTGATCGAGCGGCACCTGCGGTTCAGCGCGAGGCCGAGCCGGTCGACCACGTGGGCGGGCATGTGCGCGTTGACGTCGTTGGCCGCCTCGATCAGCCGGAAGCCCCGCCCGACGCCGCGCCGGATCCCCCACGGCAGGTATGTCACGTCGAGCGGCAGGCAGGGATCCTCGATCCCCGGGCAGGGCACCGGGGTGGCGTGCCCGAAGGGCGTGGTGGCGGCGGCCTCGACCGCCTCCCACACGTCGACGCCGAGTTGCGCGGCGAAGATCGACAGCTCGTTCGCCAGGGCCGCGCCGACGTGCGCGCGGGCGGTCTCCAGCAGCGCGCACATCTCCGACACCCGGGGCGAGGAGACCGGGACGGTCTCCCGCACGAGCCTGCCGTAGAAGTCCGTCACCGCCCGCAGCGAGGCCGCGTCGACGCCCGAGACGACCTTGGGGGTGTTGCCGAGCCGCCAGCGCGGGTTGCCCGGCTCGGCCCGGTGCGGGCTGTGGCCCAGATGGAAGTCCTCCCCCGCGCGCAGCCCCGACCCCTGTTCGAGCAGCGGCCGTACGAACTCCTCGGTGGTGCCGGGATAGGCGGTGCCCTCCAGCACCACGGTCGCCCCCGGCCGCAGGAACGGGGCGATCCGGCGGACCGCCGAGCCGAGCGGGCCGAGGTCGGGCGCGCCGCCCCGCATCCGTACGGGCGAGGTGAGCACGCAGACGTCGAACCCGGTGGCGTCGTCCGCGTCGGCGCTGGCCGCGTACCTGCCGGAGGCGTGCGCGGCGGCGAGCGCGTCCGCGCCGACGCCTTCGGCACACGGCTCCCCCGCGTTGAGCCGCTTGACCCGCCACCCGTCCTCGTCGAGGCCGACGACGCGGAATCCCGCCTCCACGGCGCGCATCGCCAGGGGCAGCCCGGCCGGGCCCTGGCCCACGACCACCAGCTTCTCCGCCACGCTACGACTGTAGGAGTGATCCCTCCGCCACCCCCGGGATTGGCGGACGGGACGGCTGTAAGGCTTGGGTACGGATAGGGAAAAGTCTCTTCCGGCGGCGTCCGGGAGCCCAATCGGAAGTGGGACCGCGGACTAGCTTCTCCGACATGATCAGGGAGGAGCCAGCATGAAACCGGACGACCGGATTCGTGTCATGGAAATAATCGCCCGGATGAACGTGAGCGGTCCCGCCACCCAGGTCACGGGGTTGTGCGAGCGGCTCAGCCCGGTGGAGTTCGACCACCGCCTCTACACCGGATACGTCGACGGAGGCGAAGGCGACCACCTGCAGCTTCGCGACGCGACGATCCCGGTCCACCGGGTGCCGGGCCTCGGCCGCGCGATCAAACCGGCCGACGACTATCGGGCCCTGTTCCGGCTGACGAACGCGATGCGCGAGTTCAAGCCACATATCGTGCACACCAGGACCACCAAGGCGGGTGCGCTCGGCCGCCTCGCGGTGCGGCTGTCGGGGGTCGGGGCCGCCCGGGTGCACAGCTATCACGGCCACCTCCTCGACGGACAGCTCTCCCGCCTGCGGCGGGCCGCCTACGTCCGCACGGAGCGCCGGCTGGCGAAGATGACCGACCGCCTCGTCACGGTCGGCGCCCGGGTGCGCGACGACCTCCTCGCGGCCGGGATCGGCCGGCCCGAGCAGTACGTCGTCATCCCGCCGGGCGTCGAGCTCGCCCCGCTGCCCGAGCGCTCCCAGGCCCGCGCCTCGCTGGGCGTCCCGCTGGACGCGCCGATCGTGGCGTACGTCGGCAGGCTGAAGAAGACCAAACGGCCCGACCGGCTCGCGGAGGTCGCCAAGGCGGTGCTGGCCCGGCTGCCCGGCGCCCGGTTCCTCGTCTGCGGCAGCGGTGAGCTGAAGGAGGAGGTGGAGCGGGCCGTCATGCCGATGTGGGAGTCCTTCCGGCTGCTCGGCTGGCGGCGCGACGTCGAGACCGTGTACGCCGCGGCCGACGTGGTGCTGCTCACCTCCGACAGCGAGGGCACGCCGCTGGCGCTCGTGGAGGCCGGCATGGCGGGCCTGCCGGTGGTGGCCACGCGTGTCGGCAGCGTTCCCGAGGTCGTCATGGACCATCGCACGGGATTCCTGACCGAGCCCGACCCGGACGAGATCGCCGACCGCCTCGTACGGCTGCTGGTGGACCCCGGCCTGGCGCGGCGGATGGGCGAGTCGGCCCGGACATGGACGGGCCGGGCGTTCTGCGTGGACCGGCTGGTGGCCGACACCGAGGCCCTCTATCGGACGCTGCGCGGCGCGACGCGATCGGAGGTGGGCAGCCGATGACGCCCTTTCCGGCACTGGCGCCCGCGCTCGCGGGAGCGGTCGCCTGCCTGCTCTCCGCCGTGTGCCTGCGCCCGGTGCGGCGCATGGCGCCCTACCTGACCGGGATGGCGCTCGCGGCGGCCACGGCGGGCGCCCTGATGACGGCGTACGGCGCGCCGGACCGGTGGGTGAGCGCGATCCTGCTGGCCGCCGCGGCCGTGGCGTTGCTCGGCCTCATCGCCGACGTGGGCGCGCTGCCGCTCGTCACGCGGCTCATCGTGGAGTCGCTCGCGGCGGGCGGTGTCGTGCTGTGCGGCGTCCAGGTGACGCTGACGGGCGACTGGCTCGACGGCCCGGTCAGCGTGATGTGGATCGTCGCGATGACCAACGCGTACGGGCTGCTCGACCGGCTCGGCGGCGCGCTGGCCGCGGTCGCCGCCGTCACCGGCGCGTTCCTCTCCGTGACGGCGCTCGTGCTGGGCGACCCGGCACTCGCGGTGCTCCCGGCCGCCCTGACCGGGGCGTGCCTCGGCGCCATCCCGTACGGCAGAGCGCGGGGCAGGGCACGGCTCGGTCCGTCCGGGTCGCTGTTCGCCGGGTTCGTCCTGACCTGCACGGCCGCCGGGCTGACGGCCGGGCGCGGCACGGCCGTGATCGCGGCCGGGCTGCTGCTGCCGGCGCTGGCCGCCATCGTGGGGGCCGGGGCGTACGCCGCCCGCCGGGAGGCCCGGCGGGCGAGCCGGGCGACCGGACCGGCGCGGAAGGCGGCGCCCGCGCTGTGCGGCGTCTCGGCCGGCACCGGGACGGCCGGGCTCGCGGTCGCGCTCGGCTGGGTGCCCGCGGGCGCCGCGGCCACGGCCACCGCCGCGACCGCCGCCGCGGTGCTCTGCTGCACGCCCCTCAGGCACGGCCTCTTCACGCGCCTCCGGCACGACCATTCCGAGCGTGCGAGGTGGGCATCGTCGCGGATGACGGCCGGCGACGACCGGCCGCGCGGGCCTGTGCCGCCCCCGCGCTCCGCGGCCGGAAATCCCCCGCCGCGCGTCGTGCGGCGGGGGTGACCGGGATCAGCGGCCGATGTTGGCCTCGTGGCCGATGGACAGGCCCGAGTCGACGTCGAAGAAGTGCAGGTTGTGCGTGTCGACGACGAGCTCGATCTCCTGGCCGGGACGGACGTGGCTGCGGGCGTTGACACGCGCGGTCCACAGCGACTTGTCGCCGGTCAGCGGCAGCGTCGTCTCCTCGTCGTCGCCGTCGTGGGCGGCGGCCACGGTGTCCTTGTGCTCGACCGGCGGGGCGTCGATCGTGAACAGGACGTTGATCTCCGAGCCCAGCTCCTCGGTGACGTTGGCGCGGACCGGGATGCGCACCCACCCGGCGCTGTTGCCGCTGGCCGAACCGGCGTCCTCGAAGTCGGAGGGCCGGATGCCGAGGATGATCTTGCGGCCGATGTAGCGGTCGAGGCCCGGCTTCTCCGCGAAGGTCGAGTCGGGGACGGGGAGGCGGTAGCCGGCGAAGGCCACGGCCGCGCCGCCGTTGTCGCGGACCAGCTCGGCGTAGGTGAAGTTCATGGCCGGGGAGCCCATGAAGCCCGCGACGAACAGGTTGACCGGGTCGTCGAACAGGTTCTGCGGGGTGTCCACCTGCTGGAGCACGCCGTCGCGCAGGACGCAGACGCGGTCGCCGAGGGTCATGGCCTCGACCTGGTCGTGGGTGACGTACACCGTGGTGACGCCCAGGCGCTCGTGCAGCTGGTTCAGCGAGGCGCGCATGGAGACGCGGAGCTTGGCGTCCAGGTTGGACAGCGGCTCGTCCATGAGGAAGGCCTGGGGCTCGCGGACGATGGCGCGGCCCATCGCGACACGCTGGCGCTGACCACCGGACAGGGCGGCCGGCTTGCGCTTGAGGTACTGCTCGAGGCCGAGCATGCGGGCGGCCTCGTTGACCCGCTTCTGGATCTCCGGCTTCGACATCTTGCGCAGCTTGAGGCCGAAGGCGAGGTTCTCCTCGACGGTCATGTGCGGGTAGAGCGCGTAGTTCTGGAAGACCATGGCGATGTCGCGGTCCTTCGGGGGAAGGTGGTTCACGACACGGTCACCGATGACGATCTCGCCGCCGCTGATGTCCTCCAGACCGGCGATCATCCGCAGGGCGGTGGACTTGCCACAACCCGACGGGCCGACCAGCACCATGAACTCGCCGTCCTTGATCTCCAGGTTGAGGCCGTTCACGGCCTTCACCCCGCCCGCGTAGATCTTGTCGACGTTGTTCAGAACGATTGAAGCCATCCCCAGTCCTTCGCGTTCCCGAGCCAAGATGATGTGGATACGTTTTCATGACTCTCCCGTGAAATACCGCCTATTGTCAAGATTTCGGTAGCAAGACCCATGGAACCATGGTGGAATCGTTTCCATGAGTGGTCCAGTGCAGCGACGGATAACCATCAAGGAAGTGGCGGAGGCCGCCGGGGTCGGGGTGGCCACCGTGTCCCGTGTCCTGTCGGGCGGCTCGGCGAGCGCGGAGACCCGCGAGAAGGTGCTCGCCGCGGCGGCGCGGCTCGACTACCGGCCGAGCGCGCTCGGACGCAACCTGAGGCGCCAGCGGACGGGCGGCATCGGGCTGCTGGTCCCCGACATCACCGACAGCTTCTACGCGCGGCTGGCCGACGGTGTGCTCTCCTGCGCCCGCTCGTACGGCGAGCCGGTCACGGTGGGGGTCACCGGCGACGATCCCGAGCGGGAGGCCGAGCTGATCGGCACGCTCATCGAGCAGAGCATGGACCGGCTCATCGCGGTGCCGTCCGGGGACGGCGAGATGTGGGGGCCCGCGCTGCGCGCCGGGCTCAACGTCGTGTTCGCCGACCGGCGGGTGCGCGCCGACGTGCCCAGCGTGGTGCCCGACGACCGGGCCGGGGTGCTGACGGCCGTGGAATACCTGGCCGGGCTGGGCCACCGGAAGATCGCCTACCTCGGCAGGCACGGCCAGTCGCAGCGGGTCGCCGCGTTCACCTCGGCGATCGCCTCGCTGGGCCTGCCGGCCGACCGGGATCTGGTCGTGCACGCCCGGTCGAGCCGCGACTCCGCGTACGCGGCCGCCGCGGGCCTGCTCCAGCACCGCGCCGACGTCACGGCGGTGATCGCGGGCGGCAACGTGCTCGGTGAGGCGGCCGTGCTGGCCGCTCGCGAGCTGGACGTGCGCATCCCGAGGGACGTGTCGCTCATCATGTTCGACGACGTGCCCTGGGCCGAGCTGTGCTCCCCGCCGCTGACGGTGATCTCCCAGCCGGCCCAGGACATCGGCTACCGCGCCGCCGAACTGGTGTTCCGGCAGGGCAGGCGCCCTCCTGCCGTCACGCTGCCCACCCAGCTCGTCGTGCGGGCGAGCTGCGGGCCGAAGGCGTCGGCTAGGAGATGACCTTCTCGATCGCCTCGGCGATCTCCGGGGCCTCGGGGACCACGCGGGGGCGGAACCGGGCGACCACCTGGCCGTCGGCGGCGACGAGGAACTTCTCGAAGTTCCACTGGATGTCGCCCGCCTCGCCCTCCGTGTCGGGGGTCGCGGTCAGCTCGGCGTACAGGGGGTGCCGGTCCGGGCCGTTGACCTCGGTCTTCTCCAGCAGGGGGAAGTCCACGCCGTACGTCGTGGAGCAGAACTCCTTGATCTCCTCCGCCGAGCCGGGCTCCTGGCCCATGAACTGGTTGCAGGGCACGCCGACGACCGTGAAGCCCTTCCCGGCGTACGCCTTGTGGAGGGCGACCAGGCCCTCGTATTGCGGGGTCAGCCCGCACCTGGACGCCACGTTGACCACCAGGGCGGCCCCGCCGCCGAGCAGATCGCCGAGGGTCGTGCTCTCGCCGTCGATCGTGGTCACCGGAATGTTGAGAACGCTCATGTCCGCACCCTAAACGAGCGTCGCGTGCGGTCTCGCCGCAGGGCGTGCCGCGCCGCGCACGGTAAGCCGCGCCTCGTGGAAGGGTCGGCGTTGGGGGGCGGATCGGCAAAGAACCGTCCGCGGCGTGCCGCAGATGCCGTCGCGAAGGCGGGCGGCCGTATTTCAATCCGCGTGAGGACCCGTCGCGGTGCCCGCCGGAAGCTCTTGATGATCCGGTGCGGGCCGAGCGGACGGCGGCGCCCACGCCATGGGCGCGCGACCGCGCGGCGGGCGCACGCGCGCCCGCCTTCCGCACGCGACCCGACGACAAGGACCGATTTGGACAGCAACAGCGTTCTACGCAGCACAGTCGCCGCCGTCATCGCGGCCACCGTCGCCGGTGGCGGAAGCGGAGTGGCCTGGGCCGGCGAGTGGGCCGCCCAGGCCGGGACCGGAGAGACGGCGCAGACCGGAGAGACGGCGCAGACCGGGGAGACGGCACGCACCGGAGAGAGCGTGCGGCCCGTCATCCACGTCGGAGTGTGGAAGACGCCGGTGACGGCACAGCCGCCGCGGTTCCGCCGGGCGCCGGCGAAGCTCCGCAGCAAGGCGTACGCCTTCCGGCTCGTCACCCGCAACACCTGGTCGGGCGAGCAGTTCCAGTGCCTCGACAGCCTCTGGACCAGGGAGAGCAACTGGAATCACCGGGCCTACAACCCGGGCTCGGGCGCCTACGGCATCCCGCAGGCGCTGCCCGGTCACAAGATGGGCTACGCCGGCAACGACTGGCGGTTCAACCCGCAGACCCAGATCAAGTGGGGGCTGCGATACATCAAGGGCCGATACGGCTCGCCGTGCGGCGCGTGGGGCCACTTCCGGTCCCACAACTGGTACTGACCCGGCGGAGGCGCCCGGCCTACTGCCGGGCGCCTCCACGACCGGCCCGCGCGCCGCCGCGCTCGCCCTCCCCGGCGCCGGTATGGGCGTCCGCCCGCGCCGCGGCCCGTACGGCCATCGCCTGGACCAGCAGTTCCAGGCCGAACTCGAACTCCTCGTCGTGGTCGCAAGAGTCCAGATGCGACCGCAGCTCGCTCAGCACGGGAAACAGCGCCGGATCCACCTCGGCGACCGTCGCGCCGCCCCGTACGGGAGCGAACGTGGGGGTCACCCCCACCTCCCGCAGCAGCGAGCCGACGACGTACGCGATGAACATCCGCAGCATCCGGACGGCCTCCCGGCTGTCGAAGCCCGCCTCGCGCAGGGTCGCCAGTGCGCGCTCCACCGGGAGAAGGCCCGCCGTCGAGTTCAGCTGCCTGCTCACCACGACCATCGTGCACCGGGGATAGTGATGGGCGATGCGCCGGAAGGCCCGCGCCTGGATGCGCACCCGCTCGGTCCAGTGGGCGGACGGGTCGTCGGTGAAGCCGATCCGCGACAGCACGTCCTCGGCGACCGCGTCGAGCAGCGCGGCCTTGCTGGGCACGTGGTTGTACAGCGACATGACGCCGACGCCCAGCTCGGCGGCGATCCTGCGCATCGAGACGGCGTCGGCGCCCTCTCTCTCGATGAGCTCCACGGCGGCGGCCACGATGCGGGTGCGGTTGAGCATGACCGAATCCTCTCGCCGCCACATGGTCTCCGTCCATTGACGTACGTACAGCGTACGTGACACGCTCGCAGGGATACGTACGGTGTACGTCGAGGGAGGTCCCCCGTGTCGACCCACGAGCTCTACACCATCCCCGCCGAGCTCTCCACGTGGGACGTGGAGATGACCGGAGCGGCCCGGTTCACCTGGGAGTACGACGAAGGCCGCGACCGGATGCTCGCCCTCTACCAGAAGGGCAAGGACAAGCAGTGGGACTCCGTCAAGCGGATCGACTGGGACCTTGAGGTCGATCCCTGCAACGTCCTCGGCGTCCCCGACACCACGCTCGCCATCTACGGCTCCCCGCTGTGGGACCGCATGGACGCCCGGCAGCATGACGAGGTGCGCAGGCACAACGCCGCCTGGCAGTTCTCCCAGTTCCTCCACGGCGAGCAGGGCGCGATGATCTGCTCGGCCCGGATCGTGGAGTCGGTGCCCGACCTCGACTCCAAGTTCTACGCCGCCACGCAGACGATGGACGAGGCGCGGCACGCCGAGACGTACGCGCGGTTCCTGCAGGAGAAGGTCGGGCTCGCCTACCCCATCAACGAGCACCTCAAGGCGCTGCTCGACAGCACGCTGAACGACTCGCGGTGGGACATGCCCTACCTCGGCATGCAGGTGCTGATCGAGGGCCTGGCCCTGGCCGCGTTCGGGGTGATGCGCGACATCGCCACCACGCCGCTGCCCAAGCAGATCCTCGCGTACGTCATGCAGGACGAGGCCAGGCACGTGGCGTTCGGCCGGATGGCGCTGCGCGACTACTACCGGAACCTGTCCGAGGCCGAGTTGCGCGAGCGCGAGGACTTCGTCATCGAGGGCTGCTACCTCATGCGCGACCGGCTGCGCGGCGCGGAGATCTGGGAGACCATGGGGCTGTCGCGGCAGGAGTCCGCCGAGGCCATGGAGTGTGTGGACCGGTCGGAGTATCTGCGGCTGTTCCGTGCGCTGCTGTTCAGCCGGATCGTGCCGTGCGTCAAGGACATCGGCCTGTGGAGCCCCCGCCTCCAGAAGGCGTACGCCGACATGGGCGTGCTCGAGATGGCCGGGCAGAGCCTCGACGCGCTGATGCGGCAGGACGAGGAGATCGCCGAGCGGCTCGACGCGGAGCGCTTCGCCCGCGAGGAGGAGGAACGGGCGGAGGAGGTCGCCGAGACCATCGCCGCCGCGGACGACTGACCAGGGCTCGTGACCCCCACGGCCGCGGACGTCGGAGAGATTCGCGGGCTTTGTCCACCTGTGCAGGGAATCCTTGTCATACTCCGTCTTCGTGACTGTGGAGCTGACGCAGAGTGGCCGCGGGTCTCGCCGCATCGTGATCGGGGTGATCGGCCTGGTCCTCTTCCTGCTCGCCGGCGCGGGCGGGTTCGCCGTCGCGTCCGGCTATCGCGCACAGGACACGAAATACTGCGGCCACGAGTGCGTTCCCGGGTTGAAGATCGGCACCGTGGTCGAGGCGCTGCAGGGCCGGGGGCACACCTGCGCCGACAACAGGCAGCTCTGGTCCTGCGAGCTGAAGATCGGCAAGGTGCGGTTCGAGGCGGACCTCTTCCGGGTCGCCAAGGTGACGGACTTCTACGAGTACATCGGCAAGATCGAGGCCAGGATCGTCGACCCCGGCACCACCACGGCGGCGGCCGGGCTGGATTACATGTCGTGGTTCGCGACGCTGCCGCACCGCGACGACCCCTCGACGGCCAAGAAGGTCGGCGGCTGGCTGGCCGAGCAGCTCGCGGGCGACGGGGATGTGACCTACGTGCTCGACTGGGAGTACACGCTGGAGCGGAAGCCGGGCACCCGGTCCGTCGAGCTGACGATGAAGCGGAGACACTGATGGCGGCTCCACCCCCCGGCCGGCCGTACTCTCCCGACGGCAGGTTCTGGTGGGACGGCGCCGCCTGGCAGCCGGTTCCGGTGCAGCAGCCGGTGCAGGCCGCGCCTCCGGGCACTCCCCCACAGCCGGGCTTCCCCGTGCCGCCCCCTCCGGGGCCGCAGGCGCAACCGGGCTTCCCCGTTCCACCGCCCCCAGGCTCGCAGGCGCAACCGGGCTTCGCCGTGCCGCCGCCTCCGGGGCCGCAGACGGCTCGGCCGTACGCCGCCGGGCCGCAGGCGTGGACACCGGCGCACGATCCTGCGGGGCCGCCCGGTTCCGCGGCTTCCGTCCCGGTCCCGCCGGACGCGCCGCGCCGCCGGGGGACGGCGGTGTTCGCGCTGGTCACGGCCGGCGTGCTGATCGCGGCGCTGGCCCTGGGCGGGGCCGCGGGCGCGGCCGTGGGACTCGCGACCACCGAGCCGGTGACGGACGACCGCGCGCCTTCCTTCCCCGGGAGTTTCCCCTCGGAAAAGCAGCGTTACCTGCCCAAGGTGACGTTCGGCATGCTCGCGGTGGACTGGCTGCAGGGGGCCGGCTCCTGGACCTGCGCGACGTCCACGGCGGCCGACCCGGTGACCGGCGCCACGAAGAACACGATCTGCCGGCCGGGCGACGCCTCCCGTCTCCACATGTCCGTCTCCATCTGGTACGACGCGCCGGACAAGGTGCTCTCCGTGAAGGCCCGCTGCGATCTCGGCGTCGGATCGAAGGCGTGCACGAACCTGTTCGCCATGATGGCGGACACGCTACTGTCTCCCGACCGGACCCTGCGCGCACGGGCGGCGAGCTGGGCGAAGAAGAACGCGGCCAAGGCGGCGGTGACGTCCGTCGGCGGCGTCCGGCTGGAGACCGCCCTGCGCCCGCACACCATGGAGGCCGTGCGGGCGATCTGACCTCCGCTGCCGCCTGGGCGCCCGCCTCGCCCGGGGGGATTCACGCGCTCGCGCCACGATCCCCGCCGGGAAGACCCTCTCCTCACCGACGACCCGGCGCGATGACGCCTCGTGGCGCGCGGGACGGTCTCGCCCGCCTGCGCGGGACGTGCGGTGTTCAGAGGGCCATCGTGAGCACCATGATCAGCGCCGCGGCGGCGACGGCGAGCGCGCCGGCCCAGACGATGCGGGCGTCCCTCCGGCCGTCGACCAGGCTCCCCTGCCGCAGCGCCCGTTCCAGGCGGCGGTGGCGGATCCCGGTGCGCAGTAGCAGCACCGCCCCGGCCAGCGCGGCCGCCGCGAAGGGGACGGCGAGAACGGGCAGATCCTGGCGCACCGAGATCCCGGCCGCCGCGATGCCCGAGCCCGCCATCGTCACGGCCGTGCGGACCCAGGCCAGCCGGGTCCGCTCGCTGTGCAGCCCGGGCCTCGGCTCGCCGCTCACGCGCCGATCACCGTTCCAGGACGATGAGGAGCAGGGCCAGTACGGCCACCCCGGCCACGCCGTACCCGAACATGGGGGCCAGGGCGGGCGGCGGGAGCGCGCGGTCCTGCCGGAGCGCCCGGTCGATGTGCCGCCAGCGGGGATAGGCCGAGCCCGCCGCCACGGCGGACAGCAGCACGAGCACGACGGCGAGCAGCGTACGCACCCACGGCACGAAGACGTCCTCGGGGACGACCGCGATGGCGATGCCGCCCGCGCTCAGTGCGAGGGAGGTGCTGATCCAGGTGAGGAACGTACGCTCGTTGGCGAGGACGAAGCGGGGGTCGGGTTCGTTCTCTTCCATGCGATAACGCTATTTCTGCCCCTTTTCCCCTAGATTTGCCGGGTTGCCACTTCTACCGTGCGTGGGGCGACGCCGTCCGCGTCGTCGTGGCGGCCAGGTGCCGCAGCCTGTCCTCCGACTCCGAGCCGGGCTCGGCGGCGAACAGGTCCATCCCCTGCAGTTCGGGGTCGCCGGGCAGGCCGACGAGCTCGGCCGACAGCCGCAGCTCGCCCACGACCGGGTGATCGAGGACGTAGTCGCGGTGGGTGACGGCGGCCACGTGATGCTCGTGCCACAGCCGCCCGAACTCGGGGCTCTGCCGGCAGATCGCGTCGACGTGCTCCATGATCTGCGCGTTCCGCGGATAGCGCGCGGCCAGCACGCGGAGCCGGGCCACGTGCTCCCGGGCGAGCCGCGGCCACCCGTCGCCGTGCATGCGCCTGAACCCCTCGTCCAGGAAGATCAGGTGCCCGATCGTCCTGCGCTCTTCCGGCATCGCGGCGAAGTCGGCGAAGACCGCGGCCGCCAGCGTGTTCCAGGCGACCACGTTGACGTGCCGTCCGAGGACGAGCGCGGGGGTGAGCACCAGCGAGTCCAGGACCCGCTGCAACCCCGGCCTGACCGGCGCCTGCGCGACGTCGTGACCCCGGTGCGCCGGGCGGGCCAGCGCGTGCAGGTAGGCCCGCTCGTCCCCGGTGAGCCGCAGCGTGTCGGCGATCGCGTCCAGCACCTCGGCCGAGACGTTCCGGCCGTTGCCCTGTTCCAGGCGCGTGTAGTGGCTGACGCTGACCCCCGCCGCCAGCGCCAGCTCCTCGCGGCGCAGGCCGCGCACGCGCCGCGTCCCGTCGGCCCTGTACGGCAGGCCGACGTCCTCCGGCCGCACGCGCGCCCTGCGGGACTTGAGGAACTCGCTCAGCTCGGCCCCTCGATCCACATCGTCAAGCCTAGGCAACTTCTGAGTAGTCAGAACGCGGTGCTGGCTGAGGTGCCGGGCCCGCGATCAGGCTGCCCGCATGAGATCTGCGTTCCCGCTCATGCTGCTCGGACTGGGCAGCTCGATCACCGCCCTCGACTTCACCGTCGTCTACGTCGCACTGCCGCAGATCGCCCACGAGGCCGGGTTCTCCCCGTACGCGCTGCAGTGGGTGGTCAGCGGCTACGCGGTGCCGTTCGGCGGCTTCCTGCTGCTCGGGGGCCGCCTGTCCGATCGGCTGGGCAGGCGGCGCATGTTCGTCGCCGGCCTGCTGCTCTACGGCGTCGCCTCGCTGCTCGGGGGGCTGGCCTCCTCTCCTGTGCCGCTGATCTGCGCCAGGGCGCTGCAGGGGCTCGGCGGTGCGGTGCTGATGCCCGCGACCCTCTCCCTGGTCGTCACCATGTTCGAGGAAGGACCGGCCCGCAACCGGGCGATGAGCGTGTGGGCGGCGTGCGGCGCCGCCGGGCTCAGTCTCGGCGCGCTGCTCGGCGGCGTCCTCACCGGCGCGTTCGGCTGGAAGGCGGTCTTCTTCGTGAACGTGCCGCTGACCGCGGTGGGCGCCGCCGCGGCGTTCGCCGTGCTCACCCCCGACGGGCCGCGGCGGCCGGGCGCGATCGACCTGCCGGGGGCGCTCACCGGCACCACGGGCGTCACGGCACTCGTGTTCGCCGTCGCGCAGGGCCCCCGGTGGGGGTGGCTCTCCCCCGGCGTCCTGGCGTCCGCCGTCGCGGCGGCGGGGCTGCTCGCCGCCTTCCTCGTGATCGAGGCGCGCGGCCGCGACCCGTTGCTGCCGCCGCGGCTGCTCGCCGTCCGGAACACGGCCACCGGCGCCGGGGTCATCCTGGTCTACGGCCTGACCCTGCAGTGCGTGCCGTACTTCCTCACGCTGCACTTCCAGGACGTGCTCGGCTACGACGCCGTCACGTCGGGCCTGGCCTTCCTCGGGCCCACCCTCACGATCACCGTGGGCAACCTGGCCGCCGAACGGCTCATCCCGCGCCTCGGGCTGCGCGGCACCCTGGTCTTCGGCGTCGCCGTGGGCGCGGCCGGAACGGCGGTGCTGGCGTGGCGGCTGTCGGCCGACGGCTCCTACCTCGGCCTGCTGGCCGGTCTGGCCGGCTTCGGCCTGGGCGCGGGCGTGTGGTTCTCCGCGATGTTCATCCTTGCCTCGACCGGTGCGGCCCCGCAGGAGCAGGGCGTGGTCTCCGGCCTGTCCTCCACCGTGCTGCAGGCGGGCAGCGCCGCGGGCCTGGCCGTCCTGGTCGCGGTGGCCGGTCGCGACACCGCCGGCCTGACCGGAGAGGCGCTGCGCGCGGCCACCTCGGACGGCCTGCGCTCGGCCGTCCTGGTCGCCGCCGTGGTCTCCCTCGCCGGTGCGGCGCTGGCGGCGCTCCGTCCGGCCCGGAGGAACCGCGCCGGAGGAGACCGTACGGTGAAGGACCTTGCGCAAGGAGACCCGGCCGGAGAGGACCCGGCCGGAGGGGACTCGGTCGCCCCCGCGGGCCGCGCCTGAGCGGACGGCGCGGCGCGGGCGGCCGGGTCAGAGACAGGCCTGGCTGACCTCGCGCAGGTAGGTCGCGCCGTCGGTGGCGACCTTCTGCGCCGCGTCCACCGCCGCGTTGGCGTCGTCGACATCGAGCTTCTGGAGGCTGTCGGCCAGCCCCTGAAGGGCGTCCCTGAGCGTGGTGTCGGCGGCCTTGTTCGCCATGTCCTCCAGGTCGGCGGCACCGTCCTCGATCTTCTTGCGCATGGCGTCGGGGTCGTTCACGACCGCGCCGATGTCGCTGATGGTCCGGCTGACCAGCCGCGTCGCATCGGCGCACGTCTGCGCCTTCCCCGCGCTCGCGCAGCCGGAGGCGAACAGGACGGCGGCCGCGCAGACGGCGGCGAACGGGAGGAGTCGCATGCCGATCACCCTACCCAACGGCGGCCCGGCCGCCGTGGCACCCGATCATGCCCATGGGGGCCTCCGCGCCCATCCCTGGTCACGCGTCCATCAGTCGTCATCACCTCGGCGACGATCGCGCGGAAGTACCCCGCGACCTCACAGGCGAATGCGGTCCTGGACAGTCCGGTCCCGCGCAGGGCCTCGCCGTGATCAAGGACGACCACGGCCAGCACTCCCGCCAGCAGCGACCACCACAGGGCCGAGGCGATCGCCCGCGAAAGCCGTGAGGATCTCCGGAAGGACGCCCGCAGCCGGTCGCGGTGGAAGGGCACGTGGCGCAGCTCGTCGGCGAGGATCCGGCCCGCGACCTCCGAGGCGAGCAGGTCCCGTACGCCGTCGCGCACCGCGCGGTAGTAGCCGAGCGCGACCACCTCGGCGAGCATCAGGACCATCAGCTCCATGCGGAGACCGAGGAGCCGCCGGAGCCGTACGAAGACCGCGTCGGTCCAGTGACCGGCGATCGTCGCGGCACCCGCCGCCTCCAGGAGCCGGCCCAGCAGGCGGGCGTGCTCGCCCTCCTCGGCCACGAACAGGCGGACCGCCTCCGCGTAAACGGGGTCGCCCGCCCGGCGGGCCTTGTCCATGAGGCGGGCACCGTCGCCGTCCTCGCCGACCTGGAACCGCTGGAGGCTCCGTACGAGGGCGGGCTCCAGCCGTGCTCCCGCGCCCCAGTCGGGGTCGCCCCAGGTGCGCCGCAGCAGCGCCGCGCCCTCGAAGTCGTGTAACCAGGCGGTGAAGTCGCCCGTGTCGACCGTCGTCGTCATGGTCCCCGAACCTACGGAAGCGATGTGCAGATCACGAGGGGGAGTTCGTGGAGGTTCGGCGCACCCGGCACCCGGCACCCGGCACCCTGCACCCGGCGCCGGGGAGGGCGCCGGGCACGGGATCGCGCGCCGTAGCATCTGCGGCATGGGGAACTGCGAACACATGCTCGTCACGGCCGACCCGGATCCGCTCACGCCCGGAGGCTGCCAGGAGTGCCTGGAGCGCGGCATGCGATGGGTCCACCTGCGCAAGTGCCTGGAGTGCGGCCACATCGGCTGCTGCGACTCCTCTCCCGGCAAGCACGCCACCGCCCACTTCAAGGAGACCGGCCACCCGGTGATCCGCTCGTTCGAGCCGGGAGAGGACTGGCGCTGGTGCTACGTCGACCAGCGCCTGGGCCAGTAGACCGCACCGCCGAGCCAGTAGACCGCGCCACCGGGAGCCCGCGGAGCGCGCCACCGGGAGCCCGCGGAGCGCGCTCGGCGCGTGGACCGTGGACCGCGCTCGGCGCGTGGACCGTGGACCGCGCTCGGCGCGTGGACCGTGGACCGCGCTCGGCGCGTGGACCGCGCGTCCGAGCGCGCTCAGCCGCGTTCGAGCGCCGCCTCCTCGAAGTCGAGCTCCTGCATGACCCGGTGGAGGACCTCGTCGTCGATGCGCCGCTCGTCGCGCAGCCGCACGAACACCTCACGTTCCGCGGCGAGCATCTCGCGGCGCAGCCGCCGGTAGAGCGAGGCGGGCGTCTCCTCGCCCTCGGGGCCGGTGCCGCCGCCGAGCCGCTCCCAGGCGTGCAGGGCCCGGCGCTCGGCGCGGGTGCGCAACTGGTCGACGACCTCCTGGTGGACGTCCAGCACACCGTCGGCGGTGAGCTCCTCCAGCCGCGCCAGGGCCGCGGCCGCGGCGGCCTGCTGGGCACCCGCCTCCGCGAGGTCGTCGCCGTACCGCTCCTGGGCGGTGGAGACGCCCAGCCGCCTGATCAGCCAGGGGAACGACAGCCCGTGGACGATCAATGTGCCCACGACGACCGCGAACGTCAGGAACAGCAGCAGGTTGCGCTGGGGGAAGTTCTCGGGGAGGGCGAAGGCCGCGGCCAGCGACACCACCCCGCGCATCCCCGCCCAGCTCGTCAGCACCATGTTCTGCACCGACGGCGCTCTGGGCTCCTCGGCGCGCACCCGCTTCGACAGCATCCGCGGCAGGCAGGTGCTGGCCGGCACCCACACGAACCGCACGAGGACGACCACCAGGAACAGCACGATCGCGTACGTCGCCAGCTCCCCTGGCCGCTCACCGCCCAGCCCGGCGATGATCGGGCGCAGCTGCAGGCCGATCAGGGCGAACACGATCGACTCCAGCACCAGGTCGGCGACCTTCCAGACCGCGTTCGACAGCAGCCGTGTGCCGTACGTCGTCCGGCTGAGCTCGTGGCCCAGGTAGATGCCGACGATCACGACGGCGATCACACCGGAGGCGTGCACGGCCTCGGCCGCGAGATAGGCGGCGTACGGCACGAGCAGCGAGACCCCGTTGGCGCTCAACGGGTCGTCGAGCCGTCGCAGCACGAAGCCGGACAGGTAGGCGATGGCGAGGCCGATCACGACGCCGAGCCCGGCGGCGAGGAGGAACTGCCCGCCGATGCCGAGCAGGCCGGCGGCGGCGCCGGTCAGCGCGCCCACCGCGGCCCGGTAGGCGGTCAGCGCGGTGGCGTCGTTGAACAGGCTCTCGCCCACGAGGATGGTCAGCGCGCGTCGCGGCAGGCCGAGCCTGCGGCCGATGGCGACCGCCGACACGGCGTCGGGAGGGGCGACGATCGCCCCGAGCGCGAAGGCCGCGGCGAGCGGGAGATCGGGGATGATCGCGTGCGCGACGAAGCCGACCACCACCGTCGTCGCCAGGACGAGCCCGACGGCCAGGAGGCCGACGGGCCTGGCGGCGTCGCGCAGCCGCAGATATGAGCTGTCGAGTGCCGCCGAATAGAGCATCGGCGGCAGGAAGACCACCAGGACGATGTGCGGGTCGAGGCTGTAGTCGGGGACCCCGGGCACGTAGGACGCGGCCAGGCCCGCCACCACCAGGAGCAGTGGGGCCGACCAGTCACGCCATCGAGCCAGGGCTGCGACGCCGAGGGCGCCGGCCGGGAGCAGGAGGAACTGCAGTGCTGTTGCTGTGTCCATCAACCGATGAGGTTACTTACAGCTGGAACTCCCGCCGACCGTGGCCCTCAAACCGTGGTCCTCACCACCCGCGCGACGCCTCCCAGCCCTCTCCGTCCTCGTCCGACCACGGGATCGGGGAGTCCCCGGAGGGCCGCCCGCCGCGCCGCCCTCGGCGCTCGCGCTCGGGGTGCTGGTCAGGAGCCTGACCCGCCGGCCACTGCTCCGGCCGCAGGCGCTCGCCCGTGGTGTAGAGCGGCGGTTCGGTCGCGTACTGCTCGTTCGGATACTGGTCGTTCGCGTACTGCTCGTTGACGTACGGCCGGGCCGGGCCAAGGCCGAGGGGGTCGCTCGGGTCGACCGCTCCGGGCTGCGGGGCCTGGGGTTGCGGGGCCTGGGGTTGCGGGGCCTGCGGCGCCGGGCGGTAGGCCGGCTGCGGGCCGGTCTGGGCCGCAGAGGACGCGACGAGGCGGTCCTGGGTGGGGGTGCCCCGGGCGACGAGCACGTCGTTGGGGCCGAGCGCGGCGGGCGCCGGGTAGGCCTCGGGGGCCGGGGCGGGCGGCGGCACCGGCGGGCGGGCGTACTGTCCCGTTCCCGGATAGTCGGGGTACTCGTAGTCGGACGGGGCGGCCTGCTCCGGATAGCCGGCGTCGCGCCCGGCGTCACGCGACGCGCGGCGGCCCCGTGGGGCGTAACCGTCCTCGCCCTGCGCGTAGCCGTCGCCGGCCCTGCCGTACCCGTCCGGGGCCTGGCCGTAGCCGTCGGGTGCGGCGGCGTGGCCCTCGTCGGCGGCGTAGCCGTCCCGGCCCTGGCCGTACGGGGCCCGGGACACGGCGTGCGGCCCGGTCTGGGGCGCGCCGTAGAGGTCCTGGCCCCCGTATCCGTCACCGGGCTGCCCCGCGTACCCGTCCGGAGCGCCGTAGGCGTCCTGGCCTCGCCCCGCGTACGGGTCGTGGACCTGCGTGGCGTACGGGTCGTGCACCTGGGTCGCATAGGGGTCCTGCCCCTGGTCCTGCGGGTGCGCGGGATACGACGCGTCCTGGGGGGCGTAGCCGTCCTGGCCCGGCGCCCCCTGCCGTGGGAACGGTCCCGTCCCGGCGTCCTGTTCTTCGCCGCCGGCCTCGGCGAAACCCTCGTCGAGGGTGTCGATCAGCCGTCCCACGTCGTTCATGGGCATGCGGAAACTGGCCGTGCACATCTCGCCCCGCCACAGGCTCAGCACCAGCGTGCCGTCGTGCCACGTGACCCGGAGCACACGGTCCTGGCCTCGCGCGTCGAAGAACACCTCGCCGAACGAGGGCAATGGGACAACTTCCGACATGGCAGACATAGTGCCTTTACCTGCCCTTTTCCGTCCACTCGATCTCGGGAACCCTCGCGAAACTTCCGTTTCTTCCCTTTTCGACCTCACTGGGTAGATCGTTGTTGACCTTGAGAGCACTGACATCTCAGTGTGCCATGCGCGCCGGGAGGGAGTTCCTGGAACGCCAGGATGTGGTGGGGCGGACACGCACAGGATGTCGGTCACACCGGGTAGCGTTCTTCCGTGCCCAAGGACCGTGCCGATCTTCCGCCCGTCGAAGAACTCCTCACCGCCGCGGTGACCGCGCTCGGCGGGGTCGAGCGCCCTGGGCAGGTCAAGATGGCTCAGGCGGTGCGCGACGCCATCGAGAGCGAGGAGCACCTCGCGGTGCAGGCCGGCACCGGCACCGGCAAGTCCCTGGCCTATCTCGTGCCCGCGATCAGGCACGCGGCCGAAAGCGGCGACGCCGTGGTGGTGTCCACCGCCACTATCGCGTTGCAGCGCCAGCTGGTCGACCGCGACCTGCCCCGGCTCGCGGACGCGCTGGAGGGCCTGCTGCCGCACCGTCCCGAGTTCGCGATCCTCAAGGGCCGCCGCAACTACCTGTGCCGCCACAAGATGGCCGCCGGGATGCCCGACGACGAGGACGACCAGCTCTTCGACCCGCGCGAGGTCAGCGCCACCGGCCGGATGGTCCAGCGCATCCAGGAGTGGGCCAACGACACCGAGACCGGCGACCGCGACGAGATCGTGCCCGGGGTGAGCGACCAGGCGTGGCGGCAGTTCTCCGTGACGGCCCGGGAGTGCCTGGGGGCCCAGCGGTGCCCCAGCGGCGCCGAGTGCTTCGCCGAGCTCGCACGGGAGCGCGCGGGCGCGGCCGACGTCGTGGTGACCAACCACGCGCTGCTGGCGATCGACGCCATGGAGGACTTCGCCGTCCTGCCCGAGCACGACGTGGTCGTGGTGGACGAGGCGCACGAGCTGGTCGACCGGGTGACGTCGGTGGTCACCGGCGAGCTGTCGGAGAGCACGGTGAACCTCGCCGCCCGCCGGGCCGGGCGGCTCATCGAGCAGGGAGTGGCCGACCGGCTCCAGGAGGCGGGCGAGGACCTGCGGGCCCTGCTGGCCGTCGCCCCGCCCGGCCGCGTCGACACCCTGCCGCAGTCGCTCGGGATGACGCTCGCGCTGGTGCGCGACGCCGCCTTCGCCTGCATCACCGCCCTCGGGCCGCGCAACAAGGACAAGGACGACCCCGAGAACGCCGGGCTCCGCAAGGCCGCGTTCACGGCGCTCGACGAGGTGCACGACACCGCCCAGCGGATGCTCGACGCCTTCGGCCCGGCGGCCGGCCGCGACGGGGCCGGGGACGACGCGGAGGACACCGGCGATCCGGAGGACGCGCGGGATTCGGGGGGCTCGCGGGATTCGGCGGCTTCCCGGGGCGGCGGGGGCGCGGACGCCCGGTCCGAGGAGGTCCACCGGGCCGAGGTCGTCTGGCTGGAGGAGGGGCGCGGGCGCGTTCCCCCCACCCTGCGGGTGGCGCCGCTGTCGGTCGGCGGCATGCTGCGCGACAAGCTGTTCGGCGACCGCACCGTCGTTCTCACCAGCGCCACACTCGCGCTCGGCGGCTCGTTCGACAGCCTGTCCCGCCAGTGGGGCCTGCGGTCCGGGGAGTGGACCGGCCTCGACGTCGGCTCGCCGTTCGACCATCCGCGCCGGGGCATCCTCTACGTCGCCACGCATCTCCCCCAGCCCGGCCGCGACGGCCTCCCCGAGGCGTACGTCGACGAGATCGCCGAGCTGATCGAGGCGGCCGGCGGCCGGACGCTCGGCCTGTTCTCCTCGATGCGGGCCGCGAAGGCCGCCACGGAGGCGCTGCGCGAGCGGCTCGACGTGCCGCTGCTCTGCCAGGGCGACGACTCGACCTCGCAGCTCGTCAAGCAGTTCGCGGGCGACCCCGCCACCTGCCTGTTCGGCACGCTGTCCCTGTGGCAGGGCGTCGACGTGCCGGGCCCATCGCTGACCTTGGTGATCATCGACAGGATCCCGTTCCCGCGTCCCGACGACCCGCTCGCCTCGGCCCGGCAGCGGCACGTGGCGGCCACGGGGGGCAACGGCTTCATGGCGGTGGCGGCCACCCACGCCGCGCTGCTGCTGGCGCAGGGCGCGGGCCGGCTGCTGCGGTCGATGGACGACCGGGGCGTCGTCGCCGTTCTCGACCCGCGGCTCGCCACAGCCCGTTACAGCGGCTTCCTGCTCAACTCGCTGCCGCCCTTCTGGCGCACCACCGACCCCGCGAAGGTCCGCGACGCCCTGCGCCGCCTCACCGCCGGCTCCTGACCGGGGCCGAAGATCAGGCAGGGCGTCAGGCCCCCGCGTAGAGTGCGGGGGCATGAGCGCTGACGCCCCTGCCACGCCGGTATGCCTCACTCAAGGCGGCCGGCCGGCCTTCGTCGTGAACGTCGAGGTCTTCCTGGAGCAAGACGGCCGGTGGCTGCTCATCCGGCGCGGGAAGCAGGAGGCTCACGCGCCCGGCACGCTCGCCGGTGTGGGCGGCAAGGTCGAGACCGACGGCGATCCGGGCTGCCCGCCGTGGACGGCACGCGGCCTGCGCCGCGCGACGGCACAGTCCGGCACGCCGAGGTAACCGCCGGATCGGCGCGCGCCCCGGGGCCGGGGAAGAGAGATCAGGACGTGGGGGCCGGGGGCAGCGGGCCGAGTTCGGGCCGCTTGGGGGCGAGGCCGTCGCCGGAGGAGGTGCCACGCAGGCGCCGCCCGATCCACGGACCGAAGTGTTCCTTGAGCCACTGCATGTCCTCGCGGCGCTTGGCCCTCGGGTCCACCCGCTCCCGGGGCGGCCAGGTCTTGCGCCAGTCGTCCTCGCCTGGCAGGCCCAGCACGTGCAGGACCCGGGCCGCGACCAGGCGGTGGCCCTCGGCGTTCATGTGCAGCCGGTCGTCGCTCCAGGCCCGCCAGTCCCGCAGCCCCTGCATCGACCACATGTCCACCAGGTGGCAGCCGTACAGGTCGGCGATCGAGCGGACGTGCATGAAGAAGATCGCGAACTTGCCGCGCAGCTGCCGCATGATCGGGGTGTCCCGCGGGTCGGTCCCGGTGAACAGCACGACGTCGGCGCCGGTGGCCCGCAGGGTCCGTACGGCGGCGGCCAGCTTCTTGGCCATCTGGTCGGGGTCGGTGCCGGGCCGGATGAGGTCGTTGCCGCCCGCGCAGAAGCTGATCAGGTCAGGCTTCATCTCGACGGCCACGGGCACCTGGTCGGCGACGATCTGGTCGATGAGCTTGCCCCGCACCGCGAGGTTGGCGTAGCGGAAGTCCGGGTCGAGCCGGGCGAGCCGCTCGGCGACCCGGTCGGCCCAGCCCCGGTAGCGGACCACCTCACCCGGCGCCGGAGGGGGCGCGTCCGGGAGGGGGTCGTTGAGCCCCTCGGTGAAGCTGTCTCCGACCGCCACGAACGACCGGTAGCCCATGATCCCTTCTTTCGTCACTCGCCCATGTCCGCGATCGCGCGCAGCGCGAGCTCGTACGACCGCATGCCGAACCCCGCGATCGTCCCGGTGGCCACCGCCGCCACGACAGAGGTGTGGCGGAACTCCTCCCGCGCGTTCGGGTTGGAGATGTGCACCTCGACCAGCGGAGCCGTACGCTGCGCGATCGCGTCGCGCAGCGCGTACGAATAGTGGGTGAAGGCGGCGGGGTTGAGGACCACGGGGGTCCTGCTGTCGGCCGCCTCGTGGATCCAGCTCACCAGCTCGGCCTCGTCGTCGGTCTGCCTGACCTCCACCGACAGGCCCAGCTCGCGGCCGGTCTCGCGGCACAGGGCCGCCAGGTCGTCGAAGGTCTGCGCGCCGTAGACGTCGGGCTCACGGCTGCCGAGACGACCCAGGTTGGGCCCGTTCAGCACGAGCACCTGCCTCATCGGGCGACCTCCCGGTAAGCGGCTTCGAGCAGCTCTTCTGACGGGTTCTCCAGGCGGGCCGGCTTGGCGATGTCGTCGAGCACGACGAACCGCAGCACCGCTCCCCTGGCCTTCTTGTCCACCCGCATGTGGTCGCGCAGCCGCGGCCAGGCGTCGGCGCGGTAGGTGGTGGGCAGCCCGACCGACTCCAGGATCGAGCGGGTGCGGTCGACGACGTCGCGGCCGACGCGGCCGTCGAGATGGGACAGTTCCGCCGCGTAGACGAGCCCGATGGCCACGGCCTCGCCGTGCCTGATGCGGTAGTCCTCGACCCGCTCGATCGCGTGGGCGAGCGTGTGGCCGTAGTTGAGGATCTCCCGCAGGCCGCTCTCGCGCAGGTCGGCCCCGACGACGTCGGCCTTCACCCGGATCTTGCGCTCGACCAGCTCGCGGGTGTGCTCGCCTTCGGGAGTGCGGGCGGCGGCGGGGTCGTCCTCGACCAGCATGAGGATCGTGGGGTCGGCGATGAACCCGCCCTTGATGATCTCGGCGAGGCCGGCGACGTAGTCCTCGCGCGGCACGCTCGCCAGCGTGGCCAGGTCGCACAGCACGCCCTTCGGCGGGTGGAAGGACCCGACCAGGTTCTTGCCCTCGGGGGTGTTGATGCCGGTCTTGCCGCCGACCGCCGCGTCGACCATGGCCAGCAGCGTGGTCGGCACCTGCACGACCTGGACGCCGCGCAGCCACGTCGCGGCCGCGAACCCGGCCAGGTCGGTGGTCGCGCCGCCGCCGACGCCGACGACCGCGTCGGAACGCGTGATGCCGTAGCGGCCGAACGCCGACCACAGCTCGGCCGCGACGTGGACGGACTTGGCGTCCTCGCCGTCGGGCACGGGCAGGGCGACGACCTCGAACCCGGCGCCCTCCAGGGTCTCGCGCACCGGCCTGGCGATCTCGGGCAGCCCGGCGGGGTGGATCACGGCGACCGTGCGCACCTTCGCGTCCAGCAGCCCCGGCAGCTCCGCCAGCACGTCGGTGCCGACGACGACGTCGTACGGGCTCTCGCCCCGCACGGTGATGCGCGTCGCGGTCACAGCGCCGCCTCGATCTCGGTCACCACGTCCTCGGGCTCGCGGCCGTCGGTGGCGACGGTGATCGCGGCGAGGCCCTCGTAGATCGGCCGGCGCTGCTCCATCAGCTGCCTGAGCCGGCTGCGCGGGTTCAGCACCAGCAGCGGCCGGGCCGAGGCGAGGCCGACGCGCTTGACCGCCTGGTCGAGCCCGACCTGGAGGTACACGACCCGATGGCCGGACAGCAGCTTCTGGGTGTGCTCGTGCAGGATCGCGCCGCCGCCGAGCGCGAGCACGCCGGAGTGCGTCTCCAGCGCGTCGCGTACGGCCTGCGCCTCCAGCTCGCGGAACCGCTCCTCGCCGTCCTCCACGAACACGTCGCTGACGGTCTTGCCGGCGACGGCCTCGACGTCGGCGTCGGTGTCGCGGAACGGCAGGCCGAGGCGGTCCGCGAGGAGCCGCCCGACCGTGGACTTGCCCGAGCCGGGCGGGCCGATGAGGACCGCGGCGGGTCCTTGGGACACCGATTGCATGATCACAAACCCTATTACTTGATGACCAGGGACGACAGGTAGCCCGACAGGTTGCGCGCGACCTCTTCGACGGAGTCGCCGCCGAACTTCTCGACGGCCGCGTCCGCGAGCACCAGCGCCACCATCGCCTCGGCGACGACCGCGGCGGCCGGGACCGCACAGACGTCCGAGCGCTCGTGGTGCGCCTTGGCCGGCTCGCCGGTCAGCACGTCGACCGTGGCGAGCGCCCGGGGCACGGTGGAGATCGGCTTCATCGCGGCGCTGACCCGCAGCGGCTCGCCATTGGTCATGCCGCCCTCGACGCCGCCGGCCCGGTTGGTGATCCGGCGCACGCCCTGGGGGGTGTTCTCGATCTCGTCGTGGGCCCGGGAGCCGGGGCGGCGGGCGGTCTCGAAGCCGTCGCCGACCGCGACCCCCTTGATCGCCTGGATGCCCATGAGCGCCGCGGCGAGGCGGGCGTCGAGACGCCGGTCCCAGTGGGTGTAGCTGCCGAGACCCGGCGGCAGGCCGTAGGCCACGACCTCGACCACACCGCCGAGGGTGTCGCCGTCCTTGTGCGCCTTGTCGATCTCGGCGACCATCGCCGCGCTCGCGGCCGGGTCGACGCAGCGCACCGGGTCGGCGTCCACCGCCGCCATGTCGCCGGGACCGGGCAGCACGTCGCGGGGCGCGCTCGCCTCGCCGATCGAGACCACGTGGCTGACGATGTCGACGCCGAGGGCCTGCTTGAGGAAGGATCGGGCGACCTGCCCGAGCGCCACCCGGGCGGCGGTCTCCCGCGCGCTGGCCCGGTCGAGCACCGGCCGGGCGTCGTCGAAGCCGTACTTCTGCATGCCGGCGAGGTCCGCGTGGCCGGGGCGGGGGCGCGAGCGCGGCGCGTTGCGCGCCTGGCCCTCCAGCACCGCCGGGTCGACCGGGTCGGCGGCCATCACGGTCTCCCACTTCGGCCACTCGGTGTTGCCGATGCGGATCGCGACGGGCGACCCGAGCGTGCGGCCGTGCCGTACGCCACCGGAGATCGTCACCTCGTCCTGCTCGAACTTCATCCGCGCCCCGCGGCCGTATCCGAGACGGCGGCGCCGCAGCGCCTCTGCGAGGTCGGCGGTGGTCACCTCCACCCCGGCGGGCAGGCCTTCCAGGATCGCGAGAAGCTCGGGGCCGTGTGACTCCCCGGCGGTCAACCAGCGCAGCATGGGGACAAGTCTTCCATGTGCACCCGACTGCGGCGTCCCCCTGACACCCCCATGACCGTATGCGGATGCCCCCAGACCGGAAACCGCACGTGCTAGCCACCGGGGAAAACCCCTGGGAAGACCCCTGGGAAGACCCCGGTGAGAGCCACCGCGGCGAGGGCCCCCACGAGCATGAACGGGCCGAACGGGAACTCGGTCGTGCGGGTGGCCCTGCGGGCCAGGAGCAGCCCCACGGCGTACAGCGCACCGAGCACCTGGCCCGCCATCCCGGCGACGACCGTGGCCTGCACGCCGAGCGCGCCGGTGAGCAGGCCGATCAGCCCGGCCAGCTTCACGTCGCCGAGCCCGAGGCCCGTGGGACGGGCGAACCACAGCACGGCGTAGACCGCGCCGAGCGCGCAGCCCGACGCCACCGCGGGCAGCAGGCGGCCAGACGGCGCGAGCAGGGCCAGCACGATCGGGTAGGACGGCAGCGTGATCGCGTCGGGCAACCGCCAGGTCTTCCGGTCGCTCTCCGCGAGGGCGGCCCCCACCGCCACCGCGTACAACCACGCGGCGAGCACCCAGCCGTCGTGGACGCGCCAGGCCACCAGCGCCGCGGCGAGCGCGGTCGCGCCCTCGACCGCGTACGGCGGGCGGGGCAGCGGCACGGTCCGGGCCGCCGCGGCGAGGGCGGCCCGCGCCTCCGCGCGGCGGCTCTCGCGCCGGGCGTCCTGCTCCGGGCCGAAGCCGCCGGCGACCGCACGCGCGTACGCACCGGCGATCAGGCCGAGGACGGCTGCGGCGAGGACGACGAGGGGCACGCGGCCGACCCTAACGCCCGTACGCCGCCCGGGACCGGTCCGCGGACTCCCCTGTGGACAACCACGTTCCTGTGTAGGGCCGGGCGGCCGGCTGCCGGGCGGCTCGTCCCCGCCCACAGCGGGTCACGGGTCACCGGACATCAGGCCAGGGCCAGGCGGACGGTCCGGGCGCAACGGCGCGCCGGGCGTCCGCGGGCGATGGCTTCACCAGCGGCCGAGGCGGGGCTCACGCGCGGCGGCGGTCACCCGGCGGCCGACGCGGACTAAGGCGACGCGGACTAAGGCGAGGCGGGCTCAGACGCGGCGACGGTCAACGAGCGCCGGTAGCGCTCGAGCGCGACGGCGGTCACCAGCGCCGGCGCCGCTCAGGCGCGGCGGCTCCACCAGCGGCGGCGGCGGCGCTTGTCCTCCGCGGTCCCCAGACGGGCCACCGTGGCGCCCGGCACCTCGCGGGCGAGGCGGTCCACGGCGGAGGCGTCCCTCTTGGCCTCCTCCACCGTGGCGAGTGCCTGCAGCATGCCGCCCTCGATCACGAACGGGACCGGCCCGGCCACGTCCACCACCACGGCCGCCGCGCTCTCGTGCCGCGCCGCCTGGCAGACCTGCGGAGCCGTGGCCTGCACCGGCCGGGCGTCCGGGCGCCATCTGCGCATCGGCTCGGTCCCGGTGAAGGCGAGCACGGCCTCACGACCGTCCTTGCCGACCAGTTTCGGGAGGGCCATCTCGCTCTCCTTCTCCTGGCGCAGGCCGTGCTCCCCCACTTCCGACTCGGTGAGCAGCGCGACCACGGGCACCAGCAGCCGCGCCCCGGCGAGCGCCGCCAGGACGTCGGCCGCCGTCGCCGTACCGGCCTGGAACGCCGACAGCGCGGACGCGACGGGCGCGTCGGTGGCGCCGTCGTCGTCGGGGCGCAGCGGCTGCGGAATGACCGGCATGTCTGCGACCTTACCGCCCGCCCCTGGCGGTGCCGCACACGCTCGGCCCCGCCCGGACAGCCCGGCCCGGGAGGCCGGAACAGCCAGGCCGTGCGGCGGGATCAGCCCAGGTCGGCGATGGCGATCACCGGGCCGCCGCCGGACGGGCCCTGGTGGACCGCCGCCACGGAGACGAACACGGCCGGGTCTCCGGTCACGCCGGCCGCCACCCCTCCGACGGTCGCCTTGATCTGGCGGTGCCAGTGGACGTCGGAGTCGTCGAGCATGATGTTGCGCCGCCCGCGTACGCGGCCCGACGGGTCGGCCTCGCACTTGATGAACAGGTTGACCAGCCGGTCGCCGAGGTCGCTCGGATGCGGCCGCTCGGGCAGCTCGATGCCCGCGCTGCGAATGGCCTCCCAGATCCCGTCGGTGTCCAGGGCGTCCTTCATGACCGAGTGGCCGGCGCGGTAGCGGCCACCGATCCCGCGTACGTTGCCCACCACGACGATCTGGGCCCGGTCGAGCTCGACGCCGCTGGAGCACGAGGCGACCGACGAGTAAAGCGACAGGTCCTTGTGGATCTGCTCGGCCGAGGGCGTCTCGATCTCCCCGAGTGCGACGGCGATGCCGAGCGCCGTGGTGGAGTTGGAGATGTCCATCGACTTCAGCGTGTCCTCGGTGACGACCGTCTGGCCGCGCTCCTTGGCGTCGGTGATCGTGGACAGCGTGAGCAGCGGCGTCTTCGTCTGCACGTAGTGGACGTCGGCCGGGTCGTCGATACCGGCGATCTTCATGGCCTCGCGCACCCCGGCGGCCACCTTCTCGACCATGGCGGGCCTGCCGATGTCCTCGGGGAGGATCACCTCGCTCATGGCCACGCCGACGCTCACCCGCGGCTCGTCGGTCCGTACGGCCGTGGTCGGGTCGACGGTCGCGAAGATCGTCGCATGCGGGCTGAGCACGCCGTCGGTGCCACCGGACCACACGAGGGGCACCTGCGCGACCTCCTCGGCGGTGCGCGTGCCCTTCGCCACCAGCACCTCGCGGAAGGCCCGGTCGGCGAGGATCCGCGTGTAGTCGTTCACGCCGCCGTTGCCCTCGGTCTTGCCGATCACGGCAAGCACGCGGTCGGCCTCGATCACGCCGTCGTCGATCAGCCTCGCCAGCCCGGAGGCGTCGGTGACGCTCTCGATGGGGACCTTCCGTACCTCGATCGGATCCGGCACTATCTCTCCACCCCTCTGTACACCCTCGTACCGATATTTCCTGACAGCGCGGCACCGATGTGGTGCAGCGAGGTGATCACGGCCCGGCCCCCGGTCTCCTCGGCGAAGCGCAGGGCGGCCTCGACCTTGGGTCCCATGCTGCCTCCGGCGAAGTGACCGGCCGCCTGCAACTCGCGCAGGGCGGCCACGTCGATCTCCCCGATCGGGCGGGCGCGGGGCGTGCCGAAGTCCACGGCGGCGTTCGGCACGTCGGTCGCGATCACGAGGTCGGTGGCGCCGACGGCGACCGCGAGCACGGCGGCGGCGAGGTCCTTGTCGATCACGGCCTCGATCCCGGTCAGCGTGCCGTCCTCCTGCCGCACGACCGGCACTCCCCCGCCTCCGGCGGCGACCACGGTGAATCCGGCGTCGATGAGCGCGACGGCGGCGGAGGCGTCCAGGATCTCCACGGGACGCGGCGAGGCGACCACGCGGCGCCATCCGCGGTCGAACCTCCGCCAGGCCTGGCCGTGCCCCTCGAAGCGGCGCGCCTCCTCCTCCCCGAAATACCGCCCGATCGGCTTGACGGGGTCCTGGAACGCCGGGTCGGCCGGGTCCACGAGCGTACGGGTGACGATCGCCGCCACCCGGGCGTGCCCCAGCTCATGCTGCAGGGCGTTCATGATGAGCGTGCCGATCGTGCCCTGTGTCTGGGCCACGCACCAGTCGAGCGGCACGGGCGGCACGACGTGGGCGGCGAGCTGGTTCTTCAGCAGGAGGTTGCCGACCTGGGGGCCGTTGCCGTGGGTGAGCACCACCTCGTGCCCGGCCTTGCTGAGCGCCGCCACGTGGGCCATCGCCTCGCCGATCGCCCGCTCCTGGTCGGCCGGGGACGCGCTCCCGTCGGGAGCCGTCATGGCGTTGCCGCCCAGTGCGATCAGTACGCGTCCGCCCACATCCGGAAACTATCCAGCCCCATCCGGGCCTTCATTGGCGAGTCTCGCCCACCCCTGCCGCATCCATGGGCAGATTTCACCAAGCCACAGCGAAGAAGCCGGGCGGCCTCCCGGGTGAATGGCCGCCCCGCCGCTTGCCGGCTCCCGTCCCAGGCGGCTTCTGCCAGAATGCTCGCCTCTGCCCCCCTTATGTTGGAGATCCGCATGGCGATGGCACAGGCGCGTCCCGGGCTCACACATGAACGTGTCAGTATCTTCGCCGACGCGATATTCGCGATCGCGATCACGCTGCTCGCCCTGGAACTACCGCGCCCGGAGGGCGAGGACTTCCGGCGGCTGGGATCGTTCTTCGGCGACCACGTCGGCTCCTTCATGGCCTTCGCCATCGCCTTTCTCATGCTCTGGTTCACGTGGCGGGCCCATCACACGCTGTTCGACCAGATTGAGCGGGTGTCCCAGCTGACTCTCCTGCTGCACATCCCGCTGCTGTTCTTCGTGGTCTTCCTGCCGTACACGACGTCGCTCTTCGGCGAGACCAACGCCAGCCGGCTGCCGGCCGAGGCCGACGGCAGGGCCCTGGCGACGGGCCTGTTCGCCGGCAACGAGGCCATCCTGCTGCTCGCCCAGGGCGCGCTGTTCACCCTGGTGCTGGCGCAACGCCTGCACCGGCCGGACGCGGACGTGCAACGCCTGCGCGCCAACGCCTTCATCTACTGGGCCATCGGGATCTACTGGCTGCTGACCGCCGCGGCGAGCGCGTGGACGGTCGACGCGGTGCCCTTCCTGTGGCTGGCTACCCCGCTCGTCGCCGCCGGCACGGTCCGGGTGCTCAGGATGAGACGGTGAAGCCGCGCAACACGTCGGCGATCTCGTCGACCTCGGTCAGCTTCCCCGACGCCACCGCGCTCACCAGGTCGTAGGCCGAGTCGTCATCCATGTCCACCTCCACGCCGTTGTAGGCGAGGAAGACCACAGTGGAGACCCAGGCCACCCGCTTGTTCCCATCGACGAAGGGGCGGTTGATCGCCAGTGAGTGCAGCAGCGCGGCCGCCTTTGCCAGGAGATCGGGGTATGCCTCCTGGTCGAACATCCTCGCCCGCGGCCGGTGGACGGCCGAGTCGAGCAGGCCGAAATCCCGGAGCTGGGGTGTGCCCTCAACGGCCAGTTCGGCCAGATCCAGAACCTGCTCGACCGAGAGGTAGCGGGTCACTGGGCGAGGCGGTCGAGCACCGGCTTCCAGCGGCGCACCGCCTCGACACCGAGGCGATGTACCTCCTCGTCGGCGGCATGCCGGGAGAGGTACTCCTCCACCGCGGCGACGACGATCTGCTGCATGCTCCGGCCCTCCTTCTCGGCGAGCCGCCGGAGGGCCTCGGTCTGCTCGTCGGTCAGGCGAAGCGTCATGGCCATGCCCGCATCCTAGGGATGCCGTGTCGCGCCGGCACCGGAATTGAGAGCCGGCGCTCCGCCTATCACGCCACGTCCGCGCCGAGGCGGCGCAGGCGGGTCACCGCCTCGTCGATGACCTCGTCCCGCTTGCAGAAGGCGAACCGCAGGTAGTGGCGCCCCCGTTCGGGATGGTCGTAGAAGACCTGGGTCGGAATGGCCACCACTCCCGCCAGCTCGGGCAGCCGGCGGGCCAGTTCCAGGCCGTCCTCGAAGCCGAGCGGCCGGATGTCGGTCTGCACGAAGTAGGTGCCGGCCGGCCGCAGCACGTCGAACCCGGCCTCCGTCAGGCCCGTCATGAGGCGGTCCCGCTTGGCCTGCAGGGCCGCCCGCTGGGCCGCGACCCACTCCATCTCCTCGCGGAGGGCGTACGCGACCGCGACCTGCCAGGGGGCGTTCGCGGTGAAGGTGAGGAACTGCTTGACGGTCTGCACGGCGGCGGTGAGCGGCGCCGGAGCGCACACCCAGCCGGTCTTCCAGCCGGTGACGCTGAAGGTCTTGCCCGCGGAGGAGATCATGACCGTGCGCTCGCGCATGCCGGGCAGCGTGGCGAGCGGAATGTGCTCGACGCCGTCGAAGGCGAGATGCTCGTAGACCTCGTCGGTCACCGCGATCAGGTCGTGCTCCTGGCAGACCCGCGCGACGCACTCCAGCTCCTCGCGGGTGAACACGGTGCCGGTCGGATTGTGCGGCGAGTTGACCAGGATGACCCGGGTGCGGGGCGTGATCGCGGCCTCCAGCTCGGCCGGGTCGAAGGTGAACCTCCCCGCGTCGACACGCAGCGTGACCGACCTGCGTACGGCTCCCGCGAGCGCGACGGCCGCGGCGTACGAGTCGTAGTAGGGCTCGAAGAGAACCACCTCGTCGCCCGGCTCGCAGAGCGCGAGGATCGCCGCGGAGATGGCCTCGGTGGCGCCGACGGTGACGAGGACCTCCCCGTCGGGGTCGTAGGCGAGGCCGTACCACTGCTTGCGGTGCTCGGCGACCGCCTGCCTCAGCTCTGGGAGGCCCGGTCCTGGCGGGTACTGGTTGAGACCGCCCCGCACGGCCTCGATCGCATGCTGCAGCATGCGCTCCGGCCCGTCGGTGTCGGGGAAACCCTGACCCAGGTTGATCGATCCCGTCTCCACGGCCAGCTTCGTCATCGTGGCGAACACGGTCGTCCCGAACTCCCGCATCCGCCGCACCAGCGGCTCTCTCACTCCGTTACTCTATCCGGAAGCCAATAAGCGAACAAATGATGCCACCGAGCCTCAACAGCCAATACCTCCGACACGGGGAACCGCCTGCCGTTCTTCCCATAGTCGTAGGTGAATTAGCTTCTCGGAACATGGCGATCCTGCTACCATCCTCGTCCATTGCGAGTGCCCGAAGTCCTCAGCTCACGATTGGCACTGGTTGCATGAACGACACTCCCACGCTACATACTTCGGTCGCCGACTACGCCGATATAACACTGGAGGAGCTACCCGACAGGCAGGCAATTGAAGCGTCTACTGTTACGTTCAATTCAACCAGTTGATTGGTGTGCATCAAACCACCTTTGACGACGAAGGTTGCAGTGGCCGGCTGCGACCTGGCTACCGCGGCCTCTACATCGTAGCTCCGCAGTTGCCTGAAAGCCTCGTCATGGACGCATCCTACGAGTAACCTGCCAAGAAGGCGGTGGGACCGCCTTCCGGGAAGAACGTTCGAAGGAGCCGGTCTTGCCACGTCGTCGGACCTCCTGGGTTCTGACTACATCAATCATCGCGGTCGTCCTGCTGCCGACCGCGACCAATGTCGCCTCGAACGCCCTTCCCGATTCCTGGCGATCGAACCTTTGGCTGGCATGGCCCATCTGCATACTGCTCGCGATTCCCGTACTGGTCATGGAGCTGCGCACACGTCATGGCGCCCCTGCCGAGCATGCACCTCCCCCGGTGACGGTCGCTCCGAAGACCGACACTCAAATATGGAATATTCCAGCACCCGTCAAGGAATTCAGCAATCGCAGAGCGGAGTTCCGCAGGATCGGCACCATACTGATGCGAGGAAGCGGTCGGGCGCTTCTGCTGTGCGGCATGGGAGGTATCGGGAAAACGCAACTCGCTCTCGCTTACGCACACCGCCGGCGCTCGTCCCTCACTCTGGGGTGGCGGGTGTCCGCGGGCAGCCGAACGTCGGTGGTCTCCTCCCTGGCCGAGTTGGGCCGCCAAATGAACCTGGCTTCCACCACTGCCGAGTCCACAGCCAGGAAAGTCGTCGACCTGCTGAGCGAGCGAGAGGGATGGCTCCTCATATTCGACGATGCAAAGAGCTGCGAAGATCTCCTGGATCTGATACCCGTCACATCAGGCGGGCAGGTCCTCATAACTTCCAGAAACCCACAATTCGATCGTCTCGCGGAAACGCTGCTCCTCGAGGTGTTCCCCCAGGAGGAGGCCGCCCGGTTCTTACGCAACCGTGCCGGAGACGCCGACCAGGACTCCTCCGCGGAACTGGCGACGAGGCTCGGGGGTCTGCCTCTCGCACTGGAGCAAGCGGGCGCCTACTGCCGTGACTCCGGCATCGGGCTCCGCGACTACCTGCAGCGGTACGACTCCAGTCGCGCGCGTCTGCTTAGACAGGGCTCGGGCCACAGTCGTGTCAGCGTGGAGGCGACTCTCGATCTTTCCTTCGACTGGGTGATGCGGCGCAACCCTGCAGCCATGCAGCTCCTTCGCGTTCTCGCGTTTATGGCGCCCGCTGACATTCCTCGAAACCTGCCCATGATGAGTCCGTCCGTGCTCCCTCGTGCGCTCGCGCGCGCCTGCGCCGATGTCGTGGCCCTCGATGAGGCCATCGCGACGCTCCTGCAGGCCTCCCTTCTCACCTCGGCCACCGCCGAGCATATCCGCGTGCACCAGTTGATCTCAGACGTGCTTCGCGACCGGATCACGGCCGACGGAAATCGCGGACTGCGATGGTTGCGCGGCTTGCGAGCGGTGTTCACCCCGAGGAGAGACCCGTCCTCGTCCTGGAGCGTCTCACGCTGGCTGAAGGCGGCCCTGACTCTCCTGTGGGCGGGCGTGCAGGTGAACGAGCGGGACCCGGACGGTTGGAGCCGCGCCGCCACACTGCTTCCCCATGCTGACCGGGTCTGGACCTACCTGGTGAACGGAGAGGTGACATTCCGTCAAAAAGAAATGGTTCTTGCCGCCCAGCTGTTCGGCGAGCTTGGCATTCGGCTGTTCCGAAAGGGCGACTACGCGGTGGCCGAAGAGTTGTGCCGCCGAGCCTGGCGGATCGGCCAAGAGGTGCTTTCAGAAACGGATCCACGCCTGCTGCGCCTGGCGAACTGCCTTGCCCAGGTGACCCACGGCCTTGGAAAGTTGAGCGAGGCAAAAGACCTTTATGAACAGGCACTCTCTGTTTATCGCCGCGACTATGGGGAAGATCATCCAGACACGATCCAGACGATGAATGATCTGGGCGGTGTCCTCCTGGAACAGGATGAGCACCTACTCCAGGCGAGACGCATCTACGAGCAAGTCGTTACTACGCGGCTTCGCACACTCGGCCAGCGTAACGTTCACACTCTCATGTCAATGAACAACCTCGGCAAGGTGTGCCGCTATCTTCACGATCTCCCCACTGCACATGCTCTTGCCACGGAAGTAGTGAGAATCGGGAGCGAGTTGCTGGGAGAGGAACATCCCGACAATCTTGTCTGGATAAACAATTTGGCGGAGGTCTCGCGCGCTCAGGGAGACTTAGAAAAGGCTCGCGCGCTCCATGAAAAGGTCCTCACACTGCGACGCAAGGTACTCGGCGAGACACATCCTGCGAGCATCGTCTCCATGAACAACCTCGCCCGGGTCATCCGCCTGCTCGGGGACGTGCCTTCCGCCCTCCAACTGTACGAAGATTCCCTGGCACTGGCCCGCCAGGTCTTGGGGGAAGATCACCCGTCCTTTACCGCAGCAGAAAAAGGGGTGCAGGAGTGCCTGGCGGACCGTCACCTGCTGGACGACGGGAATGACTCCTCATAGGGTCGGCCGCGAAGTAGGTCCGCTCCACCAGGGTCCTGGATACCTGCGCAACCTGGAGGGCGTCGCAAGGGCGAGTTAAATAATTACCAAACCCGTCGGGCCCACAGAACCGAGGCTATGAACTCAATGGCACTCAAGCGGCCGCCTCTAGCCACCCTGCCCTTCCGCCAGTTCGTGCTCAAGGTGGCGAGCAGGTGTGATCTGGCCTGCGACCACTGCTATGTGTACGAACACGCCGACACCAGCTGGCGGGGACGGCCGGTGGTGATGTCCGACGAGACCGCCGTCCGGGCGGCGGACCGGATCGCAGAGCATGCCGCCGAGCATCGAATCCAGACGACGCACGTCGTCTTCCACGGAGGCGAGCCCCTCCTCGCCGGGATCGAGCGGCTCCGGCGTTTCGCACGGACGCTCCGCCGGGCGGTCGAGGGTGTCTGCAACCTCGACCTGCGCATCCACACCAACGGCGTGCTCCTGTCACGAGCGTTCTGCGACATGTTCACGGACGAGGGCGTCAAGGTCGGCGTGTCGATCGACGGCGACCGCGTGGCGAACGACCGCCATCGGCTCTACGCCAACGGCCGCAGCAGCTACGACCAGGTCATCCGGGCGATCACCCTGCTGCGGGACCATTACCCGCATCTCTATGCCGGGCTGTTGTGCACCATCGACGTCCGCAACGATCCCATCGCGGTATACGAGGCGCTCGTCGCGCTGCGCCCTCCGCGCGTCGACTTCCTGCTGCCGCACGCAACGTGGGACAACCCCCCACTGCGGCCCGCCGGCCGGGACACCGCCTACGCCGACTGGCTGATCACCGTGCACGACCGGTGGCGCGCGGACGGCAGGCCGGTCCCGGTCAGGATATTCGAGTCGATCATCCTGACCGCCTCGGGCGGGGACAGCCAGACCGAGTCGCTCGGCCTGCGGCCCTCCGACCTCGTCGTCATCGAGACCGACGGTTCCTACGAGCAGGCCGATTCGCTCAAGACCTCCTTCGACGGCGCGCCCGCGACCGGATATGACGTCTTCCGTCACTCGCTGAACGAGGCCGCGGGGCATCCCGGCTTCGCGGCGCGTCAGGGCGGCCTGGACTCCCTGTCCGAGGAGTGCCGCGGCTGCCCGCTCGTCGCCAGCTGCGGCGGCGGCCTCTACGCGCACCGCTACCGGACGGGCTCGGGCTTCGCGAACCCCTCGGTTTACTGCGCCGACCTCTTCCGGCTGATCTCCCACCTGGTCGCCTACGAGCGCCGGCGCCCGGCGACCCCCGTCCACCGGCTGCCGGTCGCCACCGTGGACGCCATGGCGTCGGGAAGCGTCACGTCTGACGACGTCGCCCTCCTGCGCGCCCCGCAGCTCAGCAGAGCACGGCTGGCGGCGCGCCGCACGGCGACGGTCGTCGCCGACGAGGAGTCCTGGTCCGTCCTCGTGGACGCGGAGCGGGCGGACCGCGCCGCGGTCGACGACCTGCTGAGCCACCCCTACGTCCGTGCCTGGGCGGCGCGCTGCGCGGCCGTCGATCCCGCCTCGCTCACCACCGCCGACACGGGTCATCTCGCCGCCGTCGCCGCGGTCGCCGCCGTACGGACCGGTCTGGCCGTGAAGGTGACGGTGCCGGTCGTCCAGGACTTCATTCATCTGCCCGCCCTCGGCCGCATGCGCGCGGCCGGAGAAGACCGCGCCGATGTCGAAGCGCACGACGGGTCGTTCGCCGTGAGGGTCGGCGGCCGATGGCATTCCGAGGACAGCGGGCTCTGGGAGCCCGTCCGCCTGGTCGGCGGCGCCGGGATCCGTCTGCTGCTCGACGACGTCGATCCTTATCGCGACTGCTACGGCCTGCCCGTCGAGGACCGGCTCAGCGCCGAGACCGCCGCCGGATGGGACGAGGTCGTCCGTGCCGCGCTCGACCTCCTGACCGATGATCAGCGGGCCGCCATGCGCGACGGCCTGCGCGTCGTGACGCCCCTCTCTCCGTCCGCGACGGGCGCGACGAGCCGCGCGGCGTACGGCGCGATCGCCCTGCCGCTGAGCGCCGGCCCCGAGACGACGGCCCGGCTGCTCGCCGAGCATTTCCACCGGGCCCAGCTCGGGGCGCTGCTCGACCTGCTCGACCTCGCCGGCGGCGACGCGAACCACGAGCGCCTGCTGTGCGATGCCTACGGGCTCCTTTCTGTCGCCGATCTCCTCGGTGAGAAGGAACTCGAGCGGCTGATGGAGACGATCGGCCAGATCACCGACTGGGCGCTCCCCGCTGTGGGGCGTCGGTTCGCCAGGCAACTGGCCGACGCAGCCGCCGCTCGCGGCAGCCGACTCACCACGACGCGGCGGGAGTGAAGCAGGGGAGACAGTGAGCCAGTTCAGAAACGGCCACATCGTCACGTTCTACTCCTACAAGGGAGGGACGGGAAGGACGATGGCGCTGGCCAACACGGCCTGGATCCTCGCCTCCAACGGCCACCGCGTGCTGGTCGTGGACTGGGACCTGGAGTCTCCCGGCCTGCACAAGTTCTTCCGGCCCTTCCTCGACGGAGACATGATCAGCGGCACGACCGGCGTGATCGACCTGATCAAGGAGTTCGCCTGGGCGGCGACCCGCCCCGAGCCGCGTCCCGCCGACTGGCACACCCGGTACGCCGACGTGGGGCGGCACGTCCTGTCGGTCGAGTGGCCCCACTTCCCCGACGGCGGCTCCCTCGACTTCCTGCCCGCCGGACGGCAGAACCGCGACTACTCGTCGCTGGTGTCCACGTTCGACTGGGACAACTTCTACGAGCGGCTGGGCGGAGGGCAGTTCCTCGATGCCCTGCGGGTGGACATGCGTCGCGGCTACGACTACGTGCTCATCGACAGCCGCACCGGCCTGAGCGACATCGCCGACATCTGCACGGTCCACTTCCCCGACACCGTGGTGACCTGCTTCACGCTCAGCGACCAGAGCATCGAGGGGGCCGCGCGGGTCGCGTCGGAGATCGCCGAACGGTTCCCCGACCGCCGCATCAGGATCCTGCCGGTCCCCATGCGCGTGGACGACGCGGAGAAGGAGAAGCTCGACGCGGGCCGGGCCTTCGCCCGCAGCCAGTTCGAGGGGTTCCCCAGCGACCTCGGCCAGGACCAGGCCGGCAGCTACTGGGGGGCCGTCGAGATCCCCTACAAGCCGTTCTACGCGTACGAGGAGACCCTGGCGACCTTCGGTGACGCGCCCGGCTCGCCCGGCTCGCTGCTGGCCGCCTACGAGCGGCTCACGGGCGTCATCACCGGAGGCCGGGTCTCGTCCCTTCCCCCGCTGGACGAGGAACTGCGGCTGAGTCACCGGGAGCTGTTCGTCCGGCGCCGCCCGTCGCTGTCGAACGACGTCAGCCTGAGCTACGTCCCCGAGGACCGGTTGTGGGCGGAGTGGATCGCCGCCGTGCTCACCCAGGCCGGCATGCGGGTCCGTACGCAGGGGGGCGAACGCGAGGAGGACGAGAGCGGGCAGGCGCGGACGCCGGAGGCCGCGGGCCGCACGGTCGCGCTGCTGTCCCCCGCCTACCTGCGCTCACGGCAGGCCCGGGAGACCTGGCACGCCGCCGAGGGGCCCGCCACCCTGTCCGCTCACCTCCTTCCCGTCCGCGTGTCGGACGTCCGGGTCCCGCAGACGTACGCCGACCCGCCCGCGCTGGACCTGTTCCGGCTGGACGAGCAGCACGCGGCCGCCGCGCTGCTGCGCGCCCTCGACCGCCCGGCGGGCACCGAGGCCGTGGGGCAGGGAGGGACGCCGCGGTATCCCGGCATCCAGCCCGCCATCCTGAACCTGCCGACCAGGAACGCCGCCTTCACCGGCCGGGGCGAGGTGCTGGAGCGGCTGCGGGACCAGTTGGTCGGCGGCAGCCAGGCCGTGGTGACCCAGGTGCAGGAGGGCCGCACCCAGGCCCTGTTCGGCCTCGGCGGCGTGGGCAAGACACATCTGGCCATCGAGTACGCCCACCGCTTCATGAGCGACTACGACGTCGTGTGGTGGGTGTCGGCCGAGCAGCCGGAGCTGCTGAACGGAGCGATGGCCGATCTGGCCGAGCGGCTGGGCATCAGGATCGGCGACAACCTGGCGGAGGCGGCGCTCGCGGCCAAGGACGCCTTACGGCGGGGCGAGCCGTACGCCCGCTGGCTGCTCATCTTCGACAACGCCAACAGCGCGGACGACGTGCAGACCTACCTGCCCGGCGGCTCCGGCCACGTGCTGATCACCTCGCGCAGCCAGACCTGGTCGCAGATCGCCAAGCCGCTGGAGATCGACGTCTTCACCCGGGAGGAGAGCCTGGAGCACCTGCGGCGCCGGGTCGCCGATCTCAGCGACGAGGAGGCCGACCGGGTGGCGGCCGCGCTCGGCGACCTGCCGCTCGCCATCGAACAGGCCGGGGCGTGGCTGCAGGAGACCGGCATGAGCGTGGACGAGTACGTCGACAAGCTCGCGAAGCAGCCCGTACGCACGCTCGCGCTCGGAGACTCCCCGACGACCTATCCGACGCCCGTCGCCGCCACCTGGAACGTGTCGTTCCAGCGACTGCGGGAAAAGTCGCCCGCGGCGGTCCGGCTGCTCCAGTTGCTCGCGTTCTTCGCCGCGGAACCGGTGTCGCTGTCCATGCTGTACGGCGACGAGACGGTGCGCTGCCTGGTCCGGTACGACGACTCGCTGCGTGAGAAAATCATGATCGGGCGGCTGGTGCGCGAGCTGAACAGGTTCGCCCTCGCCAAGGTCGACCAGCGCAACAACTCGGTGCAGGTGCACCGGCTGGTGCAGGCCGTGCTGCGCGACCAGATGGACGACGACGAGCGCGAGCGCACCGTCCACGAGGTGCACCGCATCCTCCTGGGCGCCCGCCCGCGCGAGGGCGACACGGACGACCCCGGCAACTGGCCGCGCTACGACGAGATCTGGCCGCACCTCGCCCCGTCCAACGCCGAGGAGTGCGACGAGGAGGAGACCCGGCAGCTGCTGATCGACCGCGTGCGCTACCTGTATCGGCGCGGCGAGTTCGACCGGGCGCTGAGCCTCGGCCGCCGCCTGGAGGAGCTGTGGATCAGGAAGCTCGGCGACTACGACCGGCAGACGCTCTACCTGCGGTTCCACATGGGCAACGTGCTGCGCTCCCAGGGCAGGTACCTCGAGGCGTGCGATCTCAACCGGGCGATCCTCGAAGACCAGCGCAGGGTCCTGCCCGACCCGCATCCCCACACCCTGCAGACCGCGGGGAGCCTCGCGGCCGACCTGCGCGCGCTGGGCGAGCTGAGCGAGTCGCTGCGTATGGAGCAGGAGACCTACGCGCGGACCAAGGAGCTGTTCTTCGACGACCACCCGCGCGTCCTCGCGGCGGCCAACAACCTGGCCGTCGCCCTGCGGCACGTCGGTGACATCGGCGCCGCGCGCCGGCTCGACCAGGAGACCGCGGACAAGCGCCGCGAGGTGCTCGGTCCCGCCCACCCCTTCACGCTCCTGTCCGAGACGAACCTCGCTCTGGACATCCGGGAGGCCGGAGAGTACGCGAAGTCGGCCGACCTGCTGCGCGAGACGCTGAACAGCTACGGCGAGGTGTCCGGCCCCGAGCTCCCCGACACGCTGAACACCGCGCGCAGCCTCGCCGTGTCGCTGCGCGAGACCGGCGCGCTCGCCGAGGCGCGGCGGCTCACCGAGACGACCTACGAGCGGTGTCTCCAGCGCTTCGGTCCCGAGTCGCCCGACACCGTCGCCTGCAAGCTGAGCCTCGCCTGCGACCTCGCCGCGTCGGGCGACAGGCGACGGGCGTACGAACTCGCCTCCGAGGTCAGGGCCAGCTACGAAAGCAAGCTGGGCGCGGACAACCCCTACACCCTGATCGCGGCCAACAACATCACGATCTACCTGCGGCACCTGGGGGAGCTCGCCGAGAGCCGGGCGCTGGGCACCCGGACCCTCGCGACGTTGCGGCGCAAGGTCGGGCCCGACCACCCCTTCTCGCTCGCCTGCGGTGTCAACGTGGCCAACACCCTCGGAGACCTGCAGGACTACCCCGAGGCCGAGAAGCTGCAGCGGGACACGCTCGACCGGCTGCGCGCGGTGCTCGGCCCCCATCACCCCACCACGCTGATCTGCGAGGCCGACCTGGCCGTCACCCTCCGCGACGTCAGGCGGACCGACGAGGCGCGGGTGCTGCGCGAGCCGCTGCTCGTCCAGCTCCGCCGGATCCTCGGGGAGGCGCACCCGGTCATCGCGGCGGTGCTGGACTGGCGCCGTGTCGACCGCGAGCTGGAGCCGCTCCCCTGGTGACCCGGGCGGCCAGGCCGATCAGGCCGCCCGTTCGTCCCTGGCGAGCCAGCCGAGCAGGTCGGGCAGCACGTGCAGGGCGTGGAAGTGCGCCGCGCCCCGCTGGATCCGCACCGTGGCGGTAGGTATCCGCCCGGCCAGCCAGCGGGAGTGGCTGACCGGTGAGAACACGTCGTCCTCGCCGTGCCACAGCAGCGTGGGGACCCTGATGTCGGCGGGGTCGAACCCCCATGGCGAGCAGAAGGCCATGGCGTCGTCGATCCAGCCGTACGCGGAGTTGCGCACGGCCTCCGCGTAGTTCTGGACCAGCATCGTCCGGATGCCGGCGTCCGCGATCACGCTCCTGTCCGGCTCGGGCAGCTCGTCGTAGAGGGCGTTGACGAGCCGTACGGGGTCCTCGCGGATCTCGGCGGCGGTCGGGCCGAGCCGCGCCGCGAGCCGCGCCCGTCCCTGCATCGCGGTCATGTACTCCGCGATGTTGCCCTCGGACATGCCGTCGAACCAGTCGAGGCCCTCCGCCTCCCGCGGCGCGAGCCCGACGAGCACGGCGGCCCGGGTCACCCGGTGAGGGATCAGGGCGGCGCAGGCCAGCGCGTGCGGCCCGCCGCCGGAACGGCCCACCACCGCGAAGCGGTCCAGCCCGAAGTGGTCCGCGATGGCGGCCACGTCCGCGGCGACGTCCCCCACACTGCGGCCCTCGTGCCGGTCGGAGTCGCCGTACCCCGGGCGGTCGTAGGTGATGAGCCGCACGCCGAGCCGATAGAGCAGTCCTTCACGTGGAAGGGGGCCGATCCTGCTGCCGGGCGTCCCGTGGAGCAGGAACACCGGTCTTCCTCCGTGGATCTTTCCCCGTTGCGCGACCGCGAGGCGCCGCTCGCGATCCGCCGACCACACCCCGTCCGTCAACGCCGGGCCCTCCGTGTCGATCGTCGAAGGATCTCAGGCCCAGGATCCTCCGAACCGGTGTGACGCGAAAGGGCCCGGCGGCCTCGGAACGGCAACACCTTTCCCGGACGGCCCCTGGAGCGCTCCCTTTTGGCGGGTTATTTTCGATAAAGGCACGTGCCGCCCAGCGAAGGACGAGGATTTATGGCCTTTCCCGCGAGCTACGTGGTGCGTGCGGTATTCGCGGGCCTGGCGGTGGCCGCACTGGTGACCGGATATATCGGCCTTCAGACCTATGCGAAAACGCTGAATCTGCCGTCGGGTCCCCTCGATCTCCTCTACTGGGACCTGCAACTGTTCGTATTCGACTCCGCGCCGCTCGACGAGCCGAAACCGCTGCCGGGCCTGCTGGAGTTCGCGCGTTTCGCCGCGCCCGGCGTGACGATCTACACCCTCGTCGACGGAGCCCGCCTGCTGTTCGCCGCCGAACTGCGGCGGTTGCGGGCGCGCAGGTCGAAGGAGCACGTGGTCGTGTGCGGCACGGGATCGCCGGCGCTGGCCCTGGTGGAACGGCTGCGCGCGACGAGCACGCGGATCGTGATGATCGGGTCGGCTCCGGTGGCCGCCACCGGCGATCGCAGGGTGCTCTACGTCAGGGGCGACGCGCGCAGCCCCGCCACCCTCCGCGCCGCCGGGATCCAGCGGGCCTCCGTCCTGTACGCCTGCGAGCCGGACAGCTCGGCCAACACGGCGATCGCCCTGGCGGCGCACGGCGTGGCCAGAGCCGACGGCAGGCGGCCCCTGTCGGCGTACGCCCTGATCTCCGATCCCGACCTGTGCGCCGCGCTGCGGGCCCGCCGGCTGAGCCTTCCCGGCAGGCCCCGGCTGCGTCTCGACTTCTTCAACCTGGACGAGCTCGCCGCCCGGGTGCTCCTGGACCGGCACCCGATAGTGAACGAGCAGCCTGTCGTCGTCATCGGGCTCGACGCCTTCGGCCGCAGCCTGCTGGTCGAGATGGCGCGCAGGCGGCGGCTGATCCCCGCGCCGTACCCGCTGCCCGTGACGGTCATCGACGCCGACGCCACCAAGACCGTCGAGGCCGTGTGCCGCAGGTTCGAGTTCGTGGCCGAGACGTGCGCGCTGACCACGCACAACGCGCCGCCCGGCGACCTGCCGCTGGGAGAGCTGCTGCCGTCCGAGCCGCCGCAGCGGGTGTTCGTGTGCCATCGCGACCAGGACCTCGCGCTCAAGACCGCGCTCACCTCGCTGCGTCTGTGGAACTGCGGGCCGGGATCGCTCGTGGTACGGGTCGAGGAGGCCGGCACCTTCAGCCGGGCCTTCGATGACGTCCATCTGCTGGAGGGGCTGTCCGGCGCCCTGCGCGTCTTCGCGGTCAACGAGGAGGCCGGCGACCCACGACTCATCGGGGAGGACCTGGTGGAGACGCTCGCCCGGGCGATCCACGAGAGCTACATCGTGGAGAACACCGCGCGGCGCCACGTGCGGGCGACCAACCCCTCGCTGGTGCCGTGGGAGAGCCTGCCGTCCCGTCTGCGGGCGGCGAACCGGCGGCAGGCCGAGGACATCGGCCGCAAGCTGACGAGCATCGGCTGCGCCCTCGCTCCCCGCGTGGAGCCCGAGCTGCACTTCGCCTTCAAGGACTACGAGATCGAGCAGCTTGCGATGATGGAGCACGAACGGTGGCTGCGGGACCTGGTCGCCGACGGATGGACCCGCGGCCCGTCCGCGACGACGAGAGCAGGAGGCACCCCGACCTGGACAGCTGGGACAACATCTCGGACATGGCGAGAGAGAAGGCCCGCGACACCGTGCGGAACCTGCCGCGCATCCTGGCCACCGCGGGTTTCCAGATCGTACGGGTCGGCTGAGCGAGTGAGCGGGGTGCCCACGATCGCGTTCACCGGCCACCGGGGCCTGCCCAGGGACACGGCCGTCCGGATCCGCCGCGCCCTTCGGGCCGTTCTCGCCGGCCGGGGCCGGCCGCTCGTGGGCCTGTCCTGCCTGGCGGAGGGGGCCGACCAGCTCTTCGCCCGCGAGGTGCTGCGTGCCGGCGGCGAGCTCGACGTGATCGTGCCCTCCGCCGGATATCGGGAGAGCCTGCCCCGCGCGGCCCGGGCGGGATACGACGAGCTGCTCCCGCTCGCGCGGCACGTGCACACGATGCCGTTCGAACGGCCGGAACCGGTGGCGTACATGGCCGCCTCGGTCTTCATGCTGGAGCGGGCGGACGAGTTGCTCGCCGTCTGGGACGGGCTGCCGGCGCGCGGGTACGGCGGGACTGCCGACGTCGTCGCGCACGCCCGCGAGCAGGAGATGCGGGTGCTGGTGCTCTGGCCGCCCGGCTCGCGGAGGGACTGACACGAAGACGGGCACGAAGGGGACGGTCGGGGTGAAGGCGGCGGCGGACAGGATCCGGCGGGTCGACGCGCTGCGCGGGTTCGCGGTGTGCGGGATCATGCTGGTCAACGCCTGGCAGCAGAGGGTGCGGCACGGGCCGACCTCGATCGACTGGGTGATGACGAACCTGTTCCAGAGCCGCTTCTACCCGATGTTCGCGTTCCTGTTCGGGCTGTCCTTCGCGCTGTTCCTGCGCTCGGCGGGGCTGCGCACGCGGCGCCCGCGCGTCGTCATGCTGCGGCGCCTGGCCGTGCTCGCGGCCCTGGGCGCGGCGCACATGCTGATCGACCCCGGCGAGGTGCTGCTGCCGTACGCGCTGCTGGGGGTGGTCCTGTTGCTTCCGGCGAGCCTGCTGCCCCGGGGGGCCGTGCTGCTGGTGGGATGCGGCGTCCTGGTCGCCTCCGTGCTCGACCCCCATCCGTACGTGCTGATCACCGCGCTGTTCCTGCTCGGCCTGGCCGCCGCGCCCGGCGGGGAGGCGAGGAGGGGCGCCGGGCGCCTCGGCGGGGCCGACGGCCTGGGCAGCGGGCCGCTCCTCGGCGCCGTGTGCGGTACGGCGGCCCTGCTCGCGGCCGGGCTGACCTGGTGGTGGAACCACGCGCCGCCCGGCGGCGGGGTCTACCAGGCGGCGGCGCTGTGCGGCGCGGCGGCGTACGCCACGGCGTTCCTGCTGGTCGCCCGTCGTACGGCGGTGTTCGAGGCGCTGGGCAGGATGACGCTGACCAACTACGTGACGGGCACGACGGTGATCGTGGTGGCGATGCCGCTTCTGGAGGCCGACCACACGGGTGCCGCCGTCGTGGTGCTCACCGTCGTCACCGTGGCCGTGCAGGCGGTCTTCTGCAGGTGGTGGCTCGCCCGGCACCGGTACGGCCCGCTGGAACGGGTGTGGCGCACGCTCACGTGGTGGGGCACCTCCCTGGACGACTCCGGAGGCACCTGGTGGGGCACGGCGGCGACCGGGCAGACTGTGATCCGTGACCCGCGTAGCGCTGTGCCAGATTCCCGTCGACCACGACCCGGAGACCAACCTCTCGACCGTGCGTGACGCCCTCGCACGGGCGCGGGGGGCGGACCTCGCCGTGTTCCCCGAGGCGACGCTCGCCCGGTTCGGCCCGGGAATCCTCGAGACCGCCCAGCCCCTGGACGGCCCGTTCGTCACCGGCCTGGCCGAGGCCGCGCGCGAGCACGGCACGGCCGTCATCGCCGGCGTCTTCGAGACCGCCCCGGACGGCAGGGTGTGGAACTCGGCCGTCGCCCTGCGGGAGGACGGCTCGCTCGCCGCGGCCTACCGGAAGATCCACCTGTTCGACTCCTTCGGCGCGAAGGAGTCGAAGCTGGTCGCGCCGGGGGACGTCCCGGAGGTCGTGGAGCTGGCCGGGCTCAGGATCGGCCTGATCACCTGTTATGACGTCCGCTTCCCCGAGCTGGCCCGCGCGCTGGTGGACCGGGGCGCGGACACGTTCGCCGTGATCGCCGCCTGGGGCTCGGGCCCGCTGAAGGAGGACCACTGGACGACCCTGGTGAGGGCCAGGGCCATCGAGAACACAACCTGGACCATCGCGGTCGGTCAAGCCCCCAATCCCGCCATACCGGACGGGTTCGGTGTGGGCCGCAGCATGCTCGTCGATCCGATGGGCGTCGCCCGGCATGACCTGGGCACGGGCCCCGGCGTGCTGATCGCGGAGATCGACACGGCCTGGACCGAGACCGCGCGCGCCACCCTCCCCTCGCTCGAACACCGCCGGCTCGGAGTCGGCAGATCGTAAACTTGGCCCCATGAGCGAGCCGGGACGCAGGACGCGGATGCAGAAGGTGGTTCCGCCGCGGCTGCTCGTGCCGTACCTGTCGGGCCGTCGCACGATCATCTCCGGCTACGTGTACCGGGTGCAGGACTGCGACCGCCTCACCACACCCGCCGCGCTCGTCGAGGCCCTCGACCTGAGTTTCGACGGATCGGAGCTGACGCCGGACGTGCCCGAGCTGTACATCATGCGCTGGGACGCGCGGGACATCGACACCTACGTCGTCCCGTACGGCCCGCACATGGGCGGTGATTGGAGCGATGCACCACCCTTCACCGGGAACGGCTTCACCGCCTCGCGCGAGCAGGTGGTGCCGCAGTTCCACACGATGCCCATGCCGGTCCCCGCGGGCGCGGAGATCGTCCACCTCACCGCGGCCGGGGAGCGTCCGTTCGCCGGATACGACGGCCTGACCTGGCGGCCGGCGCGATGAGCGACATCGAGCCGGTCGGCCTGGGATTCGTCGCCCGCTACCGCGACCGGGACTACGCCGCCGCGGTCGGGCCCGGCGGGAACGACGTCGTGCTGTTCAGCGAGACGCCGCAGGAGGGGTTCACCGACGCGGGCGGCTACTGGCGGCTGCGGGTGAGCCGGGCGGCGCTGGACCGGCTCACCCTGCTGCGTACGGTCGGGGCGTTCGGCGGCGAGCCGTGCCTCGTGCTGGACGAGGACGACGGCGGCGACGGCGGGGAGGGCGGCCTGCACATCGCCTACACCGGCCACAACGGCCTGAAGGCCGAGGCGCTCGGCTACTGGCTGGTGGACCACGGCGCCTACGAGGTGGTCGTGCCCCGCGAGGAGGTCCACGCGATCCGGGTGGAGCGCGTGCCGGTGCCGCTCACCGTTGACCGGCCGGACGGTCACGAGGGCCCGTGAGGGCCCCGCCCCGCTGGGACAACCGGTTCAGACGGCCCGGTTCAGACGGCCCGGTTCAGACGGCCCGGTTCAGACGGCCGGTTCAGGAGCCGAGCGACCGATAGCGAGCGAATCGGGCCGCCGTCCGCTCCTCCGCCGGGCGGTCCAGCAGGCCCGCGATCTCGTGTTCGAGCGTGCGGCCGACCCTGCGGCAGAACTCCTCCGGCTCGTACGCCGCATCGGGCCGTTCGGGCACGATCCGGTCCACGATGCCGTCCCGCCGCAGGTCGGCGGCGCGTACGCCCTGGGCGGCGGCGATCTCCGGGGCGAAATCGACGGTCCGGTACATCAGGGCCGAGGCGCCCTCCGGCGGGAGCGGGGACAGCCAGGCGTGCTGCGCGCTGACGACCCGGTCGGCCGGGAGCAGCGCCAGCGCGGCGCCGCCCGCGCCCTCCCCCAGCAGCAGGCACACGGTCGGCGCGTCGAGCATGACGAGGTCGGCCAGGCAGCGGGCGATCTCGGCGGCCAGGCCGCTCTCCTCGGCCGCCTTCGACAGCTCCGCCCCGCCGGTGTCGACGACCGTGACCAGCGGCAGGCCCAGTTCGCCGGCCAGGCGCATGCCGCGCCTGGCCACCCGCAGCCCGGCCGGGCCGAGCGTGCTGCCCGTCCGCTGCCGCCGCCGGTCCTGGCCGAGGACGACGGCGGGCGCGGCGCCGAACCTGGCCAGCGCCAGCAGCAGGCCGGGGTCGCGCTCCCCCACGCCGGTGCCGTGCAACGGGGTCACGTCGCGTGCGCCGTACTTGAGCAGCTCGCGCACGCCGGGGCGGTCGTCGCGGCGCGAGCGCGTGATGGCCTCCCACGCCGGCACGGGTTCGGCCGCCTCATCGGGTTCCCCGCCGGGGTCCAGCCCCTCGCGCGGGGCGCAGAGCACGGCCAGCACCCGGATGGCGATCTCCCGCGCGTCCTCGGCCGAGACGACGGCGTCGACCAGCCCGTGGGAGTAGAGGTTCTCCGCGACCTGGACCCCTTTGGGGAAGGGATAGCCGTGCAGCGACTCGAAGACCCGCGGCCCGAGGAAGCCGATGAGCGCGCCCGGCTCCGCGGCCGTCACGTGCCCGAGCGATCCCCACGAGGCGAGCACCCCGCCCGTCGTGGGATGGCGCAGATAGACGACGTACGGCAGGCCGGCGGCGCGGTGCGCGGCGACCGCCGCGGTGATCTTCACCATCTGGACGAAGGCCGGCGCGCCCTCCTGCATGCGGATGCCGCCGCTGGCGGGGGCGGCGAGCAGCGGCAGGCGCTCGGCGGTGGCCCTCTCGACGGCCCGGACGAGCCGCTCGGCCGCCGCCGTCCCGATCGAGCCCCCGAGGAAGGAGAACTCGCAGGCGACGACGGCCACCCGGCGCCCGTCGAGCGTGCCCTCTCCGGTGACGACCGACTCGTCGTACCCCGTCCTGGCCCGGGCGCGGGCGAGTTCGGCTGCGTAGTCCGAGCCGGGCTCGGCCCGGTCGCGCGGGGGACCGTCCCACGACTTCCACGAGTGCGCGTCGAGCACCCGCGCGATCAGCGTCCGCGCGTCCGGCCTGGCCGCGTCAGCGTTGCTCATGGCGAACGCCGCTCCCGTTCGGCCAGCCAGTCGAGCACGGCGTCGTTGTCCTGGCCCAGGGCGGGAGGCGCCGCGTGTCCCTCTCCGGCCGCCGGGGTTCCTGCTTGATCGTCACGGTCGAAGCGTAGCGGCGGGCCGGGCAGCTCGATCGGGCCGAGCACCGGATGGTCGACGGTGACGACCAGGCCCTGCGACCGGACCTGGTCCCAGGCGTACACCTCGTCGATCGACCGGATCGCGCCCGAGGGCACGCCGACCTCGCGCAACGCCGCGAGCCAGTGCTCGCGGTCGTGGGCCGCCAGCGCCTTCTCCATCTCGGCGATCAGCTCTTCCCGATGCGCGAACCTATCCCTGTTTGTCGCATATTTTGGCATTTCGGGATCGATGTCCAGTAGCTGGGCGACCTTGCGCCACTGCCCGTCGTTGGCCGCCGCGATCTGGATCATGCCGTCGGCGCAGGTGAAAGCGCCGTACGGGGCGATGGAGGTGTGGTGGTTGCCGCCCGCCCTCGGCACCGTGCCCGCGACGGTCCAGGCGGTGCCGTGATAGGAGTGCACACCCACGATCGACGCCAGCAGAGACGTCCTGACGACCCTCCCGCGGCCGGTGCGCTCGCGTTCGTACAGGGCCGCGACCACCCCGTACGCGCCGTGGATGCCCGCGAGCAGGTCGGCGATCGAGGTCCCGACCCGGTAGGGCTCGTCGGGCGAGGGCCCGGTCAGCGACATCAGCCCGGCCTCCCCCTGGGCGATCTGGTCGTAGCCCGGCCTGCCGCCCTCGGGACCGTCGTGCCCGAAGCCGGTGATGGACAGGATCACCAGCCCGGGGTTGATCGTGTGCAGGCGCTCGACGGGGAACCCGAGGCGGTCGAGCACGCCGGTGCGGAAGTTCTCCACCAGCACGTCGCTCTGCCGTACGAGCCGCTCGACCAGAGCGCGGCCCTCCCCGGACTTCAGGTCCACCGTGATCGAGCGCTTGTTGCGGTTGGCCGCGAGAAAGTAGGTGGATATGGCATGATCCGGGCCGACGAAGGGGCCCCACTCGCGCGACTCGTCGCCCGCGGGGTGCTCCACTTTGATCACATGGGCGCCCAGATCGCCGAGCATCTGCGTGCAGTGCGGCCCGGCGAGGGCCCGGGACAGATCGAGGACGACGATGCCGCTGAGAGGTCCCTGCACAACCAGCCTCCACGGGGGTTGCTAAGGAGAACGTCCTTCGGTCTCCACCGGCAAGACTGTCAAATCACCCCGCCCGAAGACAGCCCCCGACCGCGCCTCCCGGTGCCCCGGGCGGCACGGAGCTGCCCGGGGTTCCGGGTCAGTGATGCGTGCGATGGCCGCGCCACTGGTCCATCAGCCGGCGCATTCGCTGCCGGTTCTGCGGATCACGCGCCATGGTCTTGGCCTTCTCGACGTTCTCGCGCCCCTTGGGGGTGTGCAGGTATTCCCTGATGCGCTGGACGATAGATGCCATTTGTAACTCACCATCCCGATTGTGCCGTTATTGAACGGCTACCCACGGACACCGCCCCCAACCACCGGCGCCCAGGCAGCCTGGGGCGGCAGTGCCCCCGTACCCGTTCCGCTGAGATGGGCGAATGAGCCGCTTTCGCGGGGGCGCGTCAGAGGGTGTCCACCTCCGCGTGCGGGAGGCCGCCGGAGAGCTTGGGATAGCCGGGGCCGCGGTCGAAGAAGGCTGCGGGGCGGGTCTCGCGCAGGCGTTCCCGCAGGCGCTCGGTCGCCTCGGCGTCGACGACGACGTCATCGCGGGTGCCGGTCAGCACGACGCCGTAGTCCTCCCGCGCACCCTCGAACGACACCTTCCCGTCGCGCACGTCGGCGGCCACCTTCTCCACGGGCCGGTCGTACGGGGAGCCCCAGCCGCCTCCGCCGGTGGTGCGGATGCGGATGACCTGCCCGGCGCGTACGGGGAAGTCGTCGACCAGGCCCTCCATCTCCACCCCGTCCACGGTGACCTGGAAGCGGCGGCCCGCCCGGCCGCCGTTGACGCCCCAGCACGACAGGATCGAGCGGTCGGCGATCGACATGAAGGAGGCGTCGCGGAGCATGCGGATGTGCTTGTCGTAGCCGAGGCCGCCGCGGAACTCCCCCGGCCCGCCGCTGTCCACGGCCAGCCCCAGCCGCTCGACCCGGAACGGCCAGCGTGCCTCGGCAAACTCCACGGGGATGTTGCGGCTGTCGGGCACCACGTGGATGGTGTCCTCCCCGTCGGCGTACCAGCGCCCGCCCGAGCCGCCGCCGAGCACCTCGCGCATGAGATAGGGCCCGTCGTCCGATTCGCCGTACACGCCGGTGTAGCGGATGGTCTCCTGATCGGCGGGCATGCGGCCGCCGGTCGCCTTGGCCAGGACGCCCGCGAGAACGCCGAGCAGGCGCAGGATCACGAACGTACGGGCGTTGGTGGGCGCGGGGAAGATCGGCGTCAGCAGGGTGCCCTTCTCCGGGAAGACCATCTTGATCAGCGGCACGACGCCCTCGTTGACGTCGAGCTCGGCCATCCGCTCGGGCGTGTCGGCGAGGTTGCGCAGGATCGGCGCCAGCCACTTCTTCAGGAAGACGCCGTCGGCGTAGTCGCCGGCGTGGTTGATCGGCCCCTTCGCCTGGGGCGAGGTGCCGGTGAAGTCGATGGTCAGCGGGGTCTCCGCCGAATGATCGACGGTGAGCGTGATCCGCTGGGCGTGCAGGCGCGGCTCGTCCACGCCGTCGTGCTCGGCGTAGTCCTCCCAGACGTGCACACCCTCGGGGATCTTCGCGAGCAGCTCGCGGCGGAACGTCTCGGTCGTCTTGTCGATGATCGCGTCGAAGCACGCCTCGACCGCCTCCCGGCCGTACCGGCCGAACAGCTCGCCGAGCCGCCGGGCGCCCATGAGGCAGGCCGAGCACTCCGCGTCGAGGTCCCCGGCCAGCGAGTCGGGCATCCGGGAGTTGCGCGTCATGATCGTGAGCGCGGCGCGGTTGGGCACCCCCTGGTCCCACAGCTTGATCGGCGGGACCATCAGGCCCTCCTCGAACGCGCTGCGCGCGTGCGACGGCATCGACCCCGGCACCGCGCCGCCGATGTCGTCATGGTGGCCGAACGCCTGGACGAACGCGACGACCTCGCCGCCGTGGAAGACCGGCACCGTCACGCACAGGTCGGGCAGGTGACCGATGCCGCCCTCGGAGAGGTAGACGTCGTTGTGGAAGAACACGTCGCCGGGCCGCATCGTCTCGATCGGGAAGTCGCGGACGACCGGCTGCACCAGCGCCGAGTAGGACCGCCCGGTCAGCTTGCGCAGCCGCACGTCGTGGATGCCGGCGCGGAAGTCGTGGGCGTCGCGGATCATCGGCGACCTCGCCGTACGCGCGATCGCCGTCTCGACCTCCTTCTCGACCGAGGCGAGCGTGCCCTCCACGATCTCCACGAGCACGGGGTCGGCGGTCCTACCGGTCATCGCTCACCACCACGAGGTTGCCGTAGTCGTCCATGGTCGCCGTGAAGCCGGGATGCACCGGCAGGGTCGAGCCGTACTCCTCGATCACGGCCGGGCCGCGCACCACCGCGCCCGCGCCGAGGTCGGCCCGGCGGTAGATCACGGTCCTGGCCCACTGCTCGAAGAACACGTCGCGGGTCGCGACCGGGCTCGGCTCGTCCTCCTGGAGGGGCCTGCGCGCGATCTTCGGCCGGGTGATCGGGCCGATGCCGGACACCCGCAGGTTGACCCACTCGACGGCGTGGCGGGGGTCGTCGCGGTAGCCGTACCCGTAGAGCCTCTCGTGCTCGGCGTGGAACCGCTCGGCGACCTCGGCGAGCCATGCCGCGTCGACGGGGCCGTCGGGGGCGGGCACCCGCACCTCGTACGCCTGGCCGTAGTAGCGCAGGTCGGCGCTGCGCGCGTACACGTGCCCGGTGAAGCCCTCGCGGTCGAGCGCGGCGGCGGCCTCGGCCTCCAGGCCGGCCAGGATTCCGGCGACCACCTCGGGCGAGGGGTCGCGGGCGACGTACGTGCGGACGTAGTCGTTCTTCACGTCCACGGTGAGCAGGCCGAACGCGGACACGTTCCCGGGATCGGGCGGGACGATCGCGGCCCGCAGCCCGAGGACGTCGATGAGCCGGCAGGCCAGCAACGGCCCGGAGCCGCCGAAGGCGACCATCGGGAAGTCCCGCACGTCGAGGCCGCGCTGCACGGTGATCTGCCTGATCGCGTTGGACTGGTTGAACGCGCTGATCTCCAGGATCCCGGTGGCGCAGCGCTCCGGGGTCAGCCCGAGACGGCCCGCCAGCGCTTCGACGCCCGCCCGGGCGGCGGCGACGTCGAGGGGGATCTCGCCGCCGAGCAGGTGCGGAGGCACCCGGCCGAGGAAGACGTGCGCGTCGGTCACCGTCACCTCGGTGCCGCCCCTGCCGTAGCAGATCGGCCCGGGGTCCGCACCCGCCGATCTCGGGCCGACCTTCAGCGTGCCCTCGGGGGAGATCCAGGCGATGGACCCGCCGCCCGCCCCGACCGTGACGATGTCGATCATCGGGATCTTGCACGGGTAGCGGCCGATGCTGCCCTCGGTCGTCAGCGACGGCTCCCCGTCCACCACGACGGCCACGTCGGTGGAGGTACCGCCGCCGTCGAGGGTGATGACGCTCGGGTGCCCGGCGGTGCTCGCGATAAGCGCCGCGCCGAGCGCCCCCGCCGCCGGACCGGACAGCACGGTCGTGATCGGCTGGTGCACCACCTCGGCCGCCGACAGCACGCCGCCGTTGCTCTTCATGACCGAGAACGGCCGGCCCAGCCGCTCCGACAGGTTGTCGATGTATCGCCGCATGATCGGCTTGACCGCCGCGTCCACCAGCGTGGTCACCGACCGCTCGTACTCCCGGTATTCGCGCAGCACGTCGCTCGACAGCGACACGACCGCCTCGGGGTGCTCGCGCTCCAGCACCGCGCGCATCCGCCGTTCGTGCTCCGGGTTGGCGTAGGAGTGCAGGAAGCACACCCCGATCGCGGTGACGCCGCGCGCCTTGAACCACCGCGCGGCGTCCGCGGCCTGCTCCTCGTCGAACGGCCGGACCTCGCGGCCGAGGTGGTCGAGCCGCCCCCCGACCGTACGCACCCGGTGGACGGGCACGATCCGCGGCGGCTTGACCCAGAAGTAGGAGTTGCCGTACCCGTCCGGCACGCTCTGCCGGGCGATCTCCAGGACGAACTCGAAGCCCTCCGTGGTGACGAAGCCCAGGTGCGACGTGCCGTCCGGGCGGTCCTCCAGCAACTGGTTGGTGGCGACGGTGGTGCCGTGGACGAGTGCGGACACGGCGTCGAGGGCGCGGGACCCCGCGTGGGCCTCGAGCACCTTGTGCACGCCTGCCATGAACCCGTCGGCCGGGTTGGCAGGAGTCGAGGGAGTCTTGGTCGTCACGATCCGGCCGGACTCCTCGTCGACGAGCACGACGTCGGTGAAGGTGCCGCCAGTGTCGACCCCGATGCGCACGCTGGACATGCTCCGTGTTTACCGATCGCCGCCGATCGGAAGAACCGGCGCACTCTGCCGAAGAATCGCCGTCCTGTCGTCAGACCCTGCCCGACCAGCGGCCTACACCGCGCAGGCGCCGTCGTCGCAGCCGTCGCCGCCCGGCACGCGTGCGGCCCTCTCCTGCGCCGTACGCTGCTCGACCTCACGCAGGGCGGCCACGAGCGTCTCGACGGGCTGCGCGCCCGACACGGCGAACTTCTCCTCGAACAGGAACAGCGGGACGGCGCGGATGCCGAGCTCGCGGGCGCGGGCGAGGTCCGCGCGCACCTCGCCGGCTCCCTCGCCCGTGTCCTCGACTCCCACCTCGGCGGCGAGAGTGGCCAGCGTGGCGGGGTCGCCGACGTCGAGGCCGTCGGTGAAGTGCGCCCGGAAGAGCCGGTCGGTCATGTCCGCGTCGCGCCCGGCGCGGCCGGCCAGCCCGATCAGCCGGTGCGCCTCGAAGGTGTTGGCGGCGATCGCGCGGTCGAAGCGGAGCTCCAGCCCGTCCTGCGCCGCCACGCCCGCGACGTGACCGGTCATCTGCGCCACCTGGGCGGCGCCGCCGAACTTGCGCTCCAGCGCGCTCAGCAGCGGCTCACCGCTGGAGACCCCGTCCGGGTCGAGCTGGAACGGGCGATGGGCGATCTCAACGGGCCCCTCGTAGAGGCGTACGGCCTGATGGAGACGGTGGTGACCGATGTAGCACCACGGACACACGACATCGGAGAAGATCTCGACTTTCACGACATGTCCCAACCAGCGCCTCCGGCAGTGGATTCCCCGCCGGCGGGGATTCGATCGGCCTTGCGACCCGCGCACTCGCATCCGTATATTCGTGTGCGAGTAAACGAACAAGAGGGTGATCGTCCATGGCGAAGCGGCGCAAGGTGGCGAACCTGCTGGCGCTGGCGGTGCTCTCCGCGCTCGCGCACCGGCCGATGCATCCGTACGAGATGGCGGCGGCCCTGCGCGGCTGGAACAAAGAGCACGACATGGGGATCAAGTGGGGATCCCTGTACACGGTCGTCGGAAACCTGGCCAAGCACGGGCTGATCGAGGAACTGGAGAGCGGCCGCCAGGGGCGCCGCCCGGAGCGGACCGTTTACCGGATCACCGAGGCGGGCCGGGAGGAGCTGGTCGACTGGACCCGGGAACTGCTCGGCGTCCCCCAGATGGAGTTCCCGCGGTTCCGCGCCGGGCTGTCGGTCATGGCCGTGCTCCCCCCGGACGACGTGGCCGGGCTGCTCACCGACCGGCTCTCGGCGATCAGGAGGGGGATCGCCGAGCTGGAGGAGTTCCATGAACGTGACGACCTGCAGGTGCCGCGTCTGTTCCTCATCGAGACGGAGTACGACCTGGCGATGCTCAGGGCGGAAGAGCGCTGGGTCGCGGCCCTGCTCGACGAGCTGACCTCCGGCACGTTCCCCGGCCTGGCGGAGTGGCGGGGCTTCCACGAGGCCGGCGGGCTGTCAGCGGAGATGAAGGAGCTCGCGGAAGAGAAGATCACTGACCTTTAGTCCTGGTGGCGGTGCTGCAACACCGCCACCAGGCAGACCTTCGAACCGGCATGTGGTGGCCCGAAGATGCAGCGAATCGAGGATAACGGGTCTCCTCCCATGGCGGTTCGGCGTGCACGTCAATCGACAGGAGGAGAAATGAAGCACGTCGCGATCATCGGCGGTGGCATCGCCGGCCCGGTCACCGCGCTGGCGCTGCGCAGGGCGGGCATGGACGTCACCATCTACGATGCCTATCCGACCAGCGCCGACGAGGCAGGCGGATCACTCGGCCTCGCCCCCAACGGCCTGGCGGCGCTGGAGATCGTCGGTGTGGCCGGCGCGGTGCGGGCGGCCGCGCAGCCCGTCACGCGCTCGGTCATGTCGCTCGCCGGCCGCACGCGCCTGGAGCTGCCCAGCCTGTCCGAGGTCGGACCGATGCACATGGTCCGGCGCGCCGACATCTACCGGGCGCTGCGCGACCAGCTCGTGAAGCAGGGCGTCGCGGTCGAGTACGGCAGACGGCTCACCGGGGTCGAGGGCACCACGGCGATCTTCGCCGACGGCGGCCGGGCCGGGTTCGACGTCCTGGTCGGCGCCGACGGCGTCCACTCCACCGTCCGCCGGCTCATCGACCCGCACGCGCCCGGCCCGAAGTGGACCGGGATGATCGGCGTGGAGGGCGTCTCGACGTACGAGGTGCCCGAGGATGCGGAGACGACGGTCTTCGCCTTCGGCAGGCGCGGCTACTACCTCTACTGGCGCAACACCGCGGGCGGCACCACCTGGGGCGTCAACCTGCCCTACGACCGGCCCCTGTCCCTCGCCCAGGCCCGCGAGGTGCCGCGCGAGGAGTGGATGCGCACCCTGCGGGAGACGTACGGCGACGACGTGCCCGGTGGTGACCTCATCCGGCACGCCCCGGTGACGTCGATGCTGGTGACGGGGGCGCTCTACATCATGCCCAGCGTGCCGCGCTGGCACCGCGACCGGATGGTCCTGGTCGGCGACGCCGCCCACGCGCCGTCGAACAGCTCGGGGCAGGGCGCGTCGCTCGCGATCGAGAGCGCCGTCCAGCTCGCCCGCTGCCTGCGGGACATCGAGGACGTGCCGCGGGCGTTCGCCACGTACGAGCGGCTCCGCCGCAGCCGGGTGGAGAAGGTGGCGGCGCGCACCGCCAAGATCAACCATGCCAAGACACCGGGCCCGGTCATGCGGAGGCTGATTCCGCTTCTCATGCCGCTGATGCTGAAGACGGTCATGAATCCGGACAAGACCGTGGGCCCGGAGCAGCGCTACCGCATCGACTGGGACGCGCCCGCCGCCGCCGCCTCCCCGGTCCGCTGACCACGCTCGCCCAGGTTGCCGCGGGTGAGGGCTTTCCCGGCTCGGTGTGCGGCGACCACACCGCACCCCGGCGGGAAAGCCCTCGACACCTCTGCGTCGTCGGGGAGGGCGGGAGCATCCGCCGCGCGGCCGAACGCTTCCAGGTCTGCCACACCACCGCGGCTCGCGGCGTCCGCCCTTGCCCGCGGCGGCCTACCCGCGGCGGCTCCGGCGGCCGAGGAGCCAGCCGATGACGGCGCTGCCGAGCGCCACCCCGGCGCCGGTGCCGAACGCCGCGAGCATCGTCCAGGCCGGCACGCCCTGGCGACGCGCCGCCGGGGCGGCCTCGCGCGTGAACACGCGTGGCGCGGCCTCCCCTGTCACGGCCGCCGGCACCACCGCACGCTCGTCACCGGCCGCCGCTCCCGGCCCCGCCGCGACGACGGCCGTGCCTGCGACGGGGACCGACAGCAGGTGCCGCTCGACGGCGGAGAAGAACTCCCCCGCGGTCTTCTTCGCGACCGAGGCGAGCATCCGCTGCCCCACGCCGCCGATCATGCCGCCGACGACGGCGTCGGCGTCGTAGTCGACCCGGGTGCCGCCCTCGGCGTCGCTGAGCCGTACGGCCACGGTCGCCTCGACCGTGCCGGGCGCGCCCTGACCGCGCGCGCCGAGCGTGAACCGGTCGGGCTCCTCCTGGTCGCGCAGCGCCACCTCGCCCTGGTAGACGCCCTTGATCGAGGCGACCCCCGCCGTCACCGTCATCGCGTACACGTTCTCGCCGATCGTCTCCAGGCGCTCGCAACCGGGGATCGTCCTGACCAGGACGCCGGGGTCCTGGAGGGCGTCCCAGACCCGCTTGCGCTCCACCGCGACCAGCGCGCTGCCTGAGACCTTCATGCGCCCACCTCCGATGCCGAGCACCCTAGAGAATCACCGGTTCGGCGAGAACGGCAAGATCTGCCCCGGCACGGCGTCGTGCTCGTGCAGAGTTCACATGCCCGGCGGCGCGGCCGGCTATCGGCCGTTCTCCGCCGTCGCCGCGCAGAAGTGCCCCGGCGCGTACGCCCGTCCACCGATGCCGGCCCCCGCATGGTCAACCGCGCGGCGTACGGGGGAATCACCCGCACGACGGACGCGGCACTTGCCCTCGTTCGCCCATCCTTGATCGCGCGCCTCCCCAGGAGGCGCTCCCGGCGGTCCGGGACCGTCAGTCCCCGGCGACCGGGACGATCCGGCCGGCATGGCCGGCATGGCCGGCATGGCCGGCACTGCAGGCGACGGGGACACCGCGAACGGGGCGGGACTTCGCCCGGCTGTGACGAAGATCGCACACCGCGGAACCCTATTGCTCTACAGCTTGTAGTACTACTGAACATAGAACTACAAGCTGTAGAGCTCTCTGGCGTGAGGGAGACATGGACGCGCTTGACCTGGCACGGTGGCAGTTCGGGGTCACCACCGTCTACCACTTTCTCTTCGTACCTCTGACGATCGGGCTGGGCGTCTACGTCGCCGGGCTCCAGACCGCCTGGCTGCGGACGGGCAAGGAGCACTACCTCAGGCTCACGAAGTTCTTCGGCAAGCTCTTCCTGATCAACTTCGCCATGGGCGTGGTCACCGGCATCGTCCAGGAGTTCCAGTTCGGGATGAACTGGAGCGAATACTCGACCTTCGTCGGCGACGTGTTCGGCGCGCCGCTGGCGCTGGAGGCGCTGCTCGCGTTCTTCCTGGAGTCGACGTTCCTCGGCCTGTGGATCTTCGGCTGGGACCGGCTGCCCAAGCGCTTCCATCTCGCCTGCCTGTGGGCCGCCGTCATCGGCTCCAACCTGTCGGCGTACTTCATCCTCGCGGCCAACGCCTGGATGAAGCACCCGGTCGGCTACGAGGTCGTGGACGGCAGGGCCAGGATGACCGACCTGTGGGCGGTGCTGACCAACTCGACTGCCCTCGCCCAGGTGCCGCACGTCGTCGCCGGCTCGTTCGTCGTGGCGGGCGGGTTCGTCATCGCCGTCGCGGGCTACCGCATCCTGCGCGAGCGCGGCCTGCGCGTGCTGCCCGGCCGCCGGAGCGCCCAGGCCGTCCAGAACGCGACCGTGCCGATGCGCCGCGTCCCGGACATGTGGCGTACGAGCCTGCGCGCCGCGCTCGTCATGACGGCGATCGCGGGGGCGGTCGTCGCCGGCACCGGCGACCTGTCCGGCCGGTTGCTGCACGAGCAGCAGCCGATGAAGCTCGCCGCGGCGGAGGGCCTGCGCCACGACACCGCCGGGGCGCCGTTCTCGATCGTGCCCGGCGTCGAGGTGCCCGGGCTGCTCAGCCTGCTCTCCGCGCACGACCCCGGCGCGACCGTCCAGGGCGTCGACGACATCCAGGCGCGCTATGCGAAGGCCTTCGGACCGGCCGACTACGTCCCGAACCTGCCGGTCGTGTTCTGGTCGTTCCGCGTGATGATCGTCTTCGGCATGACCACGGTCGGCCTGTCGGTGCTCGGCCTGTGGCTGACCCGGCGGCGCCGGCGCGGCGGAACGGCGAAGCCGGTGCCCGGCTGGTTCGCCCGCCTGTGCGTTCTGGCGCTCCCGCTGCCCATCGTCGCGATCATCTCGGGCTGGCTGCTCAGCGAGATCGGCCGCCAGCCGTGGACCGTCCAGGGCGAGCTCATGACGGCCGCGAGCGTGTCGCCCGGCGTCTCGCTCGGCGAGGTCGCGATCACCCTGGCGGTCTTCACGGTCCTGTACGGCGTGCTGGCGCTGGCCGAGGGCGTGCTGCTGGTGCGGCACGTCAAGGCGGGCCCGGAGCTGCCGCCGGTCGAGAACGCGCCCTCGGGCACCGTTCCCACCCGCCCCGACGAGGCGCGGCTCACGCCGACGCTCATGTACTGAGGAGCCACGAGATGACGACCTTCTGGTTCATCGTGATCGCGTTCCTCTGGACGGGTTACTTCGTCCTGGAGGGGTTCGACTTCGGCGTGGGGGCGCTGCTGCCGCTGCTGTCGCGGTCGGAGGCCGACCGCAGGCAGGTGCTCGGCACCATCGGGCCGGTCTGGGACGGCAACGAGGTGTGGCTGATCACCGCGATCGGGGCGATGTTCGCCGCCTTCCCCGCCTGGTATTCGGGCCTGCTCAGCAGCTTCTACCTGCCGGTCTTCCTCGTCATCACCGGCCTGATCCTCCGTGGGGTGGGCCTGGAGTGGCGGGGCAAGGTCCACTCCCGGCGCGAGGTCGCGCTGTGCGACGCCGGGATCGTCACCGGCAGCGTGCTCCCGGCGTTCCTGTGGGGCGCGATCTTCGGCAACCTGCTGTTCGGCACGGCGCTGGCGACCATGCTGGGCGGGGCCCTGTCGCTGTCGGTGGCCGTGCTGCACGGCGCGGTGTTCGTGGCGCTCAAGACGACCGGCGGGGTCCGCGCCCGCGCCCGGCGCGCCGCGCTGCTCGCGGCCGCCGGCGCGCTGCCGGTCGCGCTCGCCGTGCTGCCGTCCGTGCCCGGCATGGGGCCGATGTGGACGCTCGGCACGGCCCTGCTCGCCGCCGCGGCGCTGGCGGCCGGGGTGACGCTGGTGTGGGGCCGCCGGGAGGGCTGGGCCTTCGTCGCGACCGCGACGGCGATCGCCGCCACGACCGCCACCGTCTTCGGCGTGCTGTGGTCCGCTCCCCTGCCCGGGCTCACGCTGGCCGAGGCGGCCTCGGCGCCGTACACGCTGACCGTCCTCACCTGGATCGGCCTGTTCGCCCTGCCGGGCGTCATCGCCTACCAGGCCTGGACCTACTGGGTCTTCCGCAAGCGCCTCACGGCCCAAGTCTCCTGATCCAGGAACGGCAGAAAGGGTAGAGTCCTAAGGTAGACAGGGTAGAAAGGGGCGGCCATGAGCTTGAACATCAAGAATCCCGAGGCCGAGCGATTGGCGGCCGAGATCGGGGCGCTCACCGGCGAGAGCAAGACCGCCGCCGTCATTTCCGCCCTGCGGGAGAGGCACGAGCGGCTGCTCGCCAAGCTTCGGCAGGCCGAGGACGCCGCGATGGCAGACGACATCCTCGCCCTTGCCGCGAGGATCCGCTCGCGAGTGGGTGGGGTCGAGCTGTCAAGCGACTTCCTCTACGACCCTGAGACCGGGCTTCCGTCGTGATCATCGACACGAGCGCGATCATCGCGATCATCAACGGAGAGCCGGACGCCGTCGACCTGGCCAGAGCCATCAGAGACGCGCCGACGCGACGGATCTCGGCGGGGACCTACGTCGAGCTGGCCGCGGTGGTCGAGCGTGCGCGTGACCCTGCTGCGTCACGGCTCCTGGACGACCTTCTCGCCCGGATGAGGGCGCAGATCATGCCGGTCACGCCTGAGCAGGCCCGGACCGCGCGCCGGGCCTACTGGGACTACGGCAGGGGGAGCGGTCACAAAGCGGGACTGAACTTCGGCGACTGCTTCTCCTACGCGCTCGCGAGAGAGTGCGGGGAACCACTCCTGTTCAAGGGTGACGACTTCGTTCACACGGACGTGACTCCGGCGCTCTGACGGGGTCAGCGGTCGTGGCGCAGGGTGTAGAGGTCGGAGGGGGAGATGGGCATCCGGGTGATCGTGATGCCCTCGGCGTCCTCGACCGCGGAGGCGATGACGGCCGAGACGGGGATGACCCCGGCCTCCCCCGCGCCCTTGATGCCGAGCGGGTTCAGCGGCGAGGGCGTCTCCAGGTGGGCCGTCTCGATGCGCGGCACCTCGGTGGCGTAGGGCATCAGGAAGTCCATGAACGAGGCGTTCAGCAGCTGGCCGTGCTCGTCGTAGGCCATCTTCTCGTAGAGCGCGCCGCCGACGCCCTGGGCGACCCCGCCGTGGATCTGGCCCTCGACGATCATCGGGTTGATCAGCCTGCCGCAGTCGTGGACGACGGCGTACCGCAGGATCCTGATCTCGGCGGTGTCGGGGTCGGTCTCCACGATGGCCGCGTGCATGCCGGCCGCGAAGGTGGACCTGATCGGCGAGTAGTAGTCCCGGCCCTCCAGCCCCGGCTCCTCGCCCTCGGCCACCGGCGGCCGGTCGTCGGAGGCGGGACCGGCGAACTGCGTGGCCCGTCTGGCCTCCTCGTCGAAGGCGTAGCGCAGCGGGTTGGACAGCACGGCGACGGTCGCCAGCGGGATCGACGCCGACGGCACGCCGGCGACGTGGACCATCCCGTCGGTGATCTCCAGGTCGCGCGGGTCGGCCTCCAGCGCCTCGGCGGCGATCCGCAGTGCCTTCTCCCTGACCTTCCGGCAGGCGAGCGCGATCGCGTTGCCGCTCATCACTGCCGCCCGTGAGGCGAAGGTGCCCACGGCGTACCCGAAACGCCGGGTGTCGCCGGTGACGACCGACACCTTCTCGATGGGCACCCCGAGCTCGGCGGCCGCGATCTGCGCGAACACGGTCTCGTGCCCCTGCCCCTGCGAGGTCAGCCCGGTCGAGACGTGCACCCGGCCGTCGGAGGTGACCTGCACGTGCCCGCCCTCGTACGGCCCGACGCCGGTGCCCTCGACGTAGCAGCCGACGCCGATGCCGATCCGGCGGCCCTCGGCCGCCGCGCGGGCCTTCTCCTCGGGGAAGGAGTCCCAGCCGATCAGCTCCTTGAGCAGGCGCAGCGCCTCGGGATAGTCGCCGCTGTCGTAGATCAGCGGCCGTCCGTCCTGGAACGTCAGGCCCTGGTCGTACGGGAACTCGTCCGGCTGGATGAAGTTGGCCGCGCGGACCTCGGTGCGGTCCCTGCCGAGATGGGCGGCGATGCGGTCCATCGTCCGCTCCATGCAGTACACGCCCTGCGGGCGGCCCGCACCCCGATAAGGCGTGACCTGGACGGTGTTGGTGTAGATCGAGGAGAACTCGACCCGGTAGGCCCCCACCTTGTACGGCCCGAGCAGCTGCGTGGAGGTGATGATCGGCACGATGATCCCGTACGGCGTGTACGCGCCGTGGTCGTGCAGGATCTCGACGTCCAGCCCGAGGACGCGCCCCTCGTCGTCGAACCCGACCCGCACGTGCTGGACCTGGCCGCGCTCGTGGGAGGAGGAGATGAAGTGCTCACGCCGGTCCTCGGTCCACTTGACCTCGCGGCCGAGCAGCCGGGCGGCCCACGGCACGAGGACCTCCTCCGGCCACGGATGGACGATCTTGACGCCGAACCCGCCGCCGACGTCGGGCGCGATCACCTCCACCTTGGGCAGCGGCAGCCCGAGCTTGGCCGCGATCGCCATCCGCACGCTCGTGGACGTCTGGGTGGAGGTGTAGACGCGCAGCGACTCGTCGTCGGCGTCCCATCGGGCGTACACGCCCCTCCCCTCCAGGGGCATGCTCGCGCTGCGCTCGATGTCGAGGCGGAACTCCAGCGTGTGCGGGGCGGCGTCGATCGCCTCGCGCGCGGTCACGCCGCCCGGTCCCGCCACCTCCTGCACGAGGTGCGCGCCGACGTTGCCCGGCACGTCCTCGTGCACGAGATGGACCCCGCGCACGGCCTCCTCGATGCCGACGACCGGCTTGAGGATCTCGTAGTCGACCCGGATCAGGGCGCAGGCGTCCTCGGCGAGGTAGCGATCGCGGGCGACGACCATCACGACCGGCTCGCCGACGTGCCGCACGATCTCCCTGGCCAGCGGGTACGCCGTACGGCCGTGGGTGAGCGCGGGATGCGGGATCAGCAGCGGCAGCGGCTCGGCCAGCGCGCCCGGCAGGTCCTCCCACGTGTAGATCGCGACCAGTCCCTCGACGTCGACGGCGTCCGACACGTCGATGTCGAGGATCCGCGCGTGGGCGTGCGGCGACCTGACGAAGGCGGCGGCCAGCGCGCCCTCGCCCAGGTCGTCGAGGTAGCGCCCCCGCCCGGTGATCAGCCGGTCGTCCTCGCGCCGCCGGACCGGCTCGCCGAACAGCTTCGTCGTCACCGGCCCTCCTCCGCCTGCAGCTCGGCGGCGCGGTGGACCGCCTTGAGGATGTTCTGGTAGCCGGTGCACCGGCACAGGTTGCCCGCCACGGCCTCCAGCGCCTCCTCCTCTGTGGGCACGGGGTTGTCGCGCAGGAACGCGGTGACCGTGCACAGGAACCCCGGGGTGCAGAACCCGCACTGCAGGGCGTGACACTCGCTGAAGGCCCGCTGCACCGGCGACGGCTCGCCGTCGCGCGCCAGCCCCTCCACCGTCGTGATCTCGTGGCCGTCCGCCGTGACGGCGAACGTCAGGCACGACCGCACCGGCTCTCCGTCGAGCAGCACCGTGCAGGCGCCGCAGACGCCGTGCTCGCAGCCCACGTGGGTGCCGGTGAGGCCGAGGTCGTGGCGCAGGCAGTCGGACAGCAGCCGCCGCCCCGGCACCGTCGCCTCCCGCACGACGCCGTTGACCGTCAGCGTCACGTGATGGCGTGTCTCGTTCACGATTCCTCCCCGCGGGCCGCGAAGGCCGCGTCCCGCAGCGCCCGTGCGGCGAGCACCCCGGTGAGGTGCCGCCGGTAGTCAGCCGTCGCGTGGATGTCGCCCTCCGGATCGACCCGGTCCCGTACGGCTCCCGCCACCGCCTCCCAGTCGGCCTCGGCGGCCGGGCCAGGGCCGCACGCCGGGGTCACGTCCACGACGACGGGGACCGGTCCCACGCTCACGCAGGCGACACGGGCGGCGGCGACGCGCAGGTCCTCGCCGAGCGTGACGGCGGCGGCCACCCCGGCCACCGCGTAGTCGCCGTGCCGCCGGGCCACCTCGTGGAAGGCAGTGCCCGACCGCGGGGGCAGCGCAGGGAAGAACGCCGACACGGCCAGCTCACCGGGCCGCACCGCCGACTCCATCGGGCCGGTGAAGAACTCCGCGGCCGGCACCTCCCGCTCCCCGTCCCGGCTCGCCAGCCGTACGGACCCGCCGAGCAGCGCGAGCACGGCGGGCATCTCGGCGGCGGGGTCGGCGTGCACGAGGCTGCCCACCACCGTGCCGCGGTTGCGGATCACGGGATGGGCGACCAGCCGCAGCGCCTGCCGCAGCAGCGGCAGCACGGCGGCGGCCTGCGGCGAGCGCTCCACGGCGGCGTGCCGGGCCAGGGCCCCGACGCGTACGCCCGCAGGCCCGGCCTCGATCCCGTCCAGGCCGGGCACGCGGTTGACGTCGACGATGTGGGCGGGCGCGGCCAGGCGCATGTTGAGCAGCGGGATCAGGCTCTGGCCGCCCGCCAGCACCTTCCCGCCGGGCCCGGCCTCGGCGAGGACGTCGAGCGCCTCGCCGAGGGTGACCGGGCCGTGGTAGTCGAACGGAGGCGGTTTCACCGCGATCGCACCCGCGGCGCGGGCCGCTCAGACCGCCGGGTCGCGTTCGAGCCCGATCTCCCCACCCGTGACCTCCTTCGCTCGTCTGCTCGCGATGGCGCGGAGCAGGTGATAGCCGGCGAGCACCACGATCGTGCCGAGCGCGATCCCGGCGAGCGAGAAGTCGCCGGTGATCTGGTGGGTGACCGGCCCGATCGCGAGGATGATGCCCGCACCGATCGGCACCATGTTGACCGGATCGGCGAAGTCCACGCGGTTCTCCACCCAGATCTTCGCGCCGAGCAATCCGATCATGCCGTACAGGATGACCGTGACGCCGCCGAGCACGCCGCCGGGCGTGGCGGCGACCAGCGCGCCGAACTTGGGGCACAGGCCGAACAGGATCGCGATGATCGCGGCGATGTAGTAGGCGGCCGTCGAGTAGACCCGGGTGGCCGCCATGACGCCGATGTTCTCGGCGTACGTCGTGGTGGGCGAGCCGCCGACGGCGGTCGCGACCGCGGTGCCGACGCCGTCGGCGATGATCGCCTTGCCCATCTGGGGGTCGACGTCCGCGCCGGTCATCTGGCCCACGGCCTTGACGTGGCCGACGTTCTCCGCGATCAGGGCGATCACGGCGGGCAGCACGACCAGCACGGCCGACGCCTGGAACGACGGCGCGTGGAAGTGCGGCAGCCCGATCCAGTCGGCGTCGGCGACGGCCTGGAAGCTCACCCGGGGATGGGTGTCGATCTTCCCGGTGCCCGCGTTGTAGGCGGTGATGTTCCCGAAGACCTTGTCGGCGAGCCACGACACGACGAACCCGAAGACCAGCCCGAGCAGCACGCCGATCCGGCCGAGGAAGCCGCGGAACAGCACGATGAACACGAAGGTCGCGACCATCGTGATCAGCGCGATCCACGGGTCCTGCGGCCAGTAGACGTCGGCCACGACGTACGCCAGGCCGAAGCCGATCAGCATGACCACGGCGCCGGTCACGACCGGCGGGAAGATCCGGTGGATGATCTGCACGCCGAGCACGTGGATCGCCACGCCGCACAGGGCGAGCACCAGGCCGGCGACGAGGATCGCGCCGGTCACCACCTGGTCGGCCCCCGGGGTGTCGCCGCCGAACGCCGCCCGCACCGCCACCACGCCGCCGACGAACGACGCCGACGTGCCCAGGTAGCTGGGGATCCGCCCCTGGGTGAAGAGCAGGAACAGGATCGTCGCGACACCCGACATCATCACGGCCGTGTTCGGGTCCAGCCCCATCACGAGGGGGAAGACGAAGGTCGCGCCGAACATGGCGATCACGTGCTGGGCGCCGATGCCGACCATGCGCGGCCAGCTCAGCCTCTCATCGGGCTTGACGACCTCCCCGGGAGCCAGCCCTTTCCCGTTGCCGTGCACCGTCCATCTGAAAGCCATATACGCCCCTCTTGCTCACCGGGCCGTGGGCCGGTCGGCCACCCCGCAGGCGTCCCTCCGCGGCGTTCACCGTTTGGGGCACTGTAGGACTGGTATGCGCGACAGACATGGGCATGATCTGCCAAACCGGTGAGCTCCCGGGCGTCACACCACGCGGATCGTGTATCCCTCGCCGGTGACGACCTGGCCCGCCCGGATTTTGCAGGCCTTACGCAGCTCCACGCGCCCGTCGACGCGCACCCGGCCCTCCGCGACGAGGTGCTTGGCCGCGCCGCCGCTGTCGGTGATCTGGCAGAACTTGAGGAGATCGCAGAGCGGGATGTAGTCGCCGTCCAGCTCGAAGGTGATCGCTGGGGCCTTCGCGTCGTTCACGCCGCCAGCCTAGATGCCCCTCATGCGCAGCACGTGCAGGGCCAGGGTGAGGTTGAGCCGCAGATGGGCGTCTTCGGTGAAGTTGCCCAGCATGCGCTCCAGCTTCCCGATCCGGTAGCGCAGGGTGTTGTAGTGGAAGTGCAGGCGGCGCGCGGTCTCCGCGACGTTCAGGTTCGTCTCCAGCAGCGCCTGCAGGGTGCGCCGCAGGTCGGCGTTCTCCGCGTCGTCGTCCCCGGCCAGCGGGCCGAGGGTCTCGCGGACGAAGGCGTGCAGCTCGTCGGTGTCGTTCACCAGCGACAGCAGCCGGTAGACCCCCAGCTCGTCGAAGTGGGCGACCGCGCCGGCCCCGTGGAGCTGCCGGCCCACCCTGGCGGCCTTCAGCGCCTGGCCGTACGCGCCGGGCAGGGAGTCCACGCCGGAGGCGACCCGGCTGAGGCCGGTCGAGAAGGTGCCCTCGGAGACGGCGGCGAGCGCGTCCCTGGCCACCTTCGCCGGGTCGGCCGCCGCCCCGACGATCGCCACCACCTCGTGGGAGAAGCCGGCGACCGCGCCGCGCGGGTCGTGCTTGCGCACCGCCGCCTGCCACGCCGCCAGCATGCGGTCCTGCACCGGGCGCTCCTCGGCGTCCGGGTCGATCTCGGCGACCAGCACGCTCACCGGGCGCTCCAGGTCCCAGCCGAACGCCTGGGCGCGCTCGGCCACCCGCAGCCCGCCCCTGCCCGTGAGGACGTCGCGCAGGAAGTCGGCGCGATATTTGCTCTCGACGGCGGTGACCGCCTCCTGCTTGGTGATCACCAGCGCGGCGACGGTCGCGGCGCGCTCCAGGATGTTGATGTCGCTGGGGGTCAGCGTGCCGTTGGCGCTGTAGGCCGCGATCCTCCCGTGGTGATGGCCGCCCGCGACGACGGGCACCGCCGCGTAGTGACCATCGCCGCCCGGGGGCGGGGCCGACGGCGTCCGCGCGAGCGCCGCGTTGATCTCCCGCAGCCGCGCCACCTGCGCCGAATCGCCCGCGGCCGCGAGGAGATGCCCAGCGGCGTCGGTCGCCCCCACCGCCACCTGCAGCAGCCCGGCCACCTCCGCCGTGACCTCCCGCATCCCGCCCCCGGCCAGCACGATCTGCACGAGCGCCCGATGCGCCTCCTCCGTACGGGCGAGGATCGCCGCCTGGCGGTTGAGGATGTCGGTGAGCACCTGGTTGAGGATGTCGTCGAAACCCACGTCGTTGGGCAGCAGGATCAGCGGGAAGCCCAGCCGGTCGGCCTGCTCGACCATCTCCCCCGGCAGCTCGTCCAGGTAACGGCCCAGCTTGATCGCCAGCGCGGCCAGGCCGCGCTCGTCCAGGTCGGCCACGAGCCGGTCGAGCGACTGCGGCGTGTTGCGCAGCGGGTAGCCCGTGGTGAGCAGCAGCTCGTGCGGCTTCACCCAGGCGAGGATGTCGGGCACCTCCATCACGTTGAGGCGCTGCACGATGCGGCCGAGGCCGCCCCGCCCGGCGATCAGGCGGGCGTCCGCCAGCGTCGAGACCCCGAGCACCTCGCCCACCGACACGCCGTGGAGGATCGTCCCCGTGCTCGCCAGGCGCATGGCGGGCGGGGCCGGGTCGTTCTGCAATGCCGTCTCCGCAAGTGCCGTCAACGGGGTCGCACGTTCTGTGACCATGGGTCGCTCACCCCTCCTCGCTCGCTACGCGGGCCGCTCGTACCTCACGGACCACTCCGCTCGCTGCGTCGGGTTCACTCGTGCTTATGGCTCGCTCACCCCTCCTCGCTCGCTACGCGGGCCGCTCGTACCTCACGGACCACTCCGCTCGCTGCGTCGGGTTCACTCGCGATCACGGGTTGCGGACCTCTCAGGGCGATTGTGCACGACGGCGGTCCTGGCAGGAAGAGCCAAGCATTCGGCCGACTGTTGGCATCTTTCTCCGTACGGAGGGGGGAGAGCGAGGCTTAGCGTCGGCAACGACTGCTTCGGGAGGTCCGGTGAGTGTTGGCACGCGCCCGAGAGGGCGGCGGGCGACGACGCCCGCGTCCCGCCCCCCGGCGGCCCCCACCTTCATGAGCGGCGCCGCGAGCGTCGCCGTGCGGCCCGCGCTTGAGGCGCCCCGCCGCCCGGCCAGAGTGCTCGCGGTCTTCCCCCTCGCGCTCTACCTGGAGATCAGGAGCGAGTCAGAACCGCACGTGATCGCCGTGGTGACGGGCGAGGCCACCCGCCTGCCCAACGCCGTGCTGCTCCCCGAACGCCTCGACGGGGTGTCGGCGGGCGACGACGCCTGGGTCGGCGAGGGCTCCGTCGAGGTCGGCGGCGTGTCGATCTGCGTGCGCCGCTGGTGGGACCCCGCTCCCCCGCTCGGCCCCGCCGATCCCGTACGGCTCGCGCCCGCCCTCGGCCTGCTCGCCCGCACCCGCGCCGCCTCGCCCCGGCGGCCGGGACTGGACCCGGACGGCGCCCCGGCGCTGCTCGACCACGGCTGCCGGGCCGGTTCGCTCGTGGAGAGCATCACCGCGGCCGAACGGCTGATCGGCCTCGGCCCGGGGCTGACGCCGAGCGGAGACGACATGCTCGCCGGGCTGCTGGTCGCGCTGCGGCACCTCGGCGCGGCGGCGGGCGTGCCGCGCGCGGTGTGGCTGGCCGACTGGCTCGCCGCCGCGGTCACCTACGACGCGCGCACGAGGACCACGTCCATCTCGGCCACGCTGCTGCACTGCGCCGCGAGGGGCGAGGCGAGCCCGGAGGTCGTCGGGGTGCTGCGCGCCGTGGCCGGGCGCCAGCCGCTCGAACCCGCCGTGCACCGCCTGCTCCGCCTCGGCCACACCTCGGGAGCCGACCTGGCGTGGGGAGTGCAGATCGGCCTGTCCGCCGTCCTCGCTCATCGGGAGGGCCGTTGAACGACCTGGTCGAGGTGCGTCCGGGGGTCTACCGCGACTCCGTGACGCTGATGCGGGTGAGCCGGGCGCTCACCGAACGGCCCGGAGTGTCCGTCGCCGTCGTCGCGATGGCGACCGAGCTCAACGTGGGCCTGGCCCGCGATCTCGGTTTCGCGGTGCCGCCCGCGACGCCCGGCGACCTGCTGGTGGCGGTCCGGGCCGGTTCGCCGGCGGAGCTGGAGGACGCCTCCGCCGAGCTGGAGCGGCAGCTCGCCGCGCGGGAGCAGCCGGGCGGCACGCCGCGAGGCGAGGCGCCGCCGCGCACCACGCGGTCGGCGGCGCGTGCCTTCGAGGCGAGCCTGGTGCTGGTGAGCGTGCCGGGCGAGCACGCCTTCGCCGAGGCGCTCGACGCCGTGGAGGCCGGGCTCTCGGTGATGATCTTCAGTGACAACGTGCCCGTGGAGCAGGAGATCCTGCTCAAGGACCGGGCGCGGGCCAGGGGCGTGCTGGTGATGGGCCCCGACTGCGGCACCGCGGTCGTGGGCGGGGCCGGCCTCGGCTTCGCCAACGTCCTGCGCCCCGGGAACGTCGGCGTCGTGGCCGCCTCGGGGACCGGCGCCCAGCAGGTGACGAGCCTGCTCGACCTCGCCGGCGTCGGCGTCTCCCACGTGCTCGGCGTGGGCGGCAGGGACCTGTCCGCCGAGGTGGGCGGGCGTTCGGCGATGCAGGCGCTGCGCGCCCTCGACGACGACCCTGCGACCGAGCTGATCGTGCTGGTCTCCAAGCCCCCCGCCCCCGAGGTGGCCCGTGCCGTACGCGACCTCGACCTGGCGACGCCGGTCGTCGCCGCGCTGCTCGGGCCGGGGCAGGACGACCTGACCACCGCCGCCGAGAAGGTGCTGCGTGCCCTCGGCCACGACGTGCCCGAGTGGCCTTCCTGGCCCGCACCCGTACGCCAGGCGGACGCGACCGCCGGGACGAGCGGCGCCGAGCGGCAGGCGGCGTCACGCGGCGGCGCGGCGGACCGCCGGGCACTGCGGGGGCTCTACGCCGGCGGCACGCTGTGCGCGGAGGCGGCCCTCGTGGCGGGCACCGGCGAGTTCACCGACTTCGGCGACGACGCCTACACCCGGGGCCGCGCCCATCCCATGATCGACCCGGCGCTGCGCCTTGAGGCGCTGCGCGGCGTCGCCTCCGGCGTCGTGCTGATGGACGTCGTGCTCGGGCACGGCGCCGACCCCGACCCGGCCGCCTGGCTCGCGCCCGCGATCTGCGACGCGGTCGCCAGGGGCGTGGACGTGGTCGTGGCCGTCGTCGGCACCGACGGCGACCCGCAGGGGCTGCGCGCCCAGGCCGCCCGGCTGAACGAGGCCGGGGCGGCGGTCTTCACCTCCAATGCCGCGGCCGCCCGGCACGCCCGTCTCCTCGCGGGCGGGTGACGGGCGTGTCCGCGCCGACCCGGATCGGAGCCCGATGACCCTCTCCATGCTGTACGGCGAGCCGCGCGTCATCACCGTCGGCGCGCAGGTGCTGGGCGAGGCGCTGGACCGGCAGGCCGTGCCGCGCCGGGAGGTCGACTGGCGGCCTCCGCTGCCGGGCACCTCGGCGGCCCTCGCGCGGGTGCTGGCCGATCCCCGGCGTGAGAGCGCCAACGCGACCGCCGTCGGCAGGATGCTGTCGGCACGGCCCATGCTGACCGGCGTACGCCCGGCGCGTGAGGTCCTCGGCCTGGCGGCCGGGGAGTTCTTCCACGCCGGTCCGCCGATCACCTGGGAGCGCGCCTCCGGCCCGATGCGGGGGGCGCTCGTCGGGGCGATGCTGTTCGAGGGCCTGGCGGCCACCCCCGAGGAGGCGGAGGAACGCCTGGCCTCGGGCGCGGGGATCACCCTCGACTCCTGCCACCACCACCGCACGGTCGGCCCGATGGCGGGGCTGGTCAGCCCGTCCATGTGGATGCTGGAGGTCGCCGACGCCGAGCACGGTGGCACGGCCTACTGCTCGCTCAACGAGGGGCTGGGCAAGGTCCTGCGCTACGGCGCGTACGGGCCCGAGGTGATCGACCGGCTGCGCTGGATGGGCGAGGTCCTCGGGCCGGTGCTCGCGGCGGCGCTGGAGCGGTGCGGCCCTCTCGACCTGCGCACGCTCATCGCGCAGGCGCTCCAGATGGGCGACGAGCTGCACAACCGCAACCGCGCCGCGACGTCCCTGCTGGTGCGCGAGATCGCGCCCGCGATCGTGGAGGCGGCCCCGGACCACGCGGCCGAGGTGCTGCGATTCATCAATGGCAATGATCATTTCTTCCTGAACGCCGGAATGGCGGCGGCGAAAGTCAGCGCCGACGCGGCGCGCGACGTGCCCGGATCGAGCCTGGTCGTGGCGATGGCCCGCAATGGCACCGATTTCGGAATACAGGTGTCGGGGCTGGGCGACCGGTGGTTCACCGGCCCCGCCGGCGTGCCCGACGGCCTCTACCTCGGCGGGTACGGCCCGGACGACGCCAACCCCGACATCGGCGACTCCACCATCACCGAGACGACCGGCCTGGGCGGCTTCGCGATGGCGGCGGCCCCGGCGATCGTCCGCTTCGTCGGCGGCGAGGTGTCCGACGCCGTGGCGGCCACGACGTCGATGTACGAGATCACCCTGGCCGAGCACCCGGCGTACCAGATCCCGGGGCTGGGCTTCCGCGGCACGCCCGTGGGCATCGACGTCGCGCTCGTGGCCAGGACCGGCCTGCTGCCCGTCGTGAACACCGGCATCGCGGGCAGGATCGCCGGAACGGGGCAGGTCGGCGCGGGTCTGGTCAGCCCGCCGGCCGAGGCGTTCACGGCCGCGCTCGACGCGCTGTGCGGTGTGTGAATTCCCAACGACCGTCATCAGACCGTAATATCGTCGTCAACCTCAGATATCCGATGCAATTCGCACGGTCCGTTCGGAAGATCTTGCGGAACGAGCGTGAATTGGGGACCTAATCTATGACGACAGATCGCCTGCTCGGTATGGTCCCCCCTATGCCAGAGGGTCACGGACCTGTGGGTCGCGTCCCCGCGGGAGGCGCCCCCGAAGGGCAGGGACGTCTCGTCGGCCGGCGCTATCGGCTGCTGTCCCCGGTGGGCCGCGGCGGCATGGGGATGGTGTGGCACGCCCATGACGTGCTGCTCGACCGGGACGTCGCGGTCAAGGAGCTGCTCCTGCCGTTCGGGCTCGACAACGCCGGCGCGCAGGCCGCCCACCGCCGCATGCTGCGCGAGGCGCGCTCGGCCGCCCGGCTCAGCCATCCCGGCATCGTCACCGTCCACGACGTCGTCGAGGAGGACGGGCGTCCCTGGATCGTGATGGAGCTCGTCCGCGCCTGGTCCCTGGAGCAGGCCGTACGGCAGAGCGGGCCGCTGCCGGTCGTGCAGGCCGCCGAGATCGGCATCCGGGTGCTCGACGCGCTGCGGCACGCCCACGCGGCCGGCATCCTCCACCGGGACGTGAAGCCCGGCAACGTGCTGCTCACCGCCGACCGCGTGGTGCTCACCGACTTCGGCATCGCCGCCATCGAGGGCGACGTCACGATCACCCAGACCGGGCTGCTCATGGGCTCGCCCGCCTACATCCCGCCGGAGCGCCTGCAGGGCCGCCCGATCACCCACGCCGCCGACCTGTGGTCCTTCGGCGCGACGCTGTACGCCGCCGTGGAGGGTCGCCCGCCCTACGAGGGGCCGGACGCGGTCGCCGTGCTCGGCGCGGTGCTGACGCAGGAGCCCAACCGGCCGCGCCGGGCGGGCGCGCTGCTGCCGGTCATCGAGGGCCTGCTGCGCAAGAACCCGGCCGACCGCCTTCCGGCCGCGCAGGTCGCGGAGATGCTGGAGCGGGTGCTGCACAGCCACGGCGCCGGGCTGCCGGGCCGGGCGGGCACGCCGACGTCGGTGCCGACCCCGCAGGACTCCACCCCCGCCGGGCTGCTGCCGCCGCTCGACATCCCCTCGGGGCCGCTGCCCTCGCGCATCATCGAGACCCCCTCGGGCCCGGTCCGCGTGCCGCTCACGGCGGAGAGCCTCCCCGGGGGCGCGGCCGTCCCGCCCGGCGCCGCACCCCGTCCGGCCGAGCCCCACGCAGGGGAGCCACGGCCGGACGGCCCCGCGTACGAGCCGCCGGGCGCATTCGGGCCCGTGAACGCCTTCGGGCAGCCCCCCGCTTTCGACACGGGCTTCGACCCGCTGGCGTCCCCCTCGGGCTCGACACACGCGCCGGAGCGGCCGAAGGAGGCCATGTGGCCGACGCCCGCGCCGGGCGACATGCCCGGCGACCTGGGCGGTGCGCCGCGGCCGCAGCACCGGACCGGGCCGCACGCGGCACCCCACCAGACGGGACCGCACGCGGCGCCGCAGCAGGCCACCGGACCACAGAGCGTCTCGTCGCCCGGTCTCTCGTCGCCCGGTCTCTCGTCGCCCGGTGCCACGTCTCACGGTGACTTCGGGCCGATCGAGGACGCCACGGGTCCGCACAACCCCCGGGCGGGGCGCAGGCGCAAGGAACAGGCCGACGAGGTCGCCCAGGGCGAGGGCCGGTCGAAGCTGCTGCTCGTCGTCGCCGCCGTGGCCGTGGTCGCGGTGATCGCCGGGATCGTGTTCGTGCTGCTGCCGAGCGGCCCGGACGAGGCCGTGGTCTCCCAGCAGGACGGCAGGTCCGGCCACACCCTCGCGCCCCCCGACTCCAACACGCCGACCGCGCGCCCCCTGTCGGCCGTACGCGTGCCCGAGGGCTACCACCTGGTGACCGAGGGCGGGGTGTCGCTCGCGGTGCCGGAGGATTGGAGCACCACGGTCGACGACGGCGTCGTCAGGCTCACGGGCCCGAAGGACAGCGGGCAGAGCATCACGATCAAGAGGATCCCCGACGGCAGCCTGGCGGCGCTGCAGTCCGCCGAGCAGAACCTGGACATCAAGGGCTTCACCGACTACACGCAGGTCCAGCTTCGCAAGGTGGGGGACTACCGCTACCCGGCGGCCGACTGGGAGTACACCTACACCAACAACAGCGAGGTCACCGTCCACGCGGTCATCCGCTATCTGGAGGCGGGCGACCGCGCCTACGCGATCATGTTCGCCTCGCCCGACTTCGACTGGAACGAGTCGGCCGCGCCCGTACGGAAGGCCCTCTGGAGCACCTTCCGCCCCGCCTGACGCCGGAACCCGGCGCCAAGGGTCCGACGCCGGATCTGCTGTCGGACCCTTGGCGCCGAGACCTGCTGGAACTTCGGTGGGGGGCCTGTGCCAGGGCCTGGCGCCGGCACGTGATGCGGGGACCACGGCGGTGTCGGCGACGCGCCGCCGTGGCGCTCCCGGTGCTCCTCCCCGCTTTGGAGGCGTCGGCCGCGCGCGCCGACTGCCTTCCTCACCGCCTCGGGGGCATCTGCCCACCCTCTTCGCGGCCTCGGGGTCCCGGCCGCGACGCCCCGCCTGCTGCGCCGGGGGCGTCCGGCCTCCATGGTGCAGATGGTGCAGGTCACGGCCGCCCGCGCGGGTCCTGCGGTGACTATGTCGGTGCGGTTCCCCTTGTCACTCAGCGTCGGCGTAGCGGGTGACGGCGGGTGACGGCCACCGCCTCCTCAGGAAGCGGACCGTAGTCTCGGGGAACAGCGGCCGGGTCACCTCGCCGGCCGCGTGACCGGCGGCCTCGCGGACCTCGCTCGCCACGTCGAGCGGGCAGTGCGGCGTCGCCCTGCCACACGTTCCCGCGCTTTTGGCGAGAATGGCCTGATCGATGACGCATGATCCCGGATCCGAAGGAGTGCCGGTGCGGACCTTCGAAACGCTGCGGGAAGACGATCCGCAGCAGGTGGGGCCATTCCGCATCGAGGCACGCCTGGGTGAGGGCGGGATGGGCCGCGTGTATTTCGGGCGCTCGCGGAGCGGGCGGGCCGTCGCGGTGAAGGTCGTGCGGCCCGAGCTGGCCGGCGACGCGGACTTCCGCCGCAGGTTCGACCGCGAGATCGCCACGGCCCGCAAGGTCAACGGCTTCTTCACGGCCGGCGTGGTCGACGCCGACCCACAGGGGTCGCCGCCATGGCTGGCCACCGCGTACGTGCCCGGACTGTCGTTGGAAGACGCCGTGGACGAGCACGGGCCCTGGCCGGAGGAGTCCGTTCTGGCCCTGGCCGCGGGGCTGGCCGAGGCCCTGGAGTCGATCCACGCGGCCGGGGTCGTCCACCGCGACCTCAAGCCGTCGAACGTGCTGCTGGCCGACGACGGCCCCCGGGTCATCGACTTCGGCATCTCCCTGGCCGCCGAGGGCGGCTCGCTGACGAAGACCGGCATCACCATGGGATCCCCCGGGTTCATGTCCCCGGAGCAGCTCAAGGGCACCCGGGTCGGACCGGCGAGCGACGTGTTCTGCCTGGGGCTGGTGCTCGCGTTCGCCGCGACGGGCAGCGGACCGTTCGGGCAGGGGTCCTGGCAGGGGCTGTGGTATCGGATCGTGCACGAAGAGCCCGCCCTCGATGGGCTGCCGCCCGCGGTCCGGCCTCTGGTCGCGCGGTGCCTGGCCAAGGAACCCGAGGAGCGGCCGACCGTGTCGGCCGTGCTGAACGAGCTCGCCGGCAGCGGCCGTGACTTCGCCTCGCCCATTCAGCAGGGCCGGTGGCTCCCCCCGGACGTGGCGCAGGCGGTGCGTACGCGCGTCGCCCCGGCCGTCGCCCCGACCCGCACCTTGACCACGTCCTCGGAGACGCCGCGCTCGCCGCTGTTCGACGGACCCGGCGCGGCAGCACCCGGACCAGCGACGCCCGCCGGACCCGGCGCGGCAGCGTACGGCCCAGGACCCGGCCCGATGGCGCACGGCCCACGAACACCGGACGAACCCCGCGCGGCGGCGCATGGCGCGGTCGCCCCCGGCCCAGGAACGCCCGGCGGACCCGGCGCGGCAGCACCCCGCGTGGTGATCAACGGCCCAGGGATGCTCGACGGACCCGGCGCGGCAGCGTACGGCCCAGGGATGCTCGACGGACCTCGCCGAGGGATGCCCGGCCCGGGGACGCCGAGGGGCCCGGAAACGCCTGGGGCGCCGGAAACGCCTGGGGTGCCGGGGACGCCGCATCCGCACATGGCCGGCCCGCCCGGAGGTCCCCGCGCGGGCGGCGGGTCGGCTCCGCCGGTGAACGCGCCCGGTCCGCAGGCGGCCTTTCCGGCACCGGGCCCTCCGTATTCGCGCCCGGCCCCCTACCCCGCGGGAGCCACTCCCCACCCCGCGGGACCCGTCCCCCACCCGGCGGGAGCCGCTCCCTACTCGGCGCGCCGCCCGGCGCAGCCGTACGCGCCGCAGGTGCCTCCCGCGCCGGGACCACGGCGGCCGAGGCGATACCCCGCCTGGTTGCGGCGGACCACGCGTGCCTGGCTGGTCCTCTGCGTGCTCCTCGTGGCCGTCGCCGCCGTGTGCGAGGTCGGCATGGGCATCTCCGCCACGCCGAGGAGGATCTCCTCCGACGGTTCGGCGTTGACCGTCACGCTGAATCCCACGCTGAAGCCGGCGATCTATGTCTCCGACGCGTCGCCCGATCCGCGCTGCCGGGTCGAGAACGGCAGCGGGCGCAACGTCAGGCTCGTCCGCCCGGCGGCGAGCTACCGGCCGTTCACCACGAGCGACACCAAGTGGCGGCTGCTCTACGAGATCCGCCCGCCGAAGGCGGGCAGCTACACGGTGACGTGCTCCGGCGACGACACCGTGTTCGGCGTCGGAGCCGCGCCCTCCCCCGGCACCCGGGGCATCTCCGCCGCCGCCGTGGCGCTCCTGGTGCTCCTCGCCGTCTTCGGAGCTCCGACCCTGCTGGTGGTCGCTCTCATCACCAGGAAGCGACGTCCGGCCTCCTGAGCCGGAGCCGTCCGGCCTCCGCCCGTCACTTGGCGTCGGCGTAGCAGGTGACGGCCACCGCCTCCATCGGGAAGCGGACCATGGTCTCGCCGAACAGCAGCCGGGTCGCCTCGTCGGCCGCGCGGCCGACGGCCTCCCGCACCTCGCCCGCCACGTCGAGCGGGCAGTGCACCATCACCTCGTCGTGCTGGAAGAACACCAGCCGCGCCGGGTCCGGCAGCAGCCCGCGCAGCACGGCGAGGAGCGTCAGCGCCCACTCGGCCGCCGTCGCCTGCACGACGAAGTTGCGGGTGAACCTCCCCCGGTCCCTGGCCGCCCTCGCCCCCTCGGGACCGGCCACCAGCCGCCGCCACCGGTCCGACGGAGGCGGGCAGGTGCGGCCCAGCCACGACCGGACCAGCCGCCCCTCCTCCCCCGCGCGGGCCGCGTCCTCCACGAACGCGTACGCCTTCGGGAACCGCTGCCGCATCACGGCCAGCAGCTTGGAGGCGTCGCCGCTGGTGCCGCCGTACATCGCGGACAGCATGGCGATCTTGGCCGACTCGCGCACCCCGCCGAACGCCTGGGCCAGCGCGGCGTACAGGTCGATCTCCCCGGCCGCCCGCGCGAGCCCGAGATCGCCGGACAGCGCGGCCAGCACCCGGGGTTCGAGCTGCGCGGCGTCGGCGACCACGAGCGTCCAGCCGTCGTCGGCGACCACGACCTTGCGCATGACCTTGGGGATCTGCAGCGCGCCGCCGCCGCTGGTGGCCCACCGGCCGCTCACCACCCCGCCGACGACGTATTCGGGCCGGAAGCGGTCGCCGCTGACCCACTGCGCGGCCCAGGTCCAGCCGTGGGCGCTGTAGAGACGAGTCAGTTCCTTGTACGCGAGCAGCGGCGCGACGGCCGGATGGTCGACCGTCTTCAGCACGTGGGAGCGGGTGGACGGGATCTCGATCCCCATGGTCTTGAACGCCCTGACGATCTGCTGCGGGGAGTCGGGGTTGACCACGTGGCCGAAGGCGGCCGCCACCTCGTCGGCCAGGGCCTGGAGCTTCGCGGGCCGCATGCCGTGGGCGGGGCGGGGCCCGAGCAGGTCGGTCAGCAGCGCGTCGTGGACGTCCTCGCGCCACGGCATGCCGTCGTGGCCCATCTCCGCGGCGATGAGCGCACCGGCCGACTCGGCGGCGGCGAGCAGGCGGAACCGCCCGGGATCGGGCGTACGCGCGACACGGCGGCGCTGGTCCTCGAAGACCTCGGCGACCATGTCGGCCTCGGGCACGCCGTGCCGCGGCGGCGCCGGGTCGAACAGGCTCGCCTGCGTCCCGCCTCCCTGATGCGCGTCAGACGCCTCGTGCGGGTCGTCGGGCACCGGGAGACCGTGCAGGCGCGCGTAGGCCGCCTGGACCCCTCTGGGCTCCCCGTAGCGCCCGTCGGCCGCCAGCAGCAGGTTCTCGGTCAACGCAATGTCGTGGCAGCGCGACAGCCGTACCCCGGCGGCCAGGAGCGCCGGGTAGACGCGGTGGGCGTCGGCCCATACCCAGCGGGGCCGCTCGGCGGCCTCCAGCGAGCGTACGGCCGCCGCGAGATCGGGGACCCGGCTCGCCGGCCCGCCGAGGGGCTTCAGAGTGCCGCCCCCCTCGGCGTCGGCCGCCACCACAACGTGCACCCCACCAGCGTGCCAGGCGCCGCCGACATTTCCCCAGCCGGTGTTCCCCGGCCAATGCCCAACCGACGTTTCCCCGACCGAGCCCGCCAGGCACTCCCCAGCCCATCCCCATCGGCCTTACCCAGGCGCCGTCCCCCAGCCGACGTTCCCCGACCGAGCCCGCCAAGCGCGCCCCGGGCGGCGTTCCTCCAGCCGTTCGGCGACCGGCGTCCGCCCTGTCGCGCCCGGCCGGTCAGATGGGGATCTCGACCTCGTCCTCCAACGGCGGCTCCTCCTCCTGCTGCAGGCAGCCCGTCGCGGCGAAGCAGCGCAGCCGGATCGTGTCCCCGACGACCGACAGGTGGAGGAAGCTCTTGAAGAAGGGCGGGGTGTCCCAGTCGGACAGCTCGGAGATGTACCGATGGAAGATCCGCCCCACCGGCAGGCGGAACGGCATGGGCCAGCCGCCGAGCAGCCGGGCCGCCCACTTCACCCGCGCGCCGATCGGCGCTCCCGGCGTGGGCCTGGGCGGGGTGTTGCCGATCCGCCGGGACATCAGGGCCAGGCCCTCCTCCGGCGTGATGTACAGCCTGGGCAGGCGCAGCCGCTTGCTGTAGAGCAGGCTGTAGAAGGACAGCGAGTCGCCGCGCAGGGGATAGCACTTGAAGTCGTCCTCGTGCACGCCGCCCGCGTCCACTCGGGGGATCGTGTGGGTGGCGTGCATGAACGCCCCGCCGCCCCCGGAGACCACGTACTGGATGAGCCGCCCGTCCACACGGACCGGGTAGCGCTGGTAGTTGTGCACGTCGCCGCCGATGGCCGCCACATAGTTGTGCGCCGGATCCCGGACCACGTCGTCCACCGTGCCGCCGCCCTCGATCTCGCACGGGTGGTAGGCGTTGTTGACGTAGATCGGCTTGCCGGTGATCAGGATCTTGGGCCGGGGGTCGGCGGAGACCCGGCGCAGCCACTCGCCCTGCTCCCGGTCGAGTGTGCCCTTGATGCCGGTGTCGATGCCGACGAGCAGCAGGCGGCCGGTGTCGATCACCCAGTACGGCCCGGGCAGCGCCGGGCCCGGGTTGGGCCGCATCTTCCTGGCCTCGGCGAGGGCGTCCTCGTCGATCGTCTCCGGCTTCCGCCACAGGAGCCCGCGCAGGCCGCCGGGCGATAACCGGAATCCCCGGCCCTCGGCGGACACAGGGTGGGCGTCGCAGAACACGCGCATGAAGCCGCCGAGCCCGTCATACCAGTCGTGGTTGCCGGGCACGGCGAAGATCGGGGCCGGATAGTCCTTGTAGGGCCGGAAGAACTTGTCGCCATACTCGTTGCCCGAGCCGGTCGGATAGATCACGTCGCTGGCGATGACGGCGAACGCGGTGTCCGCGCCGAGCTTGAGCAGCCCGGGCACCACCGCGTACTGCGAGGCGTCGCCCTCGCCGGTGTCGCCGAGCACCAGGAACGAGAACTCCTCCCCCAGGTCGAGCCGGACGCGGAAGTCCTCGTCCACGCCGCGGTCGCGCTGGGCCGCCACCCAGCGGCGGCGCACCCGCGGCGAGGGGTCGCCGAACAGCTGGGCGAGGACCTCGTTGCGGGAGCGCCACAGCGTCGCGGGGTTCAGCCAGCTGAAGGAGTTCCGGGTGGGGCGCAGCGCGTCGAACGTGCCGATCTGCGCGCAGTCCCAGCCCGCTCCGGCCTGCGACACCCGTGACGAGACCTGCTTCCCCCGCGCGGCGGCCGCGCCCATATCGACCATGGGAACAATCTTGGCAATTTCATGGGATCAGCACACCCGGGTTGAGGATCCCGGCGGGGTCGAGCCGTTCCTTGATCCCCCGCAGGATCTCGGCGCCCAGGTCGCCGATCTCCGCGGCGTACGCCTCCCGGTGGTCGCGGCCGACGCCGTGGTGGTGCGAGATCGTGCCGCCCGCCTGCACGATCGCCTCGTTCGCCGCGCGCTTGGCCGCCGCCCACTGCCCGAGCGGGTCGCCGGTCTGGGCGGTCACCACGGTGAAGTACAGCGAGGCCCCCGTGGCGTAGACGTGGGAGATGTGGCACATCACCAGCGGCGACCCGAGCCCGCCGAGCAGGGCCAGCCGTACGGCGTCGTACAGGCGCGGCAGGTTGGACCAGAAGCAGGCGGTCTCCAGCGTCTCCACCGTCGCCCCCGCAGCCAGCAGGGAGTCGCGCAGGTAGGGGGCGGAGAACCGGCCCTGCGCCCACTTCTCCCCCGGCTCGGGCCCGAGGTGCACGCCGCCCGCCTCGACCAGCACGGCGGCGGCCCGCTCCCGCCGGTGGGCCACGTCGCCCGGGGAGCCCTCGAAGCCCGCCACCAGCAGGCAGCCGGAGTCGCGCCCGGAAGCGCCGAGGTCGGTGGGCTTGGCCAGCCCGACCAGGGTCTCGGTCTCGTCCGACAGCCTCAGCACGGTGGGCGGCGGTCCCTCCTGCTGCGCGAGCCGCCGCATGGCGGCCGTGCCCGCCGTGAAGCTCTCGAACCGCCAGCCCTCGTACGCCCTGACGGCCGGGGCGCGGCGGACGCGCAGCCGCAGCGCGGTGATCACTCCGAAGGCGCCTTCGGAGCCCAGGAACACCTGGCGCAGGTCGGGCCCGGCGGCCGATCGGGGCGCGCGGCCGATCTCCAGGGTGCCCCGGGGCGTCGCCACGGTCATGCCGGCGACCATGTCGTCGAACCTGCCGTATCCGGCCGAGGCCTGCCCGCTGGACCTGGCCGCCGCGAAGCCGCCCAGCGTCGCGTACTCGTACGACTGGGGGAAGTGCCCGAGCGTCAGCCCGTGCGCGGCGAGGAGCTGCTCGGCCTGCGGCGCGCGCAGGCCCGGCTCCAGCTCGGCGATCATGGACACGGGGTCGACGGAGACGAGCCGGTTGAGCCTGGCGAGGTCGAGCGCGACCACGCCGGCGAAGCCCCGCCGGACCGCGACGAGGCCGCCGACCACCGAGGTGCCCCCGCCGAACGGCACCACGGCCACCCGATGCTCCGCGCACAGGCGGAGCACGGCGGCCACCTCGTCGTGCGAGCCGGGGAGCACGACGGCGTCGGGCGCGTCCGAGGCGTCACCCGCGCGCATGAGCAGCAGGTCGGGGGTGGACTTGCCCCGGGTGTGGCGGATTCGGGCGTCGTCGTCGGCCCGCACGTGCTCGTCGCCGACGATCGCGGCCAGCGCGGCCAGGACGGGCGGCGGCAGCACGACCGGCGGCAGCCGCACCTCGCCGAACGTCGCCGGCGGCGTGGCGGGCGCCCGGACGCCGAGGAGTCCCGCGAGCAGGTCGCGCACCGGCGCGGGCAGCTCGGCGGCCTTGGCGGGATCACCCCAGCCCGACCAGAGCATGGGTTCCGCCGCAGTGAGAGGGGTTTCCATAGCCGTCGCGCCTCCAGGTAGGTTACTAAAGAGTAATGCGCGAGTAGTGGAGGGGACATGAACTCCTCACTGAATGCGGCCAGGCGCCGGTGGGATCTCGACGAGGCACGTACGGACGTCGTCGACGTCCTCGTGGTCGGCCTGGGGGCGACGGGCGCCGGAGCCGCGCTCGACGCCGCCTCGCGGGGCCTGTCGGTGGCCGCCGTGGACGCCCACGACCTGGCGTTCGGCACGTCCCGGTGGAGCTCCAAGCTGATTCACGGCGGGCTGCGCTATCTGGCGAGCGGGCAGGTCGGCGTGGCGTGGGAGAGCGCGGTGGAGCGCGACGCCCTGCTGCGCTTCACCGCGCCCCATCTGGTCTCCGCCCACCCCTACCTGCTGCCGCTGACGCCGGCCGTCTCCCGGGGCCAGGCCGCGACCCTGATGGCCGGCTACCGCATGGGCGACGCGCTGCGGGCCGCCGCGCGCACGCCGCGGCACCTGCTGCCCGGCCCCACCCGGCTCGCCGCCCGGCGGACGCTCACGCTCGCCCCGCACCTGCGGGCGGAGGGCCTGCGCGGGGCGCTGCTGTCGTGGGACGGCCGGGTCGTGGACGACGCCCGGCTGGTCGTCGCACTGGCGCGTACGGCCGCCGCCCACGGCGCGCGGATCCTCACCCGCTGCCGGGCGCTGGCGCTCTCCGGGGACGGCGCCCGGGTGCGCGACGAGCTGACCGGCGAGGAGTTCGACATCCGGGCCCGCGCGGTGATCAACGCGACCGGCGTGTGGGCCGGAGAACTGACGCCGTCGGTGGCGCTGCGCCCCTCGCGGGGCACGCATCTTGTGCTGCGCCCGGGGGCCCTCGGCGAGCTGCGCGTGGGGCTGCACGTGCCGATCCCCGGCGAGCGCGCCCGTTTCGCGCTGGTGCTCCCCCAGGCCGACGGGCGGATCTACGCCGGGCTGACCGACGAGCCGCTCGACGGCCCGATCCCGGACGTCCCCGAGGCGCCCGAGAGCGACATCAAGTTCCTGCTCGACGTCGTCGGAACGGCGCTGGACCGCCCTCTGCGGCGCTCGGACGTCGCCGGCGCCTTCGCCGGGCTGCGGCCCCTGGTCGACACGGCGGACACGCCCGGCGGCCCTGCGGGCGCAAGCACCGCCGACCTGTCCCGCCGCCACGCCGTGCTGCGCTCGCCGGACGGCGTCGTGACGGTCGTGGGCGGAAAGCTCACCACCTACCGGCGAATGGCCGAGGACGCGGTCGACGCGGCCTGCCCCCACGCCCGCGCGAGCCGTACGGCGCGGCTGCCCCTCGTCGGCGCCGGACCGGTGCGGCCGGGCACCCCCGACCGGCTGGCCCGCAGGTACGGCTCGGAGGCCTGGGCGGTGCGCGACCTGATGCGCGAGGACCCGGACCTGGCCGAGCCGGTGGCGCTGGGGATCACCCGGGCCGAGCTGGTGTGGGCGGTGCGCCACGAGGGCGCCCTGGACGCCGCCGACCTGCTCGACCGGCGGACCAGGATCGGCCTGGTGGCCGAGGACCGTGCGGCGGCCCTCCCCGCCGCCGAGGCCGCCCTGGCCTACTCCTGAGTGCCTCCCCGGCCCTCGCCCCGCCGAAGCCCCCGGCCGCCCTGAACGCCACCCGGCCCTCGCCCCGCCGAAGCCCCCGACCGCCCTGAACGCCACCCGGCCCTCGCCCCGCCGAAGCCCCCGGGCCCGTTCCGAGCGCCACCCGCACGCGCTCGGGGACGAGCGTGCCGCCCCTGCGCCACGGGCCCCTTCCCGCACCCCCGCCGTTCCCGCCGCCCGGCCCCTGCCCGCCTCACACGTGCTCGGCTGCGCCGCCCAGATGGGCCGTATCACGACATTTGTGGATTTAACGGGGATTTACCGGCCCGCTCCTGCGACCGCCGACGTCATTGGTTAAGGTTAGTCTTACCTAAGAAACGCGAGAGAAGGACGGGACCGCATGGCCAACGGGTGCGAGCACCCCGCCGCCTGCCACACGGGGGAGGCGCCGATCCTCGCGAGCGCGACCAAGAAGGGCCGGTTCTGGCTGCTGATCGAGCACGCGGGGCCCTGGGCCGCGGAGCTGGAGGAGTGCCGCCTGCCCGACGAGGTCCACCGGCTGATCTCCCGCGCCAGAGCTCTTGACATCCGGCCGCAACTCATCCGCCGGCCCGGCCGCCGCGAGGCCCGTACGGGCCCCCTGCACGTCTACGTCGCCGCCTGCGCGGTGGACGATCCATGGCTCGCCGAGGCCTTCCTGGAGCGCCCCGACGATCTTGACCTGGGCGCTCTTGTGCACGGAGTGGTTCCGGAGTCCTGCATACTGGTTAACGAGCCGATGTACCTGGTGTGCACGCACGGTCGGCACAACGCGTGCTGTGCACGTCTCGGACTCCCGCTGGCGCGGTTCCTCGACGAGAACCTGCCCGGCGAAGTGTGGGAAACCACACATGTCGGCGGCGATCGATACGCCGCCAACCTCGTATGCTTGCCACACGGGCTTTACTACGGCAGCATGTCTCAGGCTGCTGCGATCGCGGCGGCAAACGCGTACCGGCACGGCGAGGTCGTCCTCGACCGTTTCCGGGGACGCGCGGGTATCCCTGAGCCACTGCAGGCCGCCGAGCACTTCGTCCGGGCGCATACCGGCGAGATCTCGGTCGGCGGGGTGGCCGTGGAATCCTCCCGGTCGGTTGACGACTCCACGATCTGCGTCGTGCGCTGCACGACGAAGCGTGGGACGTCGCGGTTTCGGGTCGTGGTCGAACCCACGGTGTTCACGGCACCGTGCGGATCGCTCTGCGCCGACGGAATCCCGACCTACAGGTTGGCCGAGCTGAGCGAGCTCACGCCGGCGTTGACCTGAGGGCTCCGCCCCGGAGCCGGGAACACCACGGCCTATCCCGGCGTTGGCACAAGGGATGCCACAAGCGTCCAATGCGGCACAAACACTGAAATACCTCTCACCAAAGGTGGTTTCTCATGTCTCAGGTACGTCGGCAGCTCGCCCGCCCGCGCCCCAGCTGGGGTTGGCAGGATGATGCCGCGTGCCGGGGAGAGGACCTGGTGCTGTTCTTCGGTCCTGACGGCGAGCGTCAGCCCGAGCGCGACATCCGGGAGCGCAAGGCCAAGGCCATCTGCGCTCAGTGTCCTGTGCGAGCGGAGTGCCTCGACTACGCGCTCTCCCGCCCGGAGAAGTACGGCACGTGGGGTGGCCTCAACGAGGACGAGCGCGCTTCCGAGCGCCGCCGTCGTATGCGCCGCGCCGCCAGCGCCGGGATCAGCGCTGTCGCCTGAGCATTTTCCCCTTCCCCGACACGCGTCACCGCTGGGCGCTTCGCGTCCCGTCCCCCGACCTGGGCGACGGCGCACGCGGAGCGCCCTTCAGGTGTCATCCGTTCCTCCTCGCCCCGCCTCGGCCAGCAGGCCCAGCACGTCGTCATCGGTGAGCTGGTCGAACCGCCGATACCACTGACCCACCGCGCGGAAGTTCTCCGGCGTGACCGGCACGACGATCGCGTCCGCCTCGCCGAGCATCGCCTCCACCGTCTCCGGCGCGGCGACCGGCACCGCCAGCGTCACCCGGCCCCGCCCCGCCTGGATCGCCCGTACGGCACGCAGCGCCGCTCGCGCCGTCCCACCGGTCGCCAGGCCGTCGTCCACGACGATCACGTCACGGCCGCGCAGGTCCGGCAGCGGCCGGTCTCCCCGGTAGGCCCGCACCCGCCTGGCCAGCTCGTGCCGCTCCCGCCGGGCCACCTCCGCCACGTCCTCCGGATCAAGGCCGAGCCGGTCGAGCATCTCGTAGTCGAGCACGAGCAGCCCGCCCTCCGCGATCGCGCCCACTCCGAGCTCGGGCCGGGCCGGATGCCCGATCTTCCGGGTCACCAGGACGTCGAGCGGGGCGCGCAGCCGCTCCGCGACCGGCACGGCCACCGCGACGCCGCCGCGCGGCAGGGCGAGCACCACCGGATCGCGCGGGCTCATGTCCCACAGGATCTCGGCGAGCAGCGCACCCGCCTCGGCGCGGTCGGCGTACGGCAGCCGCACCCGCATCGTCTTCACGTCCCGGTCATACCCGCCCGGAACGGGACACATCCGGGCCTATGGGCGGCTCATGCCCCGCATCTGCTTGTGGATGGTCTTCCATTTGCGGGTCTGCTCGGCGCGCAGCCGGGCGTCGGTGCGGCGGGCCATCCAGGCGGCCTCGCGCTGGAGCCGGTTCCAGCTCTCCAGCCGCCGTTCGGGCAGCTCGCCCGACTCGACCGCCGCGAGCACCGCGCAGCCCGGTTCCGCCTGGTGCCGGCAGTCGGAGAACCGGCAGCCCCCGGCCAGCTCCTCGATGTCGGAGAAGACCAGGTCGACGCCCTCGCTCATCTCGTACAGCCCGACCCGGCGGATGCCGGGCGTGTCGATGACGAGCCCGCCGCCGGGCAGCGGGATGAGCTGCCGGTGGACGGTGGTGTGCCTGCCCCGCCCGTCGGCGGCCCTGACCTGCTGGGTCTCCATGACCTCCGCGCCGGCGAGGGCGTTGACGAGCGTGGACTTGCCCGCACCCGACGGGCCGAGGACCACCGCGGTCCCCGAGGGGCCGAGGTGGGCGCGCACCAGGTCGACGCCGTCACCGGTGAGCGAGCAGACCGGATGGACGTCGACGCCCGGCGCCGCCGCCGCGACGTCGGCGAGGAGATCGTCCAGCCCCTGATCGAAAAGGTCGGCCTTTGTGACGAGCACGACCGGACGCGCGCCGCTCTCCCAGGCGAGCGCCACGAGACGCTCGATCCTTCCGAGATCGGCACCGTGCTTGCCCGGGGGGACGACCCCCCGTAGCCCCCCGGGAGGCGTAGCGTGCATGGACGGCTCGGCCACGAAGACCACGTCGACGTTGGCGGCCAGCACCTGGCCCTGGCCGTCGCCCGACAGGCCGCCGCGCGAGTCGCGGCTCACGCCGCCCCGGACGAAGGCCGTACGGCGGGGCAGCACCTCGGCCAGCTCGTAGCGGCCTCCATTGGACGAGGACAGATCGAGCCGGGCGAGCGCGACCCAGTCACCCACGCACGGAAGCTCCAGCGGATCGGCCGCCGCGGCCCTGCGTACGCGGGCGCCGAACCGCGCCTGATGGGTTCCGTCGGCGGCGATGACCTCGGCGGCGCCCCGGTCGACCCGCGCCACACGCGCGGGGACGGCTCCGCCTGGCAGGCCGGGAAGCTCCTCCGCGAGCCCGTCATGCCAGCCGAGAAGAGAAAGATCGTTGAACACTGCTGGTGAACACCCTTCGGGAAACCGGGTGTCCCAGCGAGAAGAGCTTAGGCGGGCACCCGGGAGTTGACGGACGGCATGGTCGTCAGGAAGACCCGCATAGTCCTCACCTCCCTGGTCCTGGCCGCACGGCTGCGGCGATGGGGGAACCCTAGCAGCGCCCCCGCGGCTTCACGCAACCGATTATTCCGTTTGATCCGTCCCCGGCCGGTGCGAAACAACGGCTCCCCACGGCCTCGTGAGGTCGCGGGGAGCCGTCGCTCGTCGATTCCGGCGATCAGGACAGGCCGGGCGCGGGGAACCGGCTCGTCAGCTCGGTGACCTCGCCGTGCACCCGTGCGATCACGTCCTCCGCGTCGCCCTTGGCGACGGCGGTGACGACCTCGTCCATCCACGCGGCGATCTGGCGCATCTCGGCCTCGCCCATCCCGCGGGAGGTGACCGACGGCGTGCCGATGCGGATGCCGGACGGGTCGAACGGCTTGCGCGGGTCGAAGGGCACGGTGTTGTAGTTGGTCTCCAGGCCCGCCCGGTCGAGGGCCTGCGCGGCCGGCTTGCCCCCGACGCCCTTGGACGTGAGGTCCATCAGGATCAGGTGGTTGTCGGTGCCGCCGGAGACCAGGTCGAACCCGCGGGCGAGCAGCTCGTCGGCGAGCGCCTTGGCGTTCTTCACGATCTGCGCGGCGTACGCCTTGAACTCCGGCAGGGCGGCCTCGTGCAGGGCGACCGCGATGGCGGCGGTGGTGTGGTTGTGCGGGCCGCCCTGAAGGCCGGGGAACACGGCCTTGTCGAGCGCCTTGGCGACCTCGTCGGTGTTCGTCATGAGCATCGCGCCGCGCGGGCCGCGCAGGGTCTTGTGGGTGGTCGTGGAGATCACGTCCGCGTGCCCGACCGGCGAGGGGTGGGCGCCGCCGGCGACGAGGCCCGCGATGTGGGCGATGTCGGCCGCGAGCACCGCGCCGACCTCCTTGGCGATCTCGGCGAACGCCGGGAAGTCGATCGTGCGCGGGATCGCGGTGCCGCCGCAGAAGATCAGCTTGGGCCGGTGCTCCAGCGCCAGCGCGCGCACCTCGTCCATGTCGATGCGGCCGGTGTCGCGGCGCACGCCGTAGCGGACCGAGTTGAACCACTTGCCGGTCGCGGACACCGACCAGCCGTGGGTGAGGTGGCCGCCGAACGGCAGGCCCATCCCGAGCACGGTGTCGCCCGGGTTCAGGAACGCCAGATAGACGGCGAGGTTGGCGGGCGAGCCCGAGTAGGGCTGGACGTTGGCGTGGCTCACGCCGAAGACCGACTTGGCCCGCTCGATCGCCAGCGTCTCGATCTGGTCGATGACCTGCTGGCCCTCGTAGTAACGCTTGCCCGGGTAGCCCTCGGAGTATTTGTTGGTGAGGACGGTTCCGGTCGCCTCCAGGACGGCCCTGGACACGTAGTTCTCTGACGCGATCAGCTTGACGGTGTCGGCCTGCCGCCGCTCCTCCGCCCTGATCAGCTCGGCGATCTCGGGATCGACGACGTTCAGCGAGTTCTCAGCCATTGCGCCTTCCTTCTCCACGTCGACGTCGGCGGCGACCCAGGCGCACGGCCTCCGCAGATTCGCTCCCCGGTGGTGCCCCACCTGCGCCCATCGGGCGCTCCAGCGCCAGTCGCGATGCCTATCAACCCTATCGGAGCGCGCCCCGTACGAGAGCCGTGCGCGGCGCACGATCCGGCCCGGGGCACGGCTGCCGAGACCGGGAGCACACCCGGCGACAGCCGCAGATCAGTCCTTGGCGGACCTGCGGTGATGGTGCTCGTGCCGGGGGGCGCCGCCCAGCGGCCAGAGCCGGTCCAGCTCCGCGTTCAGCGTCGCCCCGATGAGCACGGCGAGCGCGGTGATGTAGAGCCACAGCAGCACGGCGATCGGCGCCGCGAGCGAGCCGTAGATCGACAGCGGGGTGAACCAGGCGGCGAGCACCTCGCGCAGGAACGCGGCGCACACGATCCAGATCAGCAGCGCCAGCACGGCCCCCGGCACCTCGCGCCACCAGCGCGTGCGGTGCGGCACGCTCACGTGATAGAGCAGCGTGAGCATCAGCACCGAGCCGATCACGAGCACGGGCCAATAGAAGATCGTCACGAGCGCGGCATATCTGGGCAGGGCGTTGGACATCAGCGTGGGCCCGATGACCAGGATCGGCATCACGACCAGCCCGATCAGCAGCGCCGCGATATAGAGGCAGAACGACATGACCCGGGTGCGGATGATCCCCCGGGTCTCCCCCAGACCGTACGCGATGGATATCAGGTCCACGTAGACGAACAGGGCCCGCGAGCCCGACCACAGCGACAGCAGGAAGCCGACCGAGATCAGCGAGACCTGTCCGCCGCTCAGCACGTCGGCGAGCAGCGGTTTGACGACCCGCTGGACGGTGTTGTCAGTGAACAGCAGCTCGGACTGGTCCACGACCCAGCGCCTGATCTCGTCGATGGCGGCCGGGCCGAGCAGCCCGCTCAGGTGGCCCATGACACCCAGCAGCCCGAGCACGAACGGCGGCAGCGACAGCAGCGCGAAGAACGCCGCCTCGCCCGCGAGGCCGGTAACCCGGTAGTTGACGCCCGCCATCGTGGTCGCCCTGACCAGGGCCCAGACGTTCGTGTCACGCAGCCACGTGAGCCGCGCACGGGCGAGCGCCATGCCCTTGCGCGTAAGCCGCGGCCTGCGCGATGGCGCGTCCGTGGAGGTCATGGCACCCAACCGGTCATGAGAACTGGGCTCTACCCGCTGCCGCAGCGGTTAGTACGTGACCTGCGGGCGGATCGTCGCCGCCCAGAATAGGGGCCCCCACCCCCTGCTCGCGAGAACCCGGTCGTGCCGGAGGCGCGCCATGGGCATTCCCTCGTCGCACTCTGGTCGCTTCGCTCCCACGCGTTCCTCGGTCCAGACCGGCGACGTGCCCCTCCGGATCGCCCGGCCTGCAGCATGGCGTTCACAATGGAGACATGATCTGCAGAGCGTGCAGGGAGCGCCGGCACAAGGAGTGCCGCGGCGGGTCCTGGTGCGACTGCCAGCATCAGGAGCCGTCCAAGAAGGAGCACGAGGCCGAACCTCCGGTGAACTGGGTCCGCAAGGGCTGACCCGCGTTACATTGCCGTCACAATCCCGCATCCTGGACACGAACTTGGACATCCAGGATCTCAGAGGTATCGTTTGGGACATGCCAGCGGACCCGTTGCTCGTCGTGCGACGCCACGTCGATCTCCTGCGCGTCCGTAGCGCGATCTGTATCGACGCCGGCTGACCGTCGCCCCTCCGCTGATCCATCCGGGCGCTCGGCCAGGCGTCGTTTTCGTATGCCCTCACACTCGACGGCGAGGTGAGAGGCCGCCTGCGCCGGTGTCCGCCGAAACCCGATCTCAGACCGAGCCTCGGAGAAGGACGTGTGCCCATGAGCACCCCGGCCCGCCCGGCGAACCGCCACCACAAGCGCCCGCGCGGCGAAGGTCAGTGGGCTCTCGGTTACCGTGAGCCGCTGAACAAGAACGAGGAGAACAAGAAGGCCGATGACGGGCTGAACGTCCGCCAGCGGATCATCGACATCTACTCCAAGCGCGGCTTCGACTCCATCGACCCCGCCGACCTGCGCGGCCGGTTCCGCTGGTTCGGCCTCTACACCCAGCGCAAGCCCGGAATCGACGGCGGCAAGACGGCGATCCTGGAGCCCGAGGAGCTCGACGACCGCTACTTCATGCTGCGCGTCCGCATCGACGGCGGACAGCTCAGCCTGGAGCAGCTCCGGGTGATCGCCGACATCTCCAACGAGTACGCCAGGGGCACCGCCGACATCACCGACCGGCAGAACATCCAGCTCCACTGGATCGACATCGAGTCGGTGCCGGACATCTGGCAGCGGCTGGAGGCGGTCGGCCTGTCCACCACCGAGGCGTGCGGCGACACTCCCCGCGTCATCCTCGGCTGCCCGCTGGCCGGCATCGACGCCGGCGAGGTGATCGACGGCACCGCCCAGATCCGCGAGATCTACGACCGGTACATCGGCGACAAGGCGTTCTCCAACCTGCCGCGCAAGTTCAAGACGGCGGTCAGCGGCTGCACGGCCCACTGCACCGTCCACGAGATCAACGACGTGGCGTTCGTCGGCGTGGTGAACGAGCAGGGCGAGCACGGCTTCGACGTCTGGGTGGGCGGCGGTCTGTCGACCAACCCGATGTTCGCCAAGCGGCTCGGCGCGTTCGTCCGGCCCGAGCAGGTTCACGAGGTGTGGGCCGGGGTCGCCGGCATCTTCCGCGACTACGGCTACCGCCGCCTGCGTCACCGGGCGCGCATCAAGTTCCTCGTCAACGACTGGGGCGCGGAGAAGTTCCGCGAGGTCCTGGAGACCGAATACCTGAAGTACGCCCTGCCGGACGGCCCCGCTCCGGAGGCGCCGCGCGGCGGCCGGCGCGACCACGTCGGGGTGCACCCCCAGCGTGACGGCAACTTCTACGTCGGCTTCGCCCCCCGCGTGGGCCGGGTGGACGGCGACACGCTGCACCGCATCGCCGACATCGCCGAGCGGCACGGCTCCACCCGGGTCCGTACGACGGTCGAGCAGAAGATGGTCATCCTCGACGTCGCCCCCGACAAGGTGGAGTCGATCGTGGCGGAGCTGGAGGCCGCCGATCTCCAGGTGAACCCGTCCACGTTCCGCCGCCAGACGATGGCCTGCACCGGCATCGAATACTGCAAGCTCGCGATCGTCGAGACCAAGGCCACCGCGTCGGCCCTGATCGACGAGCTGGAGCGGCGCCTTCCGGACTTCGCCGAGCCGCTGACGATCAACGTCAACGGCTGCCCGAACTCCTGCGCCCGCATCCAGGTGGCCGACATCGGCCTCAAGGGCCAGCTTGTGGTCAACGACAAGGGCGAGCAGGTCGAAGGCTTCCAGGTGCACCTGGGCGGCTCGGTCGGTCTCAACCCGAGCTTCGGCCGCAAGGTCCGCGGTCTCAAGACCACCGCCGAGGATCTGCCCGACTACGTCGAGCGGGTCGTCCGCAACTACGAGAAGCAGAAGAACGCCGGCGAGACCTTCGCCCAGTGGGTCCAGCGCGCCGACGAAGCCGACCTCAAATGACAGCCGAGGGCGCGGTGGCGTCTGAACTGAGGAGCGAACGCGTGCGAGGTACGAGCACGCGTGAGCGACGACGGAAGACGTCACCTGGAACGCGCTCAAGGCCAGCGAGCGGAGCAAACCGATGAGCACCGAGCGCGCCGCGCCCTTCTACTGCCCGTACTGCGGCGAGGAGGACCTGGAGCCCTATGTGACCGAGGAAGAAAGCCACGGTTGGTACTGCAGGTCCTGCGCCCGCGCCTTCCGGGTGAAATTCCTCGGCCTCGGCGTGCGTTCGTAATCCCCAGAGGCTTTTCATCCCATCACCCGATGAATGAACCAATGAACGACGTGTGAGGAGTAACGATGTCGGTGGCGGAGATAGAGGCAGGACTGGAGCGGCAGCGGGTGACGCTGGATCTCCAGGGCATTGTGGAGTCCGCGGCGCGCTTCCTTGAGGACGCGCCCGCCCGGGAGATCATCCGTTGGGCCGCGGCCACCTTCGGCGACCGCCTCTGTCTCACCTCGTCGATGAGCGACGCCCTGCTGATCGACCTGGTCAGCAGGGTCAAGCCCGGCGTCGACGTGTTGTTCATCGACACGGGTTACCACTTCGCCGAGACCATCGGCACCCGTGACGCGGTCGAGGCGGTCTACCAGGTCAACGTGATCAACGTGAAGCCGTCCAGGACCGTCGAGGAACAGGACCGCGACCTGGGGCCGCGCCTGTACGGGCGCAACCCCGACCTGTGCTGCTACCTGCGCAAGGTCGAGCCGCTCAACCGGGCGCTCGAGCCGTACCTCGCCTGGGTGTCGGGCATCCGCCGCGACGAGTCGCCCACCAGGGCGAACACCAAGGTCGTGGAGTGGGACGCCAAGCGGCAGATGGTGAAGATCAACCCCATCGCCCGGTGGACCCAGGAGGACGTCGACAACTACATCGCCGACAACGGCGTCCTGATCAACCCGCTGCACTACGACGACTATCCCTCGATCGGCTGCGCCCCCTGCACCCGGCGGGTGGCGCCGGGCGAGGACCCGCGCAGCGGCCGCTGGGCCGGCCTCGGCAAGATCGAGTGCGGCATCCACCTGTGACGACCGTCGCGCACACAGGCGCACCGCTGATCGCGGTGGCGCACGGGTCCCGCGACCCGCGCGCCGCCGCGACCGTGGAGGCGCTCCTCGACGGCGTACGGCAGGCTCGGCCCGGCCTGGACGTCCGCGCCGCCTATCTCGACCACGCCACGCCGTCGCTGCCACAGGCGTTGTCGGGGCTGGACGAGGCCGTCGTGCTCCCCCTGCTGCTCACCGCCGCCTACCACAGCCGGGTGGACATCCCGGCGGCGCTGCGGGAGGCCGCCGGCCGTACGCCGCTGCTGCGGGCCGTCTGCGGCCCCACCCTCGGCCCCCACCCGCTGCTCGTACGCGCACTCGAACGCCGCCTCGCCGAGGCCGGCGTGGAGATCGGCGACCCGGACACCGCGGTGGTGCTCGTCTCGGCCGGCTCCAGCGACCGCCGGGCGAACGCGACGATCGCCGCCGTCGCCCGCGAGTGGGCGCGCACCCGCCCCTGGTGGTCGGTCAGCGCCGCCTACGCCTCGGCCGCCGCGCCCACCCCTCGGGACGAGGTCGTACGGCTGACGCGCGCGGGCGCCCCGAAGGTCGTGGTGGCGCCCTACCTGCTGGCTCCCGGCTACTTCGCCGACATGGTGGAGCGCGACACCCTGGAGGCCGGGGCACACGCCGTGGCCGCCGTCCTCGGGCCCGCTCCCGAACTGGTCACGCTCCTGCTCGAACGCCACGCCCAGGCCGTACGCGCCGCCTCCGCGGCCGCCTGACGGAACGCCCCAGGCTAGGCGAAAAGGTCGTCGGCCGAGGTGACGGTGGCGGCCCTGCGGACCCAGATGCCGAGCTGGCTCAGGTCCTCACACCCGCGGATCCGCTCACGCGCTTCGTCGGAGATCTCCAGACCACGGGCGTCGAGCACCGCCAGAATCGAGTTGATCTCGCCCTCCGCGCGGCCTTCCTCACGGCCCTCCTCACGGCCTTTGTCGACCCAGTGGGAGAAGTACTTCTCGCCGAGGTAGTCGAAGTCCTGAATGGTGCTCACCATCTCCTCCAGACGCTTAGCGGTTACTTCCGGTAGCGAGCCGAACACGTGGTTCAAATATAATCTGACCCGATCCTCATCCAGGGCCTCCAGCCCTGCCAGCATCGCCTCCAGCACCTGCTCGCTCTCGGCCTCGTCGGAGTGCGCCACGGCCGACAGCACCGCGAGTTCGGGGCAGGCGCGGGCCTGCTCGGGGTCGGTGATCAGGGGCATGCGGCCGGGGTGGATCGGCAGCGGGACGATGACGCCGTTCGGGCCCAGCCGGATCGCCTTCTCACACCAGCGGGCCATCGACCGGTCCGGGCAGATGACCAGCAGCGCGGCGTCGCACTTGTGCTGCGATCGCAACGTCGTGACGTAGACCGGCCAGCTGAACCTCTTGGCGGCGTCCCGTCCGAGCTGCACCTCCACGATCACGGCCAGGAGCGCCGTTCCGTTCTTGTCCCGCACGACCACCACCGAGTCGGCTCGGTGCTCGATCGGTCCCGGCTGGGTGCAGTCGGCCGCCTCGACGCGAGCGGCGGCAAAGGGCGGCACCCGCATCCCGGTGACGCAGCGGAGCAGCTCAAGTGCGGTCTCCGGCCGGTTGCGGATGAGCTCGATCGGCATTTCGTGATCAATACCAGGCATGGCCGAGATATTACGTACGGCAGTCGTTCAATTACACAGAGTTCGCAAAAATGGCGGCGATTGTCGGCTATTAGATCTCGACGGAGTTTCCCGGTTCGCGTCAGGACGTGCTCGTTCAGTGTTGTGACCGGCAGTGTTCACGGGGTTAACCGGTGGACCGAGTCTTCGCGGGGCTTGTAGGTTCCCGGCGTGACCGATGACGGCAGGACCTTGATCCGAATCGCGGAGGAAGCGGACGCTGCTGTGATCGCGCGGATCCACATGACCTCCCGGTCGGCGACCATGCCCTACCTCCCTCCGCAGAAGCGCAGTCACGAGCAGGTGACCGGGTGGGTCCAGGACGTCGTGCTCAAACGGTGTCGCACGTGGGTCGCCGTGCGTGACGCGGAGATCATCGGCTATGCGGCCCTCGACGGCGACATGCTCGAAGACCTCTATCTGCGCCCGGACGTCCGCCGGCAGGGAGTCGGCACGCTGCTGCTCGACGAGGTCAGGCGGCACAGCCCCGACGGGGTGTCGTTGCACGTCTTCCAGCAGAACACCGATGCCCGCGCGTTCTACGAGAGCCACGGTTTCACCGTCCTCGACACCAGCGACGGTGATCGCAACATGGAGAACCTGCCCGACATGACGCTTCGCTGGACGCCCGACAGCAGCCGGTGATCCGCACCGGCCAGACGTGGCTCACAGCGCGGCTGAGAGCACTAACCCTGCGGGGATGGGGGCTCCTCGCCGGGCTGGTCGCACGCCGACGACAGGATCTCCCGCCCGTCCGGCCTGCGGATGACGATGTCTCCTTGGCAGACGCTGGGCGAGCCCGCGCCGACGACGGCGAACGCCTCCCGGATCGTCACCCTGGCGTCGGTGCGGTATTCGCCGGTCTCGCCGACGATGCGCGCGGCGTCGTCCGCATCGACCGCACCATGACCGTCCACCACGCTGCCCGGCGGAATCACCGCCACATGGAACTCGTCGCGTCCTGACGGCACCCGCCCATCCTGATCGGTCCAGGAGCGCAGGTGGTCGACGTGGTCGTCCTGGATTCCACAGGGTCCCTGATCGACCAGCACCCCCTCGTGCCAGACGAACGCGTAGGACGGCGTGCGGCACTCGACCTGGATGTTCACCGAATCAGCCTGGACGGCGACCCTGAACGGCACCTTGCGCCCGCCAGCCGTGATCTCCTCGTCCAGGAGCACCCGGTCGCTCGTCAGGTAGGTCACATCCTGGGTCGGCGAAGGGCCGGCCGCGGTGGCGGCGTCGGGGGCGTCGGCCGGCGAGATCGTCATCGTACGCGGTGAGGTCGCCACCATCACCACAGTGGCCAGTCCGGCGGCCACCGCCGCCCCCGCGACGCCGCGACGGCGCCGGATGCGCCGCACCCTCCGGTCGACGTCGGCCAGGGTGACGCCCGCGCCTCCCCCCGTGGACGCATCTCGGGCGAGCAGGTCACGCAGGTCGTTATCGGTCATCGTCATGTCAGCCCTCCAGGCTCATCGCGGAGCGGGCGGCGGAATCGACACGCAGCCTGGCCAGCGCCCTGCTCGCCTGACTTCGAACGGTGGCGGCCGAGCAGCCCAGGATTTCCGCGATCTGGGCGTCGCCCAGATCGGCGAAGTAACGCAGCACGATCACGGCGCGCTGTTTCGGCGGCAGGCAGGTGAGGGCCTGCCGTACGGCGTCGCGGGAGCCGAGCAGGTCGGCCGGGTCGCCGACGGCCGGTTCCGGCAGCACGTCGACCGGCTGCTCGCCGCGCCAGCGTCGGCGCCACCAGGAGGCGTGGGTGTTGGTCAGGATGCGGTAGACGTACGGGTCGGGGTTCTCGCCGACCCTGCGCCAGGCCAGCCACGCTTTGGCCAGCGCCGTCTGGAGCAGGTCCTCGGCGGTGGCCCAGTCACGGCAGAGCAGGTAGGCCGTCCGCAGCAGTCGCTCCGAGCGCTGCTCGACATAGCGCTCGAAGTCGGCCCGGTCGCGCATGTGCGGCCCCCAGGTTCTCGGTGATCCCTTGGTGAACGGTCACCGATGACTACGCCCTGGGAACGTCCCGATGTTGCCTCGGGGGGCCATCCGGCCGGCGCGGGCCGGAAAGTCGGCTCGATCAGTGCAGGCCGCGGTGGCGGCGTCGGTGGTGGTGGTGGATCTCGTATCCGCTGAAGCCCGGGCGCTGGCGGCGTTCCTGCCACCACTCGCTCCAGGCGAACCAGCCGCGCTTGACCGGCGCGGCGTGCGAGTCGCCGATGATCTTCACGTCGCCCATCAGCACGTACGCCGTGACCCTGACGACGGGGGCGGACCGGCCTCGGGGCGCCTCGATCACCTGGACCTTCTTGTCCCCCATGATCGTGATTCCGGAGAGCTCGACGTCGACGCCGTCCGGCACGATGATCCTGATGTCGCCCATCACGCACGCGGCGACGATGTCCACCTCACGCCCACGCACCTCGGCCTGACGCAGGTCGAGGACCACGTCGCCCATGACGGAGACCGCGCCGATGCCGTCGTCGATCCGCCATGTGCCGGTCCTCTTGGCGTCGCCCAGCACCGCGACGATCCACTTGCGCGTCCTGCCCTGCGGGGCGGCCGGTACGGCGGGCCGGGGCCCGGGAACGCCTCCCGGCAGGTCGGCGGTGATCTGGGCGAGCTCTCCGTGGGTCTGCGCCAGATAGGCGGCCTCGGTCCGCTCGGTCAGCTCCGCGAGGGTCAGCCGTCCCTCGGCGGAGGCCACGCGCAGCTGCTCCACCACGGCCTCGCGTTCGGCGTCGGATGCCCGCATACCACCCGGATCGTTCACGCCCTTCACCGTATCCCGGGCCGGTCCCGCTCGCCCTCCTCCCTGGGAACGATCCTGCGCCGATCCTGGGAGCGGTCCTGGGACCGACCCAGGAGACGAACCGGAGAGACGATCCCTGCGGACGATGCTCGGAAGAGGCTGTGTGAGCATGGAATCGTGACCCGCAGCAGGTTATTGGAAGCGGTAGCGGGAGGGGACGTCGCGCGGGTGGCGGCGATGCTGCACCCGGACACCGCCGTGAACCCCGCTCAGGGGACGACGCCGCTCTACCGGGCGGCCGTCGGCGGTCACCACGACATCGTCAGGCTGCTCCTGGAATATGGCGCCGACCCGGACCAGCCGAGCGGAGGGCACGAGGAGGGCCTTCCGCTCTGCGCGGCGGCGTGCTGGAACCATGCCGAGACCGTCCAGGCGCTGCTCGACGGCGGCGCCGATCCCGACGCGGCGGAGGAGGGCGGCTGGACGCCTCTGCTGTGGGCCGCGGCCAACGGCAACCTGGAGTCGGCCGACATCCTGCTCGACGCCGGGGCCGATCCCGGCCGGGCCGACGACGACGGCGACACCCCGCTGACGCTGGCCACGATCTTCGGGGCGTACGGGATCGTCTGGTCCCTGCTGGAGCACGGCGCCGACCCGTCCGCGCCGGGCTGGGACGGCATGACCCCGCTGGAGATCGCCGCGCGGCTGGCGGCGGTGGACGTCGAAGCCGTGCTGCGCGAGGAGGTCTCCAGGAGGGTGGAGGGCGAGCACACGGTGCTGGTGGCCCACGCCTCCGCCGCGGACGGCACCCGGCGGGTCGCGGTCGAGGCGCGTGGCACCGGCGTCGACTACTCGATCAGCCGCCAGCAGGGGCACGCCGCGATCGCGACGGTCCTGGAGGCGGCTCTCGGTCTGCGTCCGCCCCCGGACGTACTGCTCAGGCGCGTGCTGCCCTACCGCGACCTGGACGAGGACGACGAGACGTGGTGGGCGGCCGTCCACGCGCTCCAGTCCCGCCACGACGAGGAGACGTTCCTGGCGCTGGCCCGGCTGTGCGAGAGCGACGACCCGGTGGAGCGGGAGTTCGGCGTGGACGCGCTCGCGCAGTTCGGCCGCGTGACGGGCGTCGGCGGGCAGGCGGCGCTCGGGAGGCGGCCGGGGCTCGACGGACAGCCGGGGCCCGCCGGGGAGACAGGGCTCGGCGCGGAGACAGGGCTCGGCGCGGACGCGGCGCACGACCCCTACCAGGACCGCGTCCTGGAGATCCTGCGCGACCTGGCCCGGCACGAGACCGAGCCCGCGGTCGTCGAGGCGCTGCTCCGCGCGTTCGGCCACCAGACCGACGAATGGGCGCTCCCCGAGGTGCTCAAGCTCGTCAACACCCCGGGCCGGGAGCCCACGGTCCACGATCCCATGGCACTCGCCGCGGTCCTGCCTCCGGACGACGAGGACGGGCTGGCCGCGCTGATCAGGCTGAGCCGGTGCGCCGACGACGAGGTGCGCGACTGGGCCACGATGGGCATCGCGGGACTGCCCGCCGACACCGAGCCCATCAGGGACGCCCTGGTCTCCCGGCTGACCGACCGCGATCTGACGACGGTGGCCGAGGCCGCGCGGGGCCTGGCCGGGCGCGGGGACCGGCGCGCGATCGAGGGCGTCCACCGGGTGCTCAGCGAGGCGGGGGCCGACCAGGACTACGCCCGCGACCTCGCCCTGGAGGCGGCCCAGGAGCTCGGACTGGAGATTACGGGCGCTTGACCGTTCGTTGTCCGGTGTTTGTCCCTGCCGCCCGGGATGTTAGAGATGAAGTCCCGGCATCGTGGACGTCCCGGTATGGACGAGTCCCTGCACTGACCACAGGAGGACCCAGTGACCCACGACGTGACCAACCAGGTGCCACCGCTGTCCGGCCACGACGTCGCGGCCGACAAGGCGCTGCTGGAGGGGCTCGCCAGGGAGGGGGCGGACTGGGCGACCGGGGAGCTGCGCCAGCTCGGCCTGCTGGCCGGTTCGGCGAAGGCGCAGGAGTGGGGGCGGCTGGCAAACGAGCACCCGCCCGTCCTGTGGACCCACGACCGCTACGGCAACAGGATCGACGAGGTCGAGTTCCACCCGGCCTGGCACGAGCTGATGACGGTCGCGGTCGAGAGCGGCGCGCACGCCGCGCCCTGGACGTCGGCCCGGCCCGGTGCGCACGTCGCGAGGGCCGCGAAGTTCTTCACCTGGTCGCAGGTCGAGGCCGGGCACGGCTGCCCGGTCTCCATGACGTACGCCGCCGTGGCCGCGCTGCGGCACTCTCCGTCGCTGCGCGCGGAGTGGGAGCCGCTGCTGGCCTCCCGCACGTACGACTTCGGGCTGCGCCCGGCGAAGGACAAGCGCGGCGTGCTGGCCGGGATGGCCATGACCGAGAAGCAGGGCGGCTCCGACGTGCGGGCCAACACCACCAGGGCCGAGCCGCTGGGCGACGGGAGCTTCGCCCTGACCGGCCACAAGTGGTTCAACTCCGCCCCCATGTGCGACGTGTTCCTGGTGCTGGCCCAGGCCCCGGGCGGGCTGTCGTGCTTCCTGCTCCCCCGCGTGCTGCCCGACGGCACCCGCAACGCGATGCGCCTGATGCGGCTTAAGGACAAGCTCGGCAACCGGTCGAACGCCTCGGCCGAGGTCGAGTACGAGGGCGCGATCGCCTACCTCGTCGGCGAGGAGGGCCGGGGCGTCCGGACCATCATCGAGATGGTGAACATGACCAGGCTCGACTGCGTGATCGGCTCGGCCGCCGGCATGCGGTACGGCCTGACGCAGGCGCTTCATCACGCCCGTCACCGCAGGGCGTTCGGCCGGACGCTGGCCGAGCAGCCGCTGATGCGCTCGGTGCTCGCCGACCTGGCGCTGGAGTCGGAGGCCGCGACCACGCTCATGATGCGCCTGGCCGGGGCCACCGACCGGGCGATCCGGGGCGACGCGGGCGAGGGCCTGTTCCGCCGGGCCGCCCTCGCCGCCGGCAAATACTGGGTGTGCAAGCGGGCACCGGTCCACGCGGCCGAGGCGCTGGAGTGCCTGGGCGGCAACGGGTACGTCGAGGAGTCGCAGATGCCCCGGCTGTTCCGGGAGTCGCCGCTGAACGGCATCTGGGAGGGCTCGGGCAACGTGGCCGCCCTCGACCTGATGCGGGTGATGGCCAGGGAGCCGGAGGCCGTCGAGGCGTTCTTCGCCGAGGTGGCGCTGGCCCAGGACCGGAGGGTCGCCGACGCGGCCGAGCGGGTGCTGAAGAGGCTCGCCGCGGCGGGCGAGGCCGACGCGCGCCGGGTGGCCGAGGAGATGACGCTGGTCCTCCAGGCGTCCCTGCTCGTACGGCACGCCCCCGCCGCGGTGGCCGACGCGTTCTGCGCCTCGCGCCTTGCCGGTGACTGGGGACGCGCCCTCGGCACGCTGCCCCCCGGCCTCGACCTGGAGGCGATCCTGGAGCGCGCCGCCCCGGCGTGAGCCCGCAACCGGCCATGCCGCGGGCCCGGCCCGTCGCCGGCGGCGTTAAGGTCACTGTGGATAGGCTCCGCTTACTGAAGGGATATCGCCATGGCGACCACTCGTACCGCGACGACGCAGTGGAAGGGCGCACTGCTCGACGGTTCGGGCACCGTTTCGCTCGACACCTCCGGGGTCGGCACCTTCGACGTCTCCTGGCCCTCCCGGGCGGAGGCGGCCAACGGCAAGACGAGCCCGGAGGAGCTGATCGCCGCCGCTCACTCCTCGTGCTTCTCGATGGCCCTGTCCGCGGGGCTGGCCAAGGCCGGCACGCCGCCGCAGTCGCTGGAGACCCGCGCGGACGTGACCTTCCAGCCGGGCGAGGGCATCACCGGCATCGTGATCTCCGTCCGCGGGCAGGTGCCCGGAATCTCCGCCGAGGACTTCCAGCAGGCCGCCGAGACCGCCAAGGCGAACTGCCCGGTGAGCAAGGCGCTCGCCGGCACGACGATCACCCTCAACGCCGAGCTGGTCGGCTGAGCACCAGTGGGAGCCCCCGCCGGACCGGATCCGGCGGGGGCTCCCGCGTTCCGGTGCGAGAGCAGCGATCGTCGCGCGTGCACGATTCGCCCGAGCAGTGGAGAATGAGGTTACATGCGCGAGGTTTGGCCTGGAGAGCCCTACCCGCTCGGCGCCACCTGGGATGGTGTGGGCACCAACTTCTCGGTGTTCTCAGAGGTGGCCGAGCGGGTCGAACTGTGCCTGTACGACGACAGGGGTGAGGAAACCCGCGTCGACCTGCCCGAGGTCGACGGGTTCGTCTGGCACGGCTACGTGCCCGGGATCATGCCCGGCCAGCGGTACGGCTTCCGCGTGCACGGACCCTACCGGCCCGACCACGGGCACCGGTGCAATCCGTCCAAGCTGCTGCTCGACCCGTACGCCAAGGCGATCGAGGGCTCGGTGCGGTGGAACGAGTCGCTCTTCTCCTACCATTTCGCCGACCCCGCGCGGCTCAACACCGACGACTCCGCGCCGTACATGCCGAAGAACGTGGTCGTGAACCCGTTCTTCGAGTGGGGCAACGACCGGCCGCCCCGCACGCCGTACCACGAGACGGTGATCTACGAGGCGCACGTGCGCGGCCTGACCATGCGCCATCCCGCCGTACCCGAGGAGCAGCGGGGCACCTACGCCGGGCTCGCGCACCCTGCCGTGATCGACCATCTGTTGTCGATCGGCGTGACGGCGGTCGAGCTCATGCCCGTGCACCAGTTCGTGCCCGAGCACTTCCTGGTCGCCCGGGGGCTGACCAACTACTGGGGCTACAACACGATCGCCTACATGGCGCCGCACAACGCGTACGCCAGCTCGGGGCAGCGCGGCGAGCAGGTCCAGGAGTTCAAGGCGATGGTGCGGGCCCTGCACGACGCGGGGATCGAGGTGATCCTCGACGTCGTCTACAACCACACCGCCGAGGGCGACCACATGGGCCCCACGCTGGGCTTCCGCGGCATCGACAACGTCGCCTACTACCGGCTGCGCGAGGAGGACCGCCGCTACTACCTCGACTACACCGGGTGCGGCAACTCGCTGAACGTCCGCTCGCCCCACGCGCTCCAGCTGATCATGGACTCGCTGCGCTACTGGGTGCTCGACATGCACGTGGACGGCTTCCGCTTCGACCTCGCCGCCGCGCTGGCCCGGGAGCTGCACGACGTCGACCGGCTGAGCGCGTTCTTCGACCTCATCCAGCAGGACCCGGTGATCTCACAGGTCAAGCTGATCGCCGAGCCGTGGGACGTCGGCCCCGGCGGCTACCAGGTCGGCAACTTCCCGCCGTTGTGGACCGAGTGGAACGGCAAATACCGCGACTCCGTGCGGGACTTCTGGCGCGGCGCCTCCCGGACGCTGCCCGAGTTCGCCTCGCGCCTGGCCGGCTCCAGCGACCTGTACGCCAGCAGCGGCCGCCGCCCGGTCGCCTCCATCAACTTCGTGACCGCCCACGACGGGTTCACGCTCAACGACCTCGTGTCGTACGACCACAAGCACAACGAGGCCAACGGCGAGGGCAACCGCGACGGCACGGACGACAACCGCTCCTGGAACTGCGGCGCCGAGGGCCCGGTGGAGGATCCCGGCATCGTACGGCTGCGCCGGCGGCAGCGGCGCAATCTCCTCACCACGCTGTTCGTGTCCCAGGGCGTGCCGATGCTGCTGGCGGGCGACGAGTTCGGCCGCACCCAGCACGGCAACAACAACGCCTACTGCCAGGACAACGAGACCTCCTGGATCGACTGGTCGCTGATCCGCCAGGAGGGCGACCTGCTGGAGTTCGTCCGCCGCCTGGCCGCGTTACGGCGGGCGCATCCCGTCTTCCGGCGACGCCGGTTCTTCCAGGGCCACTCGCCCGGGGACGGCAGCAGGGACATCATCTGGCTCACGCCGTCCGGCACCGAGATGACCGACGGCGACTGGCACACGGGCTACGCCAAGTCGCTGGCGGTGTACGTCAACGGCGACGCGATCAGCGAGCCGGGCCCGCGCGGCGAGCGGATCAGGGACGAGACGTTCCTGCTGCTGATCAACGCGCACCACGAGAACCTGACGTTCGCCCTCCCGGGGCCGGAGCTGGGGGCCGCCTGGCGTCCCGTCCTCGACACCGCCGAGGACGACCTCCGCGACGATCCGTACGCCGAGGAGATCCTGCCCGCCGAGGCCAAGGTCTGTCTCGCCGACCGGTCCATGCGGGTCCTGGTCTCCACCGGCGCCTGAACCCTCCCCGCCGCCCGGGCGCGCCACACGGCCGTCCCCGCCGGCACGTCTTGACCCCCACCCATAAGGGACATACCTGCACGCTTCGTTACTCTCTGGCGGGTGACCACCACACCAGTGCAGGCCGGTCTGCCGCCGAAACCCCGGGCGGCAGTCGTACGGGACGCCCTCGGGGTCGGCACTGCCGTCGGCTTGTCGGGCTTCGCGTTCGGCGTGACCTCGGCGGGTGCGGGGATGACCGTCGTCCAGACCTGCGTGCTGTCGCTGTTCGTGTTCACCGGGGCGTCCCAGTTCGCGCTGGTGGGCGCGCTCGGCAGCGGCGGCAACCCGCTAGCCGCCGCGGCCGGGGCGCTGCTGCTCGGCGTCCGCAACGCCTTCTATGGGCTGCGGCTGTCACAGCTGCTCGGGCTCCCCGGATCGGTCCGCCCGCTCGCCGCGCAGTGGGTGATCGACGAAACCTCCGCCGTGGCCCTGGCCCAGCCCGACCGGCGCCTCGCCCGGCTCGGGTTCACGGTCACCGGGGTCAGCCTGTACGCCGGGTGGAACATCACCACGTTCCTGGGCGCGCTGGGCGCCTCCGCGCTGGGCGATCCGACGGCGTGGGGGCTCGACGCCGCCGGTCCGGCCGTCTTCCTCGCCCTGCTCCTGCCCATGCTCCGAGGCCGTTCCTCCTCCAGGCCCGCCGCCGCTTCCCCTGCCGAACCGCCCGATGACGGCGGACCCCGTGGCCGCGCCCGGCCCGGTGTCCACGCGGAACCACGCGATGAGGCGCCCCGCACACCGCAGGCGGCCCGAGACCCGCTCGCCCGGCATGCGGAGGCGGTGGTGGCGGTGCTGGCCGTGGTGCTCGCCCTCGCCTGCGTGCCGTTCCTGCCCGCAGGTGTGCCGGTGCTTGTGGCCGTGCTCGCCGCGCCCGCCGTGCTGGCCGCGTCACGGCTGCTCACCCGCCGTTCGCCCCAAGGAGGACGCTGATGGTCTGGGTCGCGATCGTCGTCACGGCGGCCGGTTGTTACGCCGTGAAGCTGCTTGGCCTTTCGGTGCCGGCGGCGGTGCTGGAACGGCCCCTCGTCCGCAGGCTGGCCGCGCTGGTGCCGATCGCGGCGCTGGCCGCGCTGATCGCCCTGCAGACCTTCGCCGACGGTCGCACGCTCGTGGTCGACGCCCGGGCCGCCGGGCTCGCCGCGGCGGCCGTCGCGCTGCTGCTGCGCGCGCCGTTCCTGGTGGTCGTCGCGGTCGCCGTCGTCGTCACCGCCGCCGTCCGCGCCCTGACCGGCTGAAAGTCAGAGCTACTTGTGGTCGGGCCGGCCGGCGGGCAGCGGGTCGGCCGCCCGGCGGGTCAGCGGGCGAGGATCCTGTCGAGGTCGTAACTCACCGGGCGTTCGAGCTGTTCGTAGGTGCAGGACGCGGGCGTGCGGTCCGGGCGCCAGCGGCGGAACTGGGCGGTGTGCCGGAACCGGTCGCCCTCCATGTGGTCGTAGGCCACCTCGACCACACGTTCCGGCCGCAGCGGGATGAACGACAGGTCCTTCTTGGCATTCCACCGCGACACGGCGCCGGGCAGGCGCTGGCCCTGCGCGCCGCCCGTCGCGACCTCGGCCCAGTGTCCCCACGGATGCTCGCTCAGGTCCTCCACCCGGTAGGGCGCGAGCTCCTCGACGAGTTCCTCACGCCGCTTCATCGGGAAGGACGCGGCGACGCCCACGTGGTGCAGGCGACCGTCCGGCGAGTAGAGCCCGAGCAGCAGCGAGCCGACGATCGGCCCCGACTTGTGCTCGCGGTAGCCCGCCACCACGCAGTCGGCCGTCCTCTCGTGCTTGACCTTGAACATCACGCGCTTGTCCGGCGTGTACGGCTGGTCGCCCGGCTTGACGACGATGCCGTCGAGACCTGCGCCCTCGAACGCGTCGAACCACTCGGCGGCCAGGCTCTCGTCCCGGGTGACCGGCGTGAGCCGTACGGACCGGCCCGCGCCCGCCAGCATCTCCTCCAGCCGGGCCCTCCGCGCCGAGAACGGCGCCTCCATGAGGTCCTCCGTCCCGGTGGCGAGCAGATCGAAGGCGACGAAGGACGCCGGCGTGTTCTCGGCCAGCAGCCGCACCCGGGACTGCGCGGGATGGATGCGCTGCTGCAACGCGTCGAAGTCGAGCGACTGGCCCCTGATCAGCACGATCTCGCCGTCCACGACGCACTTGGGCGGCAGCTCCTGCCGGATGGCCTCGACCAGCTCGGGGAAGTAGCGCGTGAAGGGCCGCTCGTTCCTGCTGCCGAGGAAGACCTCGTCGCCGTCGCGGAAGACGATGCAGCGGAAGCCGTCCCACTTCGGCTCGTAGAAGAGCGTGCCGTCCTGCTTCGGCAGCCCCTTGACGGCCTTGGCGAGCATCGGCGCGACCGGCGGCACGACCGGCAGATCCAGACCGGGGATCTCCGGCTCAACCGGAAGCTTCATCCTGCGCCTCCCTGATGTATCGGCAGAAGAGGAAGCCGTCATCTTCGAGCACCTGGGCGAGGGTCAGCGGCGTGTGCGATGCGACGCCGTCCAGTATGCGCGCCGCGTCGCCGCCGGTCAGCAGCGGGCTCACGGTCAGCGCCAGCTCGTCGACCAGGCCGGCGGCGGCAAGCTGCGCGTTCACCCGGGGGCCGCCCTCGCACAGAACACGGCCGAGCCCCCGGGCGCGCAGCTCGCCGACGGCGGTCGCGAGATCGACCGTCTCCTCGCCCGCGACGATGACGTCGGCCCTCGCGGCCGCCTCCTCGCGGCGGTCCTTCGGCGCCGACTCGGTCGTGATCACGATCGTCCGGGCGTACGGCTCCGCCTCGGTGAACAGCTCACTGCCGAGGTCGAGGTCGAGGCGGCGGGTGACGACGGCGATGGGCGGCGCCGGGGGCCTGCCCTCCCGCAGGGCCCGCCACGACTCGCGCGGGCGGGCCGGCCGGTATCCCTCCGTGCGGACGGTGGCGGCCCCGGCCAGCACCACGTCGGCCAGGCCGCGCAGCACTCCGAAGATCCGCTTGTCGGCCCGGCCGGACAGGCCCTCCGAGTGGCCCTCGACCCAGGCCGCGCCGTCGGCGCTGCTCACCATGTTGAGGCGCAGCCAGTGGTCGCGCGGATAGGCGTAGGCGGCGGGGATGTCCGGCTCGTCCTCGGCGTAGGGGTGGATGCGGCGCACGCTTCCTACAGTGGCACACGGCACCGACAACCCCGCCGCGACGCCCCGTGCCCGGGGTGCCGCCACCGGCCGGGCCGGCGATCCCCCGGCCAGAGCCCGCTGTCCCGGTGGCCCTGCCCGCGGACGGTGCGGCGCCGCCCGGTCGCCCGGCCAGGGCCCGCTCCCGTGGCCGTGCCCGCGGATGGTGCGGCGCCGCCCGGTCGCCCGGCTCGTCCACACGCTCTCCGCCGAGTGATCGCCTCTCCTGGCCCGGCGATCACTCCCCCGATGTTCGTTTCGTCCCCTCCCGGCACCCCGACACGGCGCGAAATTCACGGTCAGGCGGCTTCGCCGTTCTAATCTTTCGGCCGGTCGCAACAGGCCATGTGATTCGAGGACATCCGGGGGGCGGACATATGCGCGGGCCGAGCAGGCGGGAGATGCTGGCGTCGGCGGTGTGGGGAACGGCGGCGATCGCGTTCGGGGTGCGCGGCCCGGCGGCGCACGCGGCCCCGGTCACGGTACGCCGGCGGATCGGCGACCTGCCCAAGGAGCAGTGGGAGGCGTTCGTCCGGGCGGTGCGCACACTGAAGGCACGGGGGACCTACGACGCGCTGGTCAACGCCTACACCGAGCAGTTCGCGGCCACCCACGCCAACGGCTTCTTCCTGCCGTGGCAGCGTAGATATCTCCTGCACTTCGAGCGGGAGCTCCAGCGCATCGATCCGGCCGTGTCCGTGCCGTACTGGGACTGGACGCGCGACAGCCGGTCGCCGCACCGCTCGGTGGTGCTGTCGAAGGAGTATTTCGGGGGAAACGGCGACGCGAAACACGATCAGGCCGTGCTCAACGGTGCGTTCGCCGGGTGGACGGCCAGAATCCCACGACCTCATCCGCTCCGGCGTTCCTACGCCGACGGCGGGAAGATCCCCGCGTGGGCCTCGCCCGATCTCATCGTGAACATGCTGAAAAATCCGGACTTCCAGGTGTTCAACATGCAGATGGAGGTTCACATCGGCGCGGTGCAGATGGGCATCGGAGGCGACCTGGCCCTGCCCTCCGCCCCGAACGACCCCTTGTATTGGGTCATCGCCTGCTTCGGCGACCTGCTGTGGCACACATGGCGCACCCGCCATCCCGGTGCCCCGATCCGGTCGGCGTACGGGAACGTCACCGAGTCCAGCCGCCTGCCCCGGTACAGCGAGAAGGTCGCGAACGTCCTGGACGTCGAGAAGCTGGGTTACCGCTACGACGGCGTGTGGCCGCGCACGCGCTGACCTCGTCCGGGCGGCCGGCGACAGGCGGCGCGCTCAGTCGTCGTCACGGTGGAGCAGGTCGCTCTCCACCGCCTCGATCACCTGCTGAAGGTGCAGGCCGCGGGCCGCGTCCAGCTCGTGCCGCCGGCGGTGCCCGGCGGCGTCCGCGAACTCGCGGTACATGGTGTCGACGGCCTCCCTGCCGACGGCGGCCACGCCGTCGACGGCCGCCACGCCGCCGGAGCCGAACACCTCGATCTCGGCGCGCTCCCTGACGGGCTCGGGCGAGGTGTACATGGAGACCTCGCTGTAGGTCCCGCCCTCATGCTCGAACATCATCCCGAACCAGCCGGTCGGCTGGCCGTGCGCGTGAACGCCGATCACACGGCCGAGCGCGGCGTCGAGGAGATCCAGGAGATCGGGGCCGAGGTCCCCGCGCAGCACGCTCAATCCTCTGCGCCATGGGCGCGGATCGGGCGGAGCTGTCGTGACGACCAGACCGCTGGCCCCCTTCGGAAAGGTCTTCGGAACCGCGTCGGTCAGGAAGTGGCGGACCGTCGCCGAGTAACGCCAGAGCAGCGCGAGCTGCGAGACCGTGGGTCCGGCGGCCTCGGCCAGACGCTCCGCGCCGGCCAGGTCGCCCGCGACGGGCCGTTCCAGGAGCAGTGCCTTGCCCTGCCCCGCCGCGACCTCCGCCAGGTAGGGCTGGACGGGAGGCGGCACGGCGAACACCACCGCCTCGCAGTGGTCGAGCAGGTCCTCGAAGCGGCCGCACGCCGGCACGCCGTACTGCGCCGCGAGCGCCTGCGTGGGACCCGGCGATCGCGCCCACACGCCCGCGAAGCGCGCTTCTGGACACGCCGCGATGGCTGGTGCGTGCACCTCCGCCGCCCGGCGGCCCGCACCGACGAGGCCGATGGCGATAGCCATACCGTCCACTGTAGGCACCGCCTCCCGGCCCGGGGCGCGTAGGGGTGTGGGAATCGACCTGGGAGGACGCCGTGCGCACCGCCGGCTAGGAGGGGGCGAGCTTTCACCACTGACCGCACCGCCCTGACCGCACCGCCCTGACCGCACCGCCCCGGCCGTACGGCTTACTCCGCGGCCTGCTGGAACTCGGCCGGCAGCTGCGACATGGCATGGTCGAAGGTCTCGTCCGGAACAGCGTCCCGCAGCGTCAGCAGGACGGCCCGGATCCCTCCCCTCGCCTCCTCCTCGGTCAGCCCTGTGCGTTTGCCGATCAGCACGACGAACTCGCGGAAACCGAGCCGCTGGATCGAATCACTGACGTGGACCGACTCCCGGAGAGGCTCCGGAAGTTCGAACGCGAGATGCTGAGCCTCCGTGGCGCTGAGCCGGTCTCCCAGGAGCTCCAGTGTCGCGCGGCTCAGATCCGCCGCCTCCTCGCGCGACAGGCCGCTGCGCTCGGCCACCCTGCCGAAGAAGTCCCTGTGGTCCATCCTGGCTCCATTCCCACCGGTGTCCTCCCGACACCGAGCAGGCGGACCGCTTGGAGCGATACATGTCGAGGTCCCCGGCACCTCTGGCTTGTGAGCGGAAACGACACCGAGGTCTGGCCGTTCGGGTCTGGCCGTTCGCAAGGGGCGACGCGCGATGGACGTGATCCGAGGCGAGATCGGCAAGGCCCGCATCAGGGCTGAGGTCATGGGCGAGGAGATGCGTCGGCACGGTCGAGGTGGAGATCCTGGTCCAGAACAGCCGTAACGGCGATGACGGCGAGCTGGCGTTCGAAGTGGTCGAGGCAGGCGGTTCGAAGGGCGGCGACACCCACCGCATCACCTTCCCGATGACCCCTGTCTTCGGGCCTCACGGCTGAGAGCCCGCGGGGAGGAACGAGCGCCCGCGAACGCGCGCCTAGTGCGGTCCCACCCTCGGGTAAGAGGGCGGGACCGCCGTAGGACGCACATTACGCCCTGGTAGTCGCGGTGCGGCTCCGGCCCGTCGCCGTACCGACGGTCTCCCGCTCCTGCCTCTCCTGCTGGCGGGCGGACCTGGAGAGGCCCTCCAGCTCGTGCGCGGTCTCCTCGAACTCCTGCGCGGCCTCCCGGCTCATCCTGCTCACGATCCTGCGCCCGCGGAGGGCCATGTCCTCGTACACCTCGCCCGCCTTGGCCAGGGCGTACGGCCCGACGCCCGCGAGGGCGCAGAACGGCTTGGACATCGTGATCCTCTTGACCGGTGTCGTCACTTGGTCACTCTCCATACATATCGGTCTAGCGGCGGCTTCCAGCTGTTCCGGACAGGGGAAACCGGCCGGGCGTCAGGAAGGCGGCGTGCCGAGGGCGTCCGTCCCGGACCCGATGTCGCCGGCGGCCTGCTCCGGGCCGTTGTCCACGGCCCCGGAGGCATTCCGCGGATCCGTCCAGGTGATGTGGCCGGTATCCCCACGATCGTCGTCGGGCTCGCCGTAGCCGCAGCTCAGGCACATGCGGTTGTCTCCCCCTGCTCGGTCGTGTGCACAACGGCCCCGCCCTCGGCAGCGGTGTGAGGGCGAGGCTCGGGTGTTCCAGGTTCGTCCGTGCGCGGTCTTGCCCGGGGACGAGCGCCCGCTCCCCCGTCGGCGAGCGCTCGCCAGGACCATCCCCGCACCCGTCTCCAGGGACACCGGGCGGGAATGCAAGAGCCGATCAAGAGCAGAGACAGTGGGACAAAAACACCGCCCGGCGAGTCACGATCAGCCGGACGGCCTCGCCTTGCTGGGCTGGACGCGCCTCGGCTCGCCGGGCATCTTGGGGTAGTTCGGCGGATAGGGCATGTCGCCCCGCTCGTCGGCGTCGTACCACTCCAGCAGCGTGCCGATGCCGAAGGCGTGGTCGTCGATCGCCCGGTGCACGTCGCCCAGCTCGGCGAACCGCTTCGGCATGGTTCTGATGTCGAAGTCGCGCGGGTCGCAGCCGGCCAGCTCATCCCAGGTCACGGGGGCCGAGACCCGGGCGTCGGGCCGCGCGCGGACCGAGTAGGCGGCCACCACCGTGCGGTCGCGGGCGTTCTGGTTGTAGTCGATGAAGACCTTCTCCCCCCGCTCCTCCTTCCACCAGGCGCTCGTCGCGAGGTCCGAGCGGCGCTCGACCTCGCGGGCGAAGGCGATCGCGGCGTACCGCACCTCGGTGAAGGTCCAGCGCGGCTCGATGCGTATGTTCACGTGGATGCCGCGGCTGCCCGAGGTCTTGGGGAAGCCCGTCATACCGAGCTCGTCGAGGATCTCCTTCACGGTGAAGGCCACCTGACGGGCCTGCTCGAACGACGTGCCGGGCTGCGGGTCGATGTCGATGCGCAGCTCGTCGGGGTGGTCGAGGTCGGCGCGGCGGGCGGGCCACGGGTGGAAGTCGATGGTGCCGAGGTTGGCGCACCACGCGATGGCCGCCACCTCGGTCGGGCAGAACGCGTCGGCCGTACGCCCGCTGGGGAAGCGCACCGTGACGGTCTCGATCCAGTCGGGATGCCGGGGCATCCGCTTCTGGTAGATGGCGTCGGTGCCGACGCCGTCGGGGTGCCGCTTGAGGTAGGTCGGCCGCTCCCGCAGGGCGCGCAGCACGCCGTCCCCCACGCTCACGTAGTACTCCACCAGGTCGCGCTTGTTGGCGCCTGCCTCGGGGAAGTAGACCTTGTCCGGATTGGTGACCTTGACGGTGCGGCCACCCACCTCTATCTCGATGTACGGCGAAGCCATGCACGTGACACTACCCGGATGAGGGGGTCCGTCCCGGGCTGCCGACGGCGGCCGGACCGGGCGCTCCCACGGCCGCGCCCTCCCGGCGCAGGCACGTGGTCGCGTACGGCGCGCTCGCGTTCGGACTGCGCCGCACGCGACGGGACGGACCACGACGGCCGCCCGCGGGCGGCCTCCTCTCGCCGTCCGGCGGCGTCCAGCACGGGTCGGGTGCCTCGCCGCCCTGACGGCGGTGTGGGTGACCGCCCCCGCGCGGGTGACGGCGATCAACCCCCTCGTCAATGAAGACGCCGGAAGACCTGGGAAAGGATGCTCCGCCTCGTCAACATGTGCGGGGAAGATCCGGGGCGTCCGCGGAGTTTCCCACTTCGTAATCCCCGCGAGGGGCCCACGAAGGCAGGGTGGTGAGCATGGAGAAGGTAATCAAGAGCGACGCCGAGTGGCGCGCGCAGCTTTCCCCCGAGGAGTACCGGGTCCTCCGGCAGGCGGGGACCGAGCGCCCGTTCAGCGGCGAGTACGTCGACACCAAGACGGTCGGCGTCTACTCCTGTCGCGCCTGCGGGGCGGAGCTGTTCCGGTCGGAGACGAAGTTCGAGTCGCACTGCGGCTGGCCGTCGTTCTACGAGCCGTCCGAGTCGCAGGCCGTGACCCTGCACGAGGACGACTCGCTCGGCATGCGCCGGGTGGAGGTCCGCTGCGCCCGCTGCGACTCGCACCTCGGGCACGTGTTCCACGGCGAGGGCTATCCCACGCCGACCGACGACCGCTACTGCATCAACTCCGTCTGCCTGACGCTGCAGCCGGGCGAGTGACGCCTATTTCGGCTTGGGGTAGGTGACCCGGCAGTCGTCGTCGTCCGGGCCGAGGACGTTGGCGAGGACGGGGTTGCCGTTCTCGCCGAACCTCGCCTGGACGAACACGACGGGGTTGGACTCCCCCCGCTCTGCCAGATACTCCAGGCCGCGTTTGCACAGCGTGATCGCGGTCTTGGAGTTGCCGGCGTTCTCCGGGAGGTTCGTGTAGATGCGCAGGTAGCCGCCCTCGGTGCGGATGTCCTTGACGCGCTTGGCGGTCTTGTCGCTCCACCTGCTGCGGAAGTAGGCCTCCGCCTTGGTGTCGGTGTATTTCGACCGTCCGGACGCCTTCTGTTCCGCCGCCTTCTTGTCCCGCTTGGTGGCCGGCTTCTTGTCGGTTTCGACGCTGGCGACGGTCAGCTCGCCGGCCGGGGACGCGTGCGGCGCCGGCGCGGCGACCACGTGCCGCGGCTCCGCGCCGGAACGCGACAGCGGCCAGGCGATGGCCACGGCCCCGACGGCGAAGGCGGCCACCCCAAGAGACACCTCGACAACGTGCGAACGGGCCCGCCTCTTGCGGCGGCGCCCCCTGGAACGTGCCAGCCCGCTAGCCACTCTGCCTCACCTAGACGTCGATTCTTCGTCACAGTATGGCAAAGACTTCGGGCCGCCAAGACCGTTTCCGACGCTTCGCGCGAGATCAACCTAAATGTCCCTTGCGTCGCTCCAGCACGCCAGGGCCCACCCGCCCGGGGCACCGGGCGGGTGGCTGTAAGGGCATGGCTAGGGCAGCGCGGCGACGAGCTCGCTGACCGGCTTGCGGGTGCCGGTGTAGAAGGGGATCTCGACCCTGGTGTGCCGCCGCGCCTCGGCTCCGCGCAGGTGGCGCATCAGGTCGACGATGCGGTGCAGCTCGTCGGCCTCGAACGCCAGCATCCACTCGTAGTCGTTGAGCGCGAAGCAGGCGACCGTGTTGGACCGCACGTCGGGATACTCGCGCGCCATCTTGCCGTGCTCGGCCAGCATCCTGCGCCGCTCGGAGTCCTCCAGCAGGTACCACTCCAGGGACCGTACGAAGGGGTAGACGCAGACGAAGCCCTTGGGCTCCTCATCCGCGAGGAAGGCCGGGATGTGGGACTTGTTGAACTCGGCCGGGCGGTGCAGGGCCATGGCCGACCACACCGGCTCGCTCGCGCGCCCGAGGGCGGTGCGGCGGAAGCGGGTGTAGGTCTCCTGCAGGTCTTCGGGCGTGGGGGCGTGCCACCAGAACATGAAGTCGGCGTCGGCGCGGAACCCGGCCACGTCGTAGCAGCCTCGGGTCGTCACGTCCTTGCCCGCCGCCTGCGCGAGCAGCTCCTCGACCTCGTCGGCCACGCCCTCACGGGCGGCGGGAAGCTGGTCGCGCAGCCGGAAGACCGACCACATCGTGTAGCGAATGACCAGATTGAGATCGCGTGCCTTGGGCCGCGGGGCAGGCTCCGTCATGCCTCCATTCTGCCGGTAGGGGGCGGCGGTCCGGCCTCGGGGTGCCGCCGATCAACCGCGCCGGCACCGCCCGGAGGCATCGGCGGCGGGCCTCCCCGCCGCCTCTCGGACGTCCCCGCCGCCTCTCGGACGTCCCCGCCGCCTCTCGGACGTCCCCGCCGCCTCTCGGACGTCCCCGCCGCCTCTCGGACGTCCCCGCCGGTCCCCTCAGACGTCCTCGCCGCTCGCCCGCCGGACGATCACCGCCTCCCGTCAGGCGTCCGCGGCCGTCGTCCCCTGTGCCTGCCGCAGGTGCTCGAGCACGAGCTTGGCGGCGGTGCGCGCGGTCGCGATACAGGCCGGGATGCCGACGCCCTCGTACGCGGCGCCGCAGACGGCGAGGCCGGGCTGCCCGGCGATCGCGGCGCGTACGCGGGCGACCCGGTCGAGGTGGCCCACGTCGTACTGCGGGAGCCCGCCGCCCCAGCGGGTGACCCGGGTGTCGAGCGGCAGCCCCCGCACGCCCATGACCTCGGCCATCTCGTTCATCGCCAGTGCCGTCAGCTCGGCGTCGTCACGCTGGAGCACGAGCTCCTCGCCCAGGCGGCCGATCGAGCACCGCACGATCAGGACGTTGCGGTCGGCCTCGGCGAGGTGGGGCCACTTGACGCTGCTGAACGTCGCCGCCTTGACCGGCCTGCCCTCGACCGGCGGCACGAGGTAGCCGCTGCCCTCCGGCGGCTCGGGGAACGCCGTCCGGGGATAGGCGAGGGTCACGATCGCCATGCTGGCGTACTCGATCGCGGCCAGTTCCGCCGCCGCCTTCGGCACCTCACGGCGCAGCAGGCGGGAGGCGGGCCGCGCCGGCACCGCGAGGACGACGGCATCGGCGTCGATCGTCTCCTCGTCCCTGGTGGGACCGGTCACCAGCCGCCAGCCGTCCGGCGTCCTGATCAGGTCGCGGACGGTGACGCCGGTGCGGATCTGCGCGCCCGACTCCTTGGCCACCGCGGCGGGCAGCGCGCCCATGCCGTTCCTGAGCGTGGTGAAGACCGGCCCGGCGTTCGCGGGGGCCTCGGCCGTGATGCTCCGGGCCGCCTGCAGCAGCGACCGCTCGGTGCGGGCGACGGCGGCGATCCGCGGCATGGTCGCGTCCAGCGACAACATGTCGGCCCGGCCCGCGTAGACGCCGCCGAGCAGCGGCTCGACCAGCCGGTCGACGACCTCGCTCCCCATCCGGGCCCGGATGTACGCCGCGACGGAGACGTCCCCGGTCACGAGCGTGGGTGGCAGGAACTGGTCGAGGGGCACCCGGGCGAGCCCGGCCGGCGACAGGACGCCCGAGCGCGCGAGCGCGACCACGTCGGAGGGCACGCCCATCACCTGCTCCCGGGGCAGCGGGCGCAGCGCACCGCGCGACAGGACGGCGGCCCGGGTCGTGCCGGGGTCCACCAGGTCGTCGCCGAGGCCGGCCAGCCGGGCCAGCTCCTTGCCCTCGGGCCGCCGCGCCAGCATCGACTCGGCGCCCGCGTCGACCTCGATCCCCGCCACCTGCGACGCGTACAGCTTGCCGCCGATCCTCGGCGCCGCCTCCAGCACTGTCACCCGCAGGCCGGCGTCGGCCCGGTTGAGGTGCAGCGCCGCGGCCAGACCCGCGATGCCCCCGCCGACGACGACCACATGACGACCCGCAATCTCGTCCATGGGGAAAAGCTACCGGCCCGTACGGCCGGGTCCCGCACCGGCGCGGGGCGTGTCCGCGGGAAACGGGCGCCCGGCCACCTCGGCGGGAGCATGTATGGCCACACCTCGGACGCCAACCGACAAATCAGACAGGAACGCAAGATTCTCAGAAACTTTTCACCTGACGGGCAAAAAGTAACGGTTCCCTGTAATAAAGTTGTTGTAGTAAGAGCAGAAGTCCAGTCACTTCTGGACAGGCATCCCGAGTCCCCGACCGAAGAGCGGAAGCGAATGACGGCTCGCCCCGAGAACCCGCACCAGTCGCGGATCCTGCGCCTCCTGCGTCAGGACGGCGCGCGTTCACGCGCCGAACTCGGCGAGGTGGCCCGCCTGTCACCGTCGAAGCTCGCACTCGAGCTCGACCGGCTCGCCAAGCTGAACCTCATCGAGTCGGGCGGGCTCGCCGCCTCGCGAGGCGGCCGCCGGTCGGGCATCGTACGGGTCGCCTCACACCTGCGGTTCGTCGGGATCGACATCGGCGCCACATCCATCGACGTCGGGGTGACCAACGGCGAGCTGGAGGTGCTCGGCCACCTGTCGAAACCGGCCGACGTGCGCGACGGCCCCGAGGCCGTGCTGGAGCAGGCCCTTGAACTGGTCGGCAAGCTGCGGACCGGCGAGACGACCGAGATCCACGGCGTCGGGATCGGGGTCCCCGGCCCGGTGAGCTTCCTCGACAGGACGCCGGTCTCGCCCCCGATCATGCCGGGCTGGGACCGCTTCCCCGTACGGGAGACGCTGAGCCGCGAGTTCGGCTGCCCGGTGCTCGTGGACAACGACGTGAACATCATGGCACTGGGCGAGCTGCACGCGGGCCTGGCCAGGGCCGTCGGCGACTTCCTGCTCGTGAAGATCGGAACCGGCATCGGCTGCGGCATCGTGGTGGACGGCGAGATCTACCGCGGGGTGACCGGCAGCGCCGGTGACATCGGCCACATCCGGGTGTCCGACGACGGCCCGGTGTGCACCTGCGGCAACACCGGCTGCCTGGAGGCCTACTTCGGCGGCGCGGCGCTGGCCCGCGACGCCCGGGCCGCCGCGGAGTCGGGCGACTCCCCCTTCCTGGCCGAACGGCTCGCGCAGGAAGGCGTGCTGACGGCGGAGGACGTCGCCGCCGCGGTGGCCTCGGGAGACGCCGCCGCCGTACGGATGATCCGTGAGGGCGGGCGGCACGTGGGCATGGTGCTGGCGTCGCTCGTGAGCTTCTTCAACCCCGGCCTGGTGATCATCGGGGGCGGGGTGGCCGGTCTGGGCCACGCGTTGCTCGCGGAGATCCGCAGCGTCGTCTACCAGCGCTCGCTGCCGCTGGCGACCGGCAACCTGCCCATCGTGCTGTCCGAGCTCGGCGACACGGCCGGGATCATCGGGGCGACCCGGCTGATCAGCGACCACGTCTTCTCTGCCGAGTAGGCACGCCCCGAGTCGGCACGCGTGAGATGGGCACGCGCCATGGGTGCACGCGCGAGTTGAGCATGCGCGAGTTGAGCATGCGCGAGTTGAGCATGCGCGAGTTGAGCACATGCCGCCGGAGCGCGCGCCCCGCGTGAGCCGGTCAGAACGCGGGACGGCCGCCGCCCCACTCAGAGGGGACGGCGGCCGTCTTCCGCCGGCTCAGCCCTTCAGCAGCTGCGTGATCAGGCCCTTGACCTCGGTCGCGGCGTAGGCGTCCTTGTCGAAGGGGCCGAGCAGCACCGGTCCGTCCGCCGCCGCGTCGGGCAGGCGGCCGTGGCTGCCGCGCACCGGCTCGGGGTCGAGCGGGACCACCGACATCTTGTAGCGCATGCCCATCTTCTTGCGGGCCAGCGCCGCGCCCGCGCGCAGCTTCACGAACGGGTCGTCGGGGTCCATGAACAGCTCCGCCGGGTCGTACCCGGGCTTGCGGTGGATCTCCACGAGCTTCGCGAAGTCGGGCGCCCGGTCGTCGGACAGCCAGTAGTAGTACGTGAACCACGCGTCCGGCTCCGCCACGGCGACCAGGTCGCCGGCCCGCTCGTGGTCGAGGCCGTACGCCGCCTTGCCCTCCTGGCCCAGCACCTCGTCCACGCCCGGCAGCTCGGCCACGACGTCCCGTGCGCGGGGCAGGTCGGCGGGGTCGTTCACGTAGACGTGGGCGACCTGGTGGTCGGCGACCGCGAAGGCCCGGGAGGCCCAGGGATCGAGATACTCCATGCCGTCCTGGGTGTAGACCTCCAGCAGCCCGGCCCGGCGCAGCGCCCGGTTGACGTCGACCGGGCGGGACGCGTTGGTGATGCCGTACTCCGACAGCACGATCACGGTGGCGTCCTCCCGCAACAGCGGCGCGAGCGCGGCGTCCACCTCCCGTGCCGCCGCGACCGCCTGGGGCGCGTCGGGCCCGAAGCGCTGCAGGTCGTAGTCGAGGTGCGGGATGTAGACCATGAGCAGGTCGGGCCGTTCCTTCGCGAGGATCCAGCGGGCGGCCGCGATGATCCACTTGGACGAGGTGATGCTCGCCGTCGGACCCCAGTAGGTGAACAGCGGGAACTCGCCCAGCTCGGCGACCAGGTCGTCGTGCAGCGACGGCGGCCTGGTGTAGCAGTCGGGCTCCTTGCGCCCGTCGGCGTAGTAGATCGGGCGCGGGGTGACGATGAAGTCGCTGGAGCCGCCCATGGCGTACCACCAGCAGACGTTGGCCGTGCGGATCCCGGGCACCGCGTCCCAGAGCTGCTCGCCCTGGATCAGCCGGTTGTGCTGCCGCCACAGGAAGACCTCGCCGAGGTCCCGGAAGTACCAGCCGTTGCCGACGATGCCGTGGTCGCGCGGCATCGATCCGGTCAGCAGGGTCGCCTGCACCGAGCAGGTCACGGCGGGCAGCACGGGCCGCAGCGACGCGGCGGCGCCGACCTTGGCCACGTTCGGCATGTGCGCCAGCAGGCGCGGGGTCAGGCCGACGACGTTCACGACGACGACGGGTGCCATCAGATCTCCTTGAGTCCGAGTGCGGCGAGCCGCCGCCGGGTCCAGTCCAGCTCGGCCGCGATGCCCTCGGCGACGTCCACCGGGCCGGGCAGCACGCTCCAGGTGTAGGTCTCGACCTCCAGGTGCCGGGTGAGGGGGGCGTCGGCGGAGGCCAGGAGGCGCTTCAGCAGGTCCTCCAGATAGGGAGTGGTCGTGGTGAGCGGGGGCGGCGGCGCGGCGTGCAGCGGCATGTGGAAGTGCGTGCGCCACGGCAGGTCCGCCGGGAGCCCGCCGGCCAGCGCCTCCGGCAGGTCGTCGGTGTATCCGGCCGCGCAGCGCGTCTGGTGGAGATACCGCTCCTCCTCGTACGCCGCCAGCGCCGGCTGGCCGCCCGGCGGCGTCTCGACGGCGGAGGACACCTGGAGCTTCACGATCGGCAGCCCCAGGCCGGCCGCGTCGGCGGCGTCCTCGAAGCCGACGGCGAGGTGGCAGGCGTCGAGGCAGACGCCGAGGTGCGCGGGGTCGGTGCCGGCCAGCAGCTCGACCGCCTGGGGGGTGGTCTCCACGATGCAGCCCGGCTCGGGCTCGAACCCGACGCGGATCGTCTTGCCGGTGCGCTCCGCCAGCGCCCGCAGGCCGCTGGTGAGCGCGTCGAGGTTGGCGGCGACGGTCCCGGCCTTGTCGGGCGTCCAGCCGGTGCGCCAGGCGAGGGGCAGCGTCGAGATCGAGCCCTCGGTCACGTCGTCCGGCAGCAGCGCGGTGAGGATCTCGGCCAGGTCGAGGGTGTAGGCGAGCCGCTCCGGCTCCGCCCAGTCGGGCCGGTAAACCCGGAGTTTCACGACCTGGTCGTGGAAGCCCTGGTAGGGGAAGCCGTTGAGGGTGACGACCTCCAGCCCCAGCTCGTCCAGCCGGGCGCGCAGCCGCGCCAGCTCGCCGGGGTCGGCGCGCAGCGCCCGCGCCGCGCCGGACGACAGCCACAGCCCGAGGCCGAGCACGGGCGCGCCGGTCAGCGCCCGCACCCGGGCGGCGACGCCGGAGAGCTGGTCGTAGATCCCGGCGAGGTCCTCGGCGGGGTGGACGTTGGTGCAGTAGGCCAGATGGACGACGGATCCCGAGGGATGGAGCAGGCGCATGGTCAGCGCGTCCCTCGGAGGATCGTGTTGCCCTCGTAGTCGCCGCCCGACTCGACGTCGTCCAGCGACAGGCGCCCGCTCTGGCCGTAGAACGCCACCGGGTTGCGCCACAGCACCTGGTCGACGTCGTCGTCGGTGAACCCGGCGGCCAGCATGGCCTCGCCGACCTCGCGGGTCTTGAGCACGTCGCTGCGGCCCCAGTCGGCGGCGGAGTTCACGATCATCCGCTCGGTGCCGTACTCCTTGAGGATCGCCACCATCCGCTCGGGGTCCATCTTCGTGTCCGGGTAGATCGAGAAGCCCATCCAGCAGCCGGCCTCGTGGACCATGCCGACGGTCAGCTCGTTGAGGTGGTCGACCAGCACCGTGCCGGGGTCCAGACCCTTGACCACGTCGAGCGTGCGCCGGGTGCCCGCCGCCTTGTCGCGGTGCGGCGTGTGCACGAGCACCGGCAGGCCGTGCTCCTCGGCGAGCGCGAGCTGGGCCTCGAAGACGCGGTCCTCCTCCGGCGTCATCGAGTCGTAGCCCACCTCGCCGACCGCGACCACCGAGTCCTTCAGCAGATAGCGGGGCAGCTCGTCGAGCACGCCCGCGCAGCGCGGGTCGTTGGCCTCCTTGGGGTTGAGCGCGAGCGTGCAGTGGTGGCGGATGCCGTACTGCGCGGCGCGGTAGGGCTCCCAGCCGAGCAGGGCGTCGAAGTAGTCGATGAAGCTGCCGACGTTCGTGCGCGGCTGGCCGAGCCAGAAGGCGGGCTCCACGACGGCCCGCACTCCGGCGGCGTACATGCGCTCGTAGTCGTCGGTCGTGCGGGACGTCATGTGGACGTGGGGGTCGAAGATCCTCATCGGAGTCAGAGCCTCTCGAGAACGTCGGGGGGAACGGGACGCCCGGCCGCGCGGCGCTCGGCGGCGAAGTCCGCGAGCATGCGCCGCAGCTCCTCGTCGAACCGCCGGTCGAGGCCCTCGACCGACGTGAGCGGGACGGACATGAAGACGCACTTGAGCACGCCCTGCCGGAAGGCGTGGTCGTCCAGCCAGGCCGAGCCGTACGGGCCGAGCGCGGCGGCGACCAGCCGGGTGTCGTTGGTCCGCAGGGCGTCATGGACGAGCGGGAGAGCGGCCGGACCGAGGTCGAGCTGCGGAAGCGACTCCAGGATCTCCAGCCGCTCCCCCGCGTCGCCCTGCCAGTAGAGCTTCATGACGGCCGCCGCCGGGTCGGGCAGGGCCTTCCCCAGCGCCGTCAGCAGCTCGGTGCGGGCTCCGGGGCCGCCCTCTCGCGCCGCCCGTGGGAACAGCGCGTAGACGGTCTCCGGATCACGCTCGACGTCGGCTACGGCCCGCGCCAGCCAGCTCATGTGCCCTCCTCAGGAATTCGATCGACCTTCTCGCCACCTCGGGCGCCGCGTGGCTGTGCCTGGCCAGCTCGACGGCGACCAGCCCGCCGAAGCCCTCCAGGGCGGCGAGCACGGGCGGGAAGTCGATCTCGCCCTCGCCGAACTCGAGATGCTCGTGGACGCCCCGCCGCATGTCCTCGATCTGCACGTGCACCAGATGCGGCAGCGCCCGCTCGACGCACTCGGGCACGTCGTACGGCTCCAGGCAGCGGCAGTGCCCGATGTCGAGGGTGAGGCCGAACCTCGGGTGGCCGCCGAGCAGGCCGCGCAGCCGTTCGTATCCGGCGAGGTCCGCCACGAGCATGCCCGGCTCGGGCTCGAACCCGAGCGTGACGCCTGTCGTCTCGGCCTCGGCGAGCAGGCGCTCGCAGTGCCGTACGAGCCGGTCCCAGGCCTCGTGCTCGGACACCTCGGGCGGCCGGATGCCGCTCCACAGGTGCACCACGGGGGCGCCGAGGTCGGCCGCGATCCGCATCGCCTCGCCCAGGAAGCGGACGCGCGGCTCCGCGTCGTCGTGCAGCAGGGTCGGGAAGTGCTTGCGCCGGGGGTCGAGCGTGAAACGGCCGCCCGTCTCGACGGCGAGGGCCAGGCCGAGCCGCCCCGCCAGCGCCGCGATCCGCCCGACCTCCGCCGGGGAGGCGCCGGGCATGAGGTGCCCGTGGTCGAGCGAGACCGCCGCGCCGGTGTAGCCGAGGCCGGCGAGCACCTCCAGCGTCTGGTCCAGCGGGTGGTCGCGGAAGCCGTTGGTGCAGTAGGCCCAGGTGAGCGAGGTCACGACGTGGACACCTTCGCCGACAGCCACCGGCCGGCGGGCAGCGCGGCCAGCAGCGCCGCCGCCTGGGCGAACCTGCCCCGCCCGGCCACTGCGGCCGCCTGCAACGAGATCAGGCCGAGGATGCTCATCCGCACCGCCTGCCGCACCTGCTCGGGGTCGGGGTCGGCGCGCAGCGCCGCCTGGGCCCTTCCCGCGGTGGCCAGGTAGCCGGCGATCATCGCGGCGGCGCCCAGCCGTCCGGTGGTGTCGCCGCCGCGGCAGGCGACGGCGGCCAGCGCCGCGGACGCGCCGGTGGCGGTGAGCGCCTGGGCGATGGTCGCGGGGGTGGCGCCGTCCACCTCGGCGCGGCCGAGCAGGGTGATCCCGTAGGTGTGGGCGCCGACGGCCAGCGCCATGGGGGCGGCCGCCCGCATGCGCGGGCCCGCCCCGAGCAAAACGTCGAGCACGCGGCAGGCCGCCATCGCGGCCGGGCCCGCCGCCGTGTGCTTGAGGCGCAGGTCGTAGGCCCAGGCCGCGCCGGCGAGCAGGCCCGCGAGCGCGAGCCCGCGCCGTCCGCCGGCGACCGCGGCGGTGGCCACCCCGGCGCCGGTCAAGGCGGCGGCGAGGCCGAGGGCGCCCGCCGGGCTGATCCGGCCGGAGGGGATGGGCCGTTCCGGCCGCTCCTTGGCGTCGAGCTTGCGATCGGACCAGTCGTTGAGCGCCATTCCGGCCCAGTAGAGCAGCACAGACGCGGCGGCGAGGCCGGGCCGGGCCGATCGTCCGGCCGCCGCCGCACCGGCCAGCGTGTCCCCGGGAACCGACAGCGCGGCCGGTGCGCGGACCAGCTCCAGCCAGGCCCTCATGACCGCCCCTCCGACAGCTCGTGCGCGAACGCCACCAGCCGGGCGTACTGGCCGGGCAGGTCGTGCCCGCCGCCGCCCAACGGGTCCTTGAAGAAGTAGCCGAGCTCGGGGAGCACGCCGCGGTGCCCGGCCTCGTGGGCCCGCGCGACGAGCCGCACGAGATCGAGGACGAGCGGGGCGGCCAGCGCCGAGTCGCATCCCTGCCAGGTGAACTGCATGGTCATCCGGACGCCGAGGAATCCCTCGAACGTGATGTGGTCCCAGGCGGTCTTCCACTCGCCGAGGTCGGCCACGTAGTCGATGTGCGTCAGGCCCTCGACGTCATCGCCCACGATCGCGGGGACTGCCCGCGCCTTGCTGGCCGACTTGCTCTCCCGTGCCGCCGGGTCGGCCAGCGTGGCGCCGTCACCGCCGCCGAGGAGGTTGAGCCCCGACCACGAGCGGACCCGCAGCGCGCGGCCGGCGAACATCGGCGCGAGCGCGCTCTTGACCAGCGTCTCCCCGGTCTTGCCGTCGCGTCCCGCGTACGGCAGGCCGCGCCGCCGGGCCAGCTCGTCCAGTGCGGGGGGCGTCGGGCCGGTGGAGGGGGTGAACGCGACGTAGCCGCATCCGGCCGTGAACGCCGCGTAGGCGTACAGGGAGCTGGCGGGGAGCACATCCTGTCCGGACACGAGCGCCTCGTCCAGGTCGGCGAGCGTGGCGTACGGCACCTCGGCGGGAGGCTCGGTCGACGACACGTCCACCACGACGACGCGGGACAGGCCATGCCGCTCCCGGAAGTCCGCGATGTCCGCGGCCAGCCGCCGCGCGGCCTGCGCCTGGCTCTCCTCGCCGGGAACGTAGCCGTGCCTGATCTCGGCCTCGGCGGCGTCGAGGGCCGTGGCGAGCAGGCTCGTCAGGGCGGGAGGGAGCACGCCGGCCTGGGCGAGCAGCTCGGCCCTCTTGCGCAGCGGGAGGGCGACCACGTCGTGACCACCGAACACCAGGTCGCCCAGGGGGGTGAAGTCCCCGGGGAAGTTCGCGGCCTCGATGACGCACCCGGTGGGCGGAGCCGCTCCCGCCCGAACCGCCGCCGCCCCGACCACCGCCGTGGTCGCGACGGACCCTCGGGCGCCGACCAGCCAGACACCGATGGGCACTGTAACTCTCCCGTCAACTCGGGTATGAAGGATCACCCGGAACATTCGGATACTAAGAGGGATCTTTCGGCACTGACAAGCAAAAGTTTCCTGACAGGAGACGGAAAGTTACGTCACCCGCCTACGAACAGTGCGACAGGATCCCGGCCGCCGGCCCTCACCGCCGCGTCACGCCCGGACACGACGACCCCTGTGTTGACGAATTCCGTGCGCGACCTCCGACTTTGTCCTCTTAATGACGAAAGTCAAAAGGATCATGCCGAAACTTCTTCCCCATTGGGTAAAAGTCGCGTAACTTGCTCGCCAGGTGCCCCGCACAGTCGCACGGGGCCGAAGTGAGACGAAGGGAACGGAGGCACCCGCGGCACGGCCGCGTCATCGGGGGGATCAGGGTTCTTCACGCAGATGGAGTTGGCACGACGATGAGCGCGTACGAAGAAGAGATCGAGACCGCCGGCACCCTCGGCCGCAGGCTGGGCCTCAACCGCCGGCGGTTCCTCGCGGCCACGACCGGCATGGCGGCTGCCGCCGCCGTGGCCGCGGCCGGCCCGATGAAGTCGGCCGCGCAGGCGGCGGCCGCGGGCAACGGCGTGCTCGTGCCGCCCGGCAAGCGGGGCATCATCCTCTACACCGTGCGCGACGCCACCGCACGCGACCCGCTGTCGACCACTCTCCCGTCCGGCTTCCGCGCCGTGTTCGAGGAGCTCAGCCGGATCGGCTACAAGCAGGTGGAGTTCGCCGGTTACAGCCAGCACGCCAACGCCGAGGGCGGTGCCGACCTGGAGACCGTCGAGGGCGCCCGCCTGCTGCGCACCTGGCTGGACGACAACGGCCTGGAGGCCGAGGGCAACCACGGCTTCATCCCCGGCTCCTGGCCGCTGAGCCAGGCCGACCTCGACCGCTTCAAACTCCACCTGGAGATCGCCAACATCCTCGGCATGGGCCACGTCGGCACCGGCAACGACCCCACCAGCAGCGCGTACAAGGCCGACTGGGACGTGGCCGCCGAGAAGTGGAACACGCTGGGCGAGATCGCCACCGCGGCCGGCCTCAAGCTCTACACCCACAACCACGACGTGGCCTACAGCTTCCTGCTCGACAGCGGCCCGCTCGACGCCCAGGGCAGGCCCACCCGTTCCTCCGGCATCCGCCGCCTCGAGTACTTCCTCACGCAGACCGACCCGGGCAAGGTCTGGCTGGAGATGGACATCTTCTGGGCGCACGTGGCCCAGTACAAGTACAAGACCTACACCGCGCCCGACGGCTCCACCCAGACGCAGGTCTTCAACCCGCTCGGCGTCGTGCAGGCCCAGACGAAGCGGTTCCCGCTGTTCCACGCCAAGGACGGCAAGATCAACACCGCCACGTCCAACGGCTACGACATGGTTCCGTTCGGCACCGGCGACATCGACTACAAGACCTTCTTCTCGCAGATGGGCGCCAAGGGCTACCACAACCCGATGTACGAGCAGGACAACGCGCCCGGCGGCTCGGCCAACCCGGCGCAGTCGCTGCAGTACGCCGAGCTGAGCTACAAGAACATCGCCAAGCTCCGCGGCTGAGGCCCGCCGGGCGCCCCGGCCCGTCATCCGCTGCCGCGAGCGACGCGCTCGTCCGCGACGCGAGGGCGCTCGCCGAGCGGCCGCGCGGTCAGGAGGCCCCCCGTGGGTCCGGCCCGGCCCGGCCGGGCTCACGGGGCACCACACCCCCCACCCGGCCTCCGCGGAGACGCCGGCGGCCACGGCGGCATCGTGATGCCATCGTGATCGCCGGCGTCGAACCCTCCCCGCCGGTGAACCGATTAAAGGGCATGAGGCAGATCCGGTACGGCGCGGCGGCCCTGGCGGCCGTCGCCTTTCTGGTGACGGGATGCGGCGGCTCGGGCACGTCCATGAGCGACGCGGCCGGCGGCGCCGGCACCGCAGCGGACGCGGAGGCCCCCGTGGCCGCGATCACGCCCGGGGGCGCGGCTCAGGAGCGGGCGCCCGCGACAGGCGGCGGGAGCGGCGGGGGCGGCGGGCTGGAGAAGACCCGGATCGACCCGGCCGACCGGGCGATCATCTATCAGGCCGAGCTCAGCGTCGAGGCCGAGAAGGTCGCGGCGGCGGCCGACCGCGCGAAGGCGATCGTGACGGGCGCCGGTGGATACGTCGCCGAGGAGCGCAGCGAGACCATCCCCGGCGGCGAACAGTCGACGATCACGTTCAAGGTGCCCCCGGCGCGCTATGCCGACGTGCTGGCCCAGCTCGGGCGCGATCTCGGCAAACGCCTGTCGGTGCGGCAGAACGCGCAGGACGTCACCGAGGAGGTCGCCGACGTCGCCAGCCGGATGAAGTCGGCCGAGGCCGCGCTCGGGCAGTTCCGCACGCTGCTGTCGAAGGCGAACAAGATCGGCGAGATCCTGGAGATCGAACGGGAGATCTCCAGCCGCGAGGCCGATCTGGAGTCGCTGCAGGCCCGGCAGAAGGCCCTGGAGGCGCAGACCGGCATGGCCACCGTGACGCTCACCCTGCTGCCCCGGCCGCAGTCCTCGCCCCGGCCCGAGAAGAAGGACGACGCGGGCGGCTTCCTCGCCGGGCTGCGCACCGGGTGGGACACCCTGACCACGTCGACCGTGGTGGCGCTGACCGTGCTGGGCGCGCTGCTGCCCTGGCTCGTCGTGGCGGGAGTGGTGTGGCTGGCCGTACGGATGATCATGCGCCGGCTGCGCCCCCGCGCCACCCCGCCGGCCGGTCCGGTGCCCCCCGGCGCCGTGCCTCCCGCTCCCGGCTCGCCGGGGCCGCAGGAGGACGGTGACGAGAACCGGGACGCGAACCGGGATCAGGACCGGGAGTCCGAGCGCACGCCGGGGTAGCGCTCAGCGGGCCGACGACTCGTGGACGAACTCGGTGAGCCGGGTGAGCTGGCCGGGGTCGGTCGAGGGAAGCACGCCGTGGCCGAGGTTGAACACATGCCCCTCGGCCACCCGGCCCCGTTCGAGCACGTCCCTGGCCCGCCTCTCGACGACCTCCCAGGGCGCGAGCAGGATCGCCGGGTCGAGGTTGCCCTGCAGGGCCTTGCCCGCGCCGACGCGCAGCGCGGCCTCGTCGAGCGGCACCCGCCAGTCGACGCCCACCACGTCGGCCCCGGCCTCGCCCATGAGGCCGAGCAGCTCGCCGGTGCCGACGCCGAAGTGGATGCGCGGCACGCCGAGGTCCGCCAGCCCGGCGAAGATCCGGCTGGTGTGCGGCAGCACGTAGGTGCGGTAGTCCTGCGGCGCGACCGCGCCCACCCACGAGTCGAAGAGCTGTACGGCCGAGGCTCCCGCCGCGACCTGCACGCGCAGGAAGGCGAGCGTGATCGTGGCGAGCCGCTCCATCAGCTCGTGCCACAGCTCGGGCTCGCCGTACATCATGGCCTTGGTGCGGTCGTGGTTCTTGGAGGGGCCGCCCTCGATCAGGTAGGACGCGAGCGTGAACGGCCCTCCCGCGAAGCCGATCAGCGGGGTGCCGCCCAGCTCGCCGGTGAGCGCGCCGATCGCCTCCGTCACGTACGGGACGTCGTCGGGCTCCAGGGGCCGCAGGACATCCATGCCCGCCTTGTCGCGGATGGGGGTCCCGACGACCGGGCCGACGCCCGGCTTGATGTCGAGGTCGACGCCGATGGCCTTGAGCGGCACCACGATGTCGCTGAAGAAGATCGCCGCGTCCGTGCCGTACCTGCGGACCGGCTGCATGGTGATCTCGACCACCAGGTCGGGCGTGGCGCAGGCGGTGAGCATCTCGACGCCCGCGCGCACCCTGCGGTATTCGGGCAGCGACCGCCCGGCCTGGCGCATGAACCACACCGGCGTGTGCGGAACGGGCTCGCGCCGGCACGCGCGAATGAAAACGGAATCGGCGAGCTGGGGTTTCACGGCACCAGCCTGCCATGCCCTGGCGGCGCCCGACGCCGGGACCCATGACCTGGGACTCCAGAACGCCGCGCGGACGACCGTTGATCGCGTAAGGTGAACCCCATCCCCACCTGTGAGTCATCTCACAGCTCGGCAATGTGTTCGCCAATCAGCCATCCGGCATCGATTCCAATACCACTTTCGAGACACGCCGAGTGCGATGCGGGGAAATGTCGCCGGGACGTGCCAACGTCGGATCAGTCCCGAGCGACCGCCACGACCGTGGATCCGACGAGAGGCCCCGGAGCGATGACTTCGATGTGGAGTTCCCCCGAACGCCGCACTGAGCGCTGTGCCGGCAGCGACGCCGCGCGCCCCGCCCGCCCGAGCGGCGCGCCGTGCGCGACGGGGCGGCGAGACCGCGCGGACGGCCGCGGCGACCGCCGGGATCGCGTGCTCGGAGACGCCCCGGCGCGTACGGCCGATCAGGTGACGGTCCGACTGGCGGCGACGGTTTGACGACTTCCGATGCCCCCCACAGCCACCCCCCTGCTTCGCGCTATCCCGAATCCGACCTACTCTTCCGTCATGACCCTCGGTGAACCGCCTGCGCCTCCCGCCGCCTTCCGGCGCGCGCTCGAGACGCTGCGCCCCGCCGAGGTGCGGCCGGAGATCGAGCTGGAGGACATTCCCGCACCCCAGCGGCTCGCACCGTATTCCGGTGCCGTCGGGGCCTCGGTGTACCGTGACGACGACGAACTCGCCGTCGGCCGCCTGATCATGCTGTTCGACCCCGAGGGGCAGCGCGGCTGGGAGGGACCGTTCCGCCTCGTCGCCTACGTACGCGCCGACATGGAGCCGGAGATGACCACAGACCCGCTGCTGGGGCCGGTGGCCTGGAGCTGGCTCACCGAGGCGCTCGACGCCCACGGCGCGACGTACGCCGCGGTGGGCGGCACGGTCACCCGCGCCGTCTCCGAGGGTTTCGGCGGCAAGGCGGACGACCCCGTCACCACGGAGATCGAGCTGCGGGCCTCCTGGTCGCCGCTCGACGAGGACCTGTCGCCGCACGCCGCCGCGTGGTGCGACCTCATGTGCCTGGCCGCGGGCATCCCTCCGCTGCCCCCCGACGTCGCCACGCTGCATCCGCGCCCCGCCCGCCGAGATGATCCGAAAGTTCCTTAGCCCGTGACAGAACCCGTAGTCCAGCCGTTGTTGGAGCCGCGCGAGGGAATCCCGCCCGTCATCGAGGACTCCGCCGCACTCGCGGCCGCCGTCGACGCCTTCGCCCGTGGGTCGGGGCCGGTGGCCGTCGACGCCGAGCGTGCCTCCGGATACCGCTACAGCGGCCGTGCCTACCTGGTGCAGCTGCGCCGGGCCGGCGCGGGCACCGCGCTGATCGACCCCATCAAGTGTCCCGACCTGTCCGCGCTGGACGAGGCCGTACGCGACGCCGAGATCGTCCTGCACGCCGCGAACCAGGACCTGCCATGCCTGGCCGAGCTCGGCTTCCGCCCGCGGCGGCTGTTCGACACCGAGCTGGCCGGGCGGCTGCTGGGCTACGAGCGGGTCGGCCTGGGCACGATGGTCGAGCTGGTCCTCGGCCTGCGGCTGGAGAAGGGGCACTCCGCCGCCGACTGGTCGGCCCGCCCGCTGCCGGAAGACTGGCTGCGCTACGCCGCGCTCGACGTCGAGGTGCTGGTCGAGCTGCGCGACGTGCTGCACGACGAGCTGGCCGACGCCGGCAAGCTGGAGTGGGCGCTGGAGGAGTTCGCGTCGATCCTGGCCGCGCCCGCCCATCCCCCGCGTACGGACCCCTGGCGGCGCACCTCGGGCATCCACCGGGTGCGCACGCTGCGCGGGCTCGCCGTGGTGCGGGAGCTGTGGACGCTGCGCGACGAGATCGCGCGGGAGGCCGATCTCGCGCCGGGCCGCGTGCTGCCGGACTCGGCGATAGTGCAGGCCGCCCTCGACCAGCCGCGTACGACGAAGGCCCTCACCGAGATCACGCCGTTCGTCGGCCGCAGCGCGCGCCGCCACCTCAACGACTGGCTGACGGCGGTGAACCGGGCCCGCACGATGCCGGAGGCGGCGCTGCCGCAGCCCGTGGGGCCCGGTGACGGTCCTCCCCCGGCCAACCGGTGGGCCGACCGCGACCCGGCCGCCGCCAAGCGGCTCGCGGCGGCGCGTGCCGTCGTCGCCACGCTCGCCGACGAGCACCGCATGCCGACGGAGAACCTCCTCCAGCCCGACGCCGTACGCAGGCTGACCTGGGAGCCGCCCGCGCCGGTCAGCGAGGAGACCGTGGCGGCCCGGCTGCGCTCGCTGGGCGCGCGGGAGTGGCAGATCGGCCTGACCGTCCACCCGCTGACCAAGGCGCTCGAACGGCTGGAGATCAAGGGAGAGGTGTGACGTGCGGGACGGGGACGCGGGCTCTTCCTTCGGCTATCGCCTGCACCACGTCCAGCTCGCCATCCCGCCCGGGGCGGAGGGCGACTGCCGCGCCTTCTACGTGGGCGTGCTCGGGATGACCGAGATCGGCAAGCCCCCCGTGCTCGCCGCGCGCGGGGGCCTGTGGGTGCGGGCCGGGGCCCTGGAGATCCACCTCGGTGTGGAGGGCGACTTCCGCCCGGCGCGCAAGGCGCACCCGGGCATCCTGGTGACCGGCCTCGACGACCTCGCCGCGCGCCTGACGTCCGCCGGCGTCGAGGTCTCCTGGGACCCGCACTTCCCCGGCCACCGCCGCTTCTACGCCCACGACAACGTCGGCAACCGGCTGGAGTTCCTCGAACCCCTGTGACCTCGAACCCCTGTGACCTCGAACCCCGGTGACCTCGAACCCCGGTGACCTCGAACCGCTGTGACCTCGAACCGCTGTGAGCACGCGAAGACTCCCGGAGGCGCGGCCGGCGCGCCCCCGGGAGCCGTACGTGATCAGACCGCGTCGTCGTCGGTCACGACGAGCCGGGCGAAGCCGTTCCCGATCGTCGCGTTGACCGGCACCGAGGCCACCACCTGGTAGGACTGCGGCTCGGCCGCCACCGCGGTGTCGCCGTTGACGGGCACCTGGAAGGACGCCTGCAGCGACCTGGCCGGGATGACGACCTCCTGTGCCGCCGAGGCGATCACCGGGGCGGCGCCGGTCGCGATCGCCTGGATCTGGACCGTCACCGGCGTGGGGCTCTTCTCCGACAGGCGCACCGTCATCGTGGCCGTGCCAGGGCCGTCGCCCTCGTCCACCGTGACGCTCTCCACCGACACCTGCGGCAGCTTGCCGGTGCGAGCGTCACCCGCGGCCACCGTGCCGAACGCGAGATCGGCGAGGTAGACCGCGCCCTTCTCGCTCGCGCCCGAGATCCGGATCTCGCTGATCTGCTGCGGCTTGAGGCCGGTGAGCGAGCTCAGCGGGACGCGTACGGTGCGCAGCCAGGTCTTGGGCAGCGGCGAGGCCGTGCCGGGGAACGCCGTGAGCGCGTCGCTCACCTCGGACACCTTGACGGTGCGGGACGCGCCGTGCTTGTCGGCGATCGTGACCGCGAGGTCCACGTCGCCGGTCGCCGTCTCGTCCCTCGCGACGCGGAAGGTGAGCGCGTCGTAGTGGGAGACGTTCTGGTCGCGGTTGTCGATCGGCACGGTCACCGTGCCCGTGGGGTCGCTCCAGGAGAACCGCAGCACCGGCGTCGAGGCGACGTTGTTCGCGTACGTCGCGGGCGTCCACGACGGCGCCTGCGACGTGGTCAGCGTGGAGGCGCAGGACGGCAGGCCGCTCTGCGGCGAGCGGTCGAGCATGCCGGCGCAGATGACCGCGGTTGCCGAGCCGGAGACCCGCGTGGACGGCGCGAGCGACGTGAAGGAGGCCACGTCGAAGCGCTTGCTCGCGGGCGCCTGGGCGACGGCGTGCACGACGGCCCGCCCGGCGGAGGCGGTGGTGCCGCCGCTGCCGTCGAACAGCGGCAGCAGGCCCTGCTCACGGCCCTGGACGAGGCGGAAGAACCCCGCGATGTACGCGGTGCCGACGGCGTACTGCTCGGCGGCGGTCAGCCGCGACGGCGCGGTGCCGCCGCAGACCGGGTCGTTGCGGTTGGACCAGTCGTCGGACGCCGGCGCGTGCGCCACGCCCGGGGTCCACTCGGTGTTGAAGAAGTTGTGGTCGGCGCCCATGACCATCAGCGAGGAGCGGAAGGCGGGGTCGTCGTCCTCGGCGTATCGCGAGTCGTCGTAGAAGTGCTGGCCCTGCTGGTTGGAGACGTCGCCGTCGCAGTAGGGCAGGATGACGGCCATCGGCGTGCCGGGCAGGGTCGCCCGTGCGAAGTCCGTCGGCGCGAGCGGGAGCACCGCCTTGATCCCGTACGGCTTGGCCCTGCCCGCGTTCATCAGCGCGGCCTTGACGACGCCCTCGCCTCCGCGCGAGTGACCCATCAGGCCGACATCGGCCATGTCGAGGCGGCCCTTGAACAGGCTGACGAGCTTCGCGTCGCCCACGCCCCGGTCGGCGTCGGCGAGCAGGTCGAGGTGGCGCATGACGACCTCGCCCCGGGCCAGCGCGCCCCGGTCCTCGCTGTAGGGGTTGTCGGCGGCGTTGACGCCGTTGGCGCTGACCGACACGACGACGTAGCCGTGGCTCGCGAGCACGTCGGCGGGGCCGTCGTAGCCCTGGTAGCTGGCGATCGGCTGCTGCCCCGCCGGGCAGGGCCACTGGGTGTTGGACGACGTCCAGGCCGTCGGGTTGTAGCAGGCCGAGTGGCGGCCGTGCAGGAAGACGACCAGCGGGCGCTTGCCGCGGGCGCCCTCCGGCAGGTAGACCTTCGCCCGGATCTCGGCCGGACGGCCGCCGAGCCCCTCCAGGGTGATCGCGGTGTCACCGAAGTCGTACTCGCCGTGGGTCACGGCGTACGGGCCGGGCGCGGCGGGGTCGACCGGCGCGGGATCCGGCTTGCCGGGCGGGCCCGGGGGGTTGCCGGGCGGGCCAGGCGGAGTGCCAGGCTTGCCGGGCGGACCGGCGGGCGGATCGGCCGGCGGGTCGGCGAGCATGGGCGTGGTCTTGGCGGCCGCCGCGGCGGCCTCGGGCACCTCGCCGTTCCAGGCCACGTCGACGGACGACGCGGAGGCGACGGCGGGGTCGGGGGTGACGACGGTCAGCGTCATGCCGTCGGGCGACTCCTCGGCCGGGCCGAGCGACCGGCCGTCCGCCGCGAGCTCGGGGACCGCGTCGCGGACCGGCAGGGGCGCGTTCAGGTGGAGTGTGACCCGGTGGCCGCCGCCGACGGGTTCGACGGTCCAGGTGCCGTCCTTCCCGACCGAGCCGGGCGGCTCTGCGTACGCGGGCCCTGCGATGAGGGGTGTGGACAGGGTCGCGGCCGTGACGGCCGCGGCGAGCGCCTTGGTCCAGGCGCGCACAGGGGAGCGCATGTGGTTTTTTCTCCGAGTGCATTGCCCCAAGAAATCCGCTTGCGAGAGCTAGAGGAGTGATTCTTGGGGTTTGAGGGGTTGCATCCCGAATGAGATCGTCACCGGAGACCTGTACTGATTCACACCGGTTGCCGACCGGTTAACGATCATTCACAAACGCCACCGGCCCACCGATGCCAGAACCGGTTACCGGCCAGTAGCATAGGATTCCGGAAGCTACTGACAAGTAGGAGCGAACCCGTGCCTGCGTCCCGTGAAGTCGTCTTCGTCGACGGCGTTCGGACGCCTTTCGGCAAGTCGGGCCCGAAGGGCCTGTACGCCGAGACGCGTGCCGACGACCTGGTAGTCCGCGTCATCCGCGAGCTGATGCGGCGCAACCCCGGCCTCCCCCCGGAGCGGGTGGACGAGGTCGCCATCGCGGCCACCACCCAGATCGGCGACCAGGGCCTGACCATCGGCCGGGCCGCGGCGGTGCTCGCCGGCCTGCCGAAGTCGGTCCCCGGCTACGCCATCGACCGCATGTGCGCCGGCGCGATGACCGCCGTCACCACCGTGGCGGGCGGCATCTCCTTCGGCGCGTACGACGTGGCCATCGCCGGCGGCGTCGAGCACATGGGCCGCCACCCCATGGGCGAGGGGGTGGACCCCAACCCCCGGTTCCTGTCCGAGCAGCTCGTGGACGGCTCGGCGCTGGTCATGGGCATGACCGCGGAGAACCTGCACGACCGCTATCCGTCCATCACCAAGGAGCGCGCCGACGCCTTCGCCGTCGCCTCCCAGGAGAAGGCCGCCAAGGCGTACGCCGACGGCAAGATCCAGCGCGACCTCGTGCCGATGGCCACCCGCAAGGCCGCCGAAGGCTGGGGCCTGGCCACCGTGGACGAGCCCCCGCGCCCCGGCACGACGATGGAGGGCCTGCGCGGGCTGAAGACCCCCTTCCGGCCGCACGGGCGGGTCACGGCGGGCAACGCCTCCGGCATCAACGACGGCGCGACCGGCTGCATCGTGGCCGCCGAGGACGTGGCCCGCGAGTTCGGCCTCACCCCGCGCATGCGGCTGGTGTCGTACGCCTTCGCCGGCGTCGACCCCGAGGTCATGGGCATCGGGCCGATCCCCTCCACCGAGCGCGCGCTGCGCCTGGCCGGGCTGTCCATCGGCGACATCGGCCTGATCGAGATCAACGAGGCGTACGCCGTCCAGGTGCTGGCCTTCCTGGAGCACTTCGGCATCGCCGACGACGACCCCCGGGTCAACCCGTACGGCGGCGCGATCGCGTTCGGCCACCCGCTCGCGTCGTCGGGCGTGCGGCTGATGACGCATCTGTCGCGGGAGTTCGCCGAGCGTCCGGACGTCCGCTACGGGATCACCACGATGTGCGTCGGCATGGGCATGGGCGGCACCGTCATCTGGGAGAACCTCGCATGAGCACGATCGAGACCTGCAAGGCCCTCCTGGAGGGCAAGAACGCCGACGAGGTCGTCACCAAGGCGCTCGTGCGCGACGTCGAGCTTCCGTACGGCGCGGGCACGATGGCCCTGATCACGCTCGACAACGGCCTCGACCACACCAAGCCCAACACGTTCGGCCCGCACGGCCTGTTCGCGCTGAACGACGCGCTCGACGCGATCGCCGCCCGCTCCGACCTGGCGGCCGTCGGCGTCGTCGGCAAGCCGTTCATCTTCGCCGTCGGGGCCGACCTCAAGGGCGCGGCGGCGGTGTCCTCCCGCGAGGAGGCGCTCGCCATCGGGCGGCTCGGGCACCACGTGTTCCGCCGCCTCGGCGAGCTGGACGTGCCGTCGTTCGCGTTCGTCAACGGCGCGGCGATGGGCGGCGGGCTGGAAATCGCCCTGCACTGCACCTACCGCACCGTGTCGTCGGGCGTCCCGGCGATCGCGCTGCCGGAGTGCTTCCTCGGCCTGGTGCCCGGATGGGGCGGCACCCAGCTCCTCCCCCGCCTGATCGGCCCGGAGAAGGCGCTCAAGCTCATCATCGAGAACCCGCTGTCGCAGAACCGCATGATCAAGGGCAGGGACGCGTACGCCCTCGGCGTCGCCGACGCGATGTTCGAGCCCGCCGACTTCATCGAGGAATCACTGCGGTGGGCCGCCCAGGTGCTGCGCGGCGAGATCGCCGTCGAGCGGGCCGACCATACCGCCGAAGACTGGGCGCCGGTGATCGACCAGGCCAGGACCCTCGTCGACCTCAAGCTGCGGGGCGCCTCCCCCGCGCCCTACCGGGCGCTCGACCTCGTGGCCCTGGCCCGTACGGCGTCGCGCGACGAGGGCTTCGCCGCCGAGGACGAGGCGCTGGCCGACCTGCTCATGAGCGACGAGCTGCGGGCCGGGCTGTACGCCTTCGACCTGGTGCAGCGCCGGGCCAAGCGGCCGGCGGGCGCGCCGGACAAGTCGCTCGCCCGCCCGGTCACCAAGGTCGGCGTGGTGGGCGCCGGGCTGATGGCCTCGCAGCTCGCGCTGCTGTTCGCCCGCCGTCTGGAGGTGCCGGTCGTGCTGACCGACCTCGACCAGGCCCGGCTCGACAAGGGCGTGGGATATGTGCACGCCGAGGTCGACAAGCTGCTCGGCAAGGGCCGGATCTCCGCCGACCAGGCCAACCGGCTGAAGGGCCTGGTGACCGGGTCGCTGACGAAGGACGTCTTCGCCGACGCCGACTTCGTGATCGAGGCGGTGTTCGAGGACCTCGCCGTGAAGCAGAAGGTCTTCGCCGAGGTGGAGGAGGTCGTCTCCGAGACCTGTGTGCTCGCCACCAACACCTCGTCGCTGTCGGTCACCGACATGGCGTCCGGCCTGCGGCACCCCGAGCGGGTCGTGGGCTTCCACTTCTTCAACCCGGTCGCGGTGCTGCCGCTGCTGGAGATCGTCCGGGGCGCCGCCACCGACGACGCGACCTTGGCCACGGCCTTCGCAGTCGGCAAGACGCTGAAGAAGTCGTGCGTGCTGGTCAAGGACGCGCCCGCGTTCGTCGTCAACCGGCTGCTGACCCGCTTCATGGGCGAGGTCACGGCGGCGGCCGACGAGGGCACCCCGCTGGAGGTCGCCGACCACGCGCTCGACTCGCTCGGCCTGCCGATGACGCCGTTCGCGCTGCTCCAGCTCGTCGGCCCGGCCGTCGCGTTGCACGTCGCCGAGACCATGCACGCGGCGTTCCCCGACCGGTTCGGCGTATCGGAGAACCTCGCCAAGCTGGTCGCGGCGGGCAAGCCCGGCCTCTACGGCGCGGACTTCCAGATCGACCCGGAGGTGCGCGCGCTGTTCGAGGGCGGCTCGTCCCCGTCCACGGGCGAGGAGGTGCGGCTGCGCGCGCTGCGGGCCCTCGCCCAGGAGATCCGGCTCATGCTCGACGAGGGCGTGGTCGCCGCGCCGCAGGACATCGACCTGTGCATGATCCTGGGCGCCGGCTGGCCGTTCCACACCGGCGGCATCACGCCCTATCTCGACCGTACGGGCATCTCCGCGGAGGTCACCGGCTCCCGCTTCCTGGAGCCCGGCGTCGCCTCCGTACCTGCCTGAACCAGCCTGAACCAGCCTGAATCGGCCTGAACCGTCCTGAACCGGCTGAGCGAGCCGGCTTTCGCCGGCTCTGGCGGATCACCGGGGCCCCTGTCGCGCGGGGCCCCGGTGATCCACCGCACCAGTCACCGGCCTGACGGCTCCGCCTTCCCGCTCCGCCGGCCCGGAAGATGTCGGCCCTTCTCTGTACGCTCTATGAGCGGGAAGGGAGCAGGCCATGACAGCGCAACCGCACGACTTCGTGTCCCGTGAGACGCCGTTGCCCGAGAAGAACCTGCGGGCCATCCGCGCCGCGTTGGTCGTTCCCCAGGACCGCGAGGCGTTCGACGCGGGACTCAAGGCAGTGCTCGACGAGGTCAGGGTCAACTTGGACCTGGGGGCGCTGAACGCGTTCGTGCACCGGTGGTGGATCTCCGTCTGCGACTCGGTGCGCGATCCCCAAGGCCGCCGGCAGATGCACGAACGGGCCGAACATGTCCTCGCCGGGGAACCCCGCTCCGAGGGGAAGCCATGGCGCGAGATCCTCGCCGCTCGCGGGATCGATGTGTAGGTGTTCAAGCTCGTCGTCGATCCGAGCCGAAGCCCGCGCTGAGGGTGACGGTCTGCCTGCTACGGGGGAAGGCGCTCTACCGCTTCCGAGGAGGCTGAGGTGGGCCACCTCCAGAAGCTCCGAAGCAGAGCACAGGACCGCGCGGCGAGCCGTCACGCCACATCGGCGCGACGGCTCGCCGCGGTTCCGTACGCGGTCAGGCCGCGTGGTGGTAGGCGGGATAAGTGAGGTAGCCCGCGTCGCCGCCCTGATACCAGGTGGTCTTGTCGTCCGGCGCGATGGGCAGCCCCTGGCGCAGCCGCTCCACGAGGTCGGGGTTGGCGATGAACGCGCGGCCGAAGCTGATCAGGTCGGCGCCGAGCCCCAGCCAATGATCGGCCGCCGCCTTGTCCGTCTTCCGGGGGCCCGTCGGGAAGGCCGGGTTGACGATGAGCGTGCCGGGCCAGGCCTTGCGCAGCTCGACCAGCACGTCCTCGTCCGTGGTGGCCTCCAGGTGGATGTAGGCGAGATTCAGGGGAGCCAGCGCGGCGAGGAGCGCGCCGTACAGCTCGGGGACGTCGTGCTCCTCCGCGCCCCACAGGCCCGCGCCCGGCGAGAGTCGGATGCCCGTACGGTCGCCGCCCACCGCCTCGACCGTCGCCGTCACGGCCTCCACCGCGAAGCGGATGCGGCCTTCGATCGACCCGCCGTACGCGTCGGTGCGCAGGTTGGCGGTGCTCGACAGGAACTGGGAGATGAGATAGCCGTTCGCACCGTGCAGTTCGACGCCGTCGAAGCCGGCGTCGACCGCCCGGACGGCGGCCCGCGCGTACGACAGGGCGTGCTCGGGCACCTCTGCGGTCTCCAGCGCCCTCGGCACGGGCGCCGGCTTGGGCCCGACGGGGTGAACACCTCGCCGGGCGCGGGGACGGCCGAGGGACCCACGGGCTGCGTTCCCGTGGTGTCGGGGTGGGAGACGCGGCCTCCGTGCATGAGCTGGGCGAAGATGCGGCCGCCGTTGGTGTGGACCGCGTCGGTGACCGGCCGCCACGACGCGACCTGCTCGTCGGTGTGCAGCCCGGGCGTGCCGGGGTTGGACTGCCCGACGAGGCTCGGCTGCACGCCCTCGGTCACGATGAGCCCGGCGGTGGCGCGCTGGGCGTAGTAGGTCGCCATCGACGGTGTCGCCAGGCCGCCCGCCGCCGCGCGGACCCGGGTCATCGGGGCCATCACCACACGGTTGGGCAGGGTCAGCGAACCAAGCTGGTGGCGGTCGAAAAGGGTCGTCATTCCTGCGTGCCTTTCCAGACGTTCCTGCAGAGGGACGCGTCCGCCGGCTGGACACGCGACTACGCTAAGACCTGACATTGACGTCAGATGCAAGCGTTAGAGCCGGGTTTCTCTCAAGGAGGCGCGATGCGAATCGGCGAGCTGGCGGCGCGGGCCGGGGTGAGCGTCCGTTCCCTGCGCTACTACGAGGAGCAGGGCCTGCTCACCAGCACGCGCAGCCCCAGCGGCCAGCGCCACTACACCGACGGCGAGGTCGAGCGGGTGCGGCTCATCCAGCGCATGTACGGCGCGGGGCTGTCCAGCCGGACGATCGCCGAGGTGCTCCCCTGTGTCGACTCGCCGAGCGAGCGGAACTCCGACGAGGCGTTCGAGCGGCTGGTCCAGGAGCGGGACCGGATCAACCGCAACATCGACGAGCTCGTCCAGGCCCGCGACGCCCTCGACCGGCTCATCGATATCAACCGCGCCCACCGCGCCCGGCTGGTGCGTCACTGATCCCTCTCTGCGAGCGCGACGGGGCGCCGCGCTCGCTCCCCGCTGCGGGAGTCCGCCACGGCCCTCCCGCTGCGTGCCGTACACGGCGCGGCGGAACGGGCACGGCGCGGTCGCCCGCAGCAGGGGCGACCGCGCCGCGACGGTGGTCGATCAGCGCTTGAACAGGCGCGGCGCCAGGTCGATGAGGTTCTTCTGCCACACGTCCCAGCCGTGCGGTCCGGGGGTGACCCCGTCGAACTCGTAGCGGATGCCGAGGCTGTCCAAGGTGGGCAGGGACCCCAGGAAGAACGGCTGCACGAAGTCGGTCTGGTCGCCGACGTACAGGCGCAGCATCTTGGTCCCGTTGTTGATCGCCGCCGCGTCGACGCCGGTGCCGTCGCCGAACCAGGCCGAGAACGCCGCGACGTACGCGAACCGGCCCGGATAGTCCTTCAGCACGCCGAGCGTCTGCACGCCGCCCATCGAGAGCCCGGCGAGGGCCTGCTGCGCCGGGTCGCCGGAGACGTTGTAGTGGGCGCGGGCCGCCGGGACGATGTCGTCCAGCAGCTCCTTGCCGAAGTCGGGCACGTTGCCGTTGCCCATCACGACCACCATCGGCACGAGCTTCCCGTCGAGGAACTCGTGGTCGAGGATCTGCTTGGCGCGTCCCATCTCGACCCAGTCGGTGTAGCTCTGGCCGCTGCCGTGCTGGAGGTAGAGAACGGGATAGGGCTCCGCGCGCTCGGCGTCATAGCCGGGCGGGGTCCACACCAGCGCCGTCCGGTCCTCGTTCACGACGTTGCTGTGGTACGTCAGGCTCTCGACCTTCCCACCCTGACCGGCGGGAACGTCCGAGAGCAGGCGCGACCTCTCACCGGGGATGAAGAAGGAGCTCCAGTTGGGCTCGGAGGTCACCTTGGTCGGGTTCGACGTGTCCTTGGCCGCGACCCGGTCCACGATCCACTGGTAGTAGTAGAACCACGGCTCCAGCGGACCCACGGTCACCCGCCACCGGTCGCCGTCGCGGGACATCGGGATACAGAGCCAGCTCCCGTTGGGAGCGTCGTTCGCCCACACCGTGACGTGGTCGGCGTCCTTGAACTCCGTCGTGGTCTCGAACGTGACGAACCCGTCCTCGGACACGTACGGCGTCGGCGTGGTGCCGGGCGCGGGCGGATGGAACTCGCCCTTCAGCGGTCCGTGACCGGCGCTCGGACCGTGGTCCGGGGCGTTGCGGAACAGCCGCGGCAAGAAGTCGATCAGGTTCTCCTGCCAGGCGTTCCAGTTCGCCCCGCCGTCGGGGTTGACCCCGTCGAACTCGTACCTGACCCGGGCATGGTCCAGCGCCTTCGTCAGGCGGACGGTCGCGTTGTACGCGGGATCGGTCACGTTCCCGGTGTACAGCCGCAGCAGCTTGAGGTCGTGGCCGATCGCCCGGGCGTCCGGCCCCCCGGCGTCCGTCAGCAGGCCGGAGAACGAGCCGGCGTAGGCGAACCGACCCGGCCCCCCGGTGAGAGCGGCGCGCAGCGCCAGCGTCCCGCCCTCGGCCACACCGGCGATCGCCTGGTGCGCCGGGTCGCGCAGGACGTCGTACCTGTCCCCGACCGCCTTGCCGAGGTCCTTCAGGTCCTTGTCGTCGTCACCGTCGCTGATCACCACCACCATCGGCTCGATGGCCTTCTGGGCCGACAGGTTGTCGAGGATCTGCTTGGCCCGGCCGAGATCGAGCCAGTCGGTGGCGCTCTGTCCCTTGCCGGATTGCAGGAACAGCACCGGGTAGCCCTTCGGGCCCTCGGGACCCTTCGGCCCCTTAGGGCCGTCCGCGCCCTTGGGGCCGTCCGCGCCCTTGGTGCCCTTGGGGTCCTTGGGGTCCTTCGCCTGGTAGCCCGGCGGCGTCCACACCAGCGCCGACCGCTCCTCCTTCTTGACCCGGTAGGTCAGGGTCTCGACCCGGCCGCCCTGTCCCTGCGGCGCGTCCGCCAGCAGGCGTACGGACTCGCCCGGCACGAGGAAGGTGCTCCACAGGGGCTTGGACGCCACGGTGGTGCTGTTCGTCGGGTCCTTGAGGCTCTTGGTGTTGTCGCCCGTGACCTGGTAGGCGTACAGCCCCGGCTTGAGCGGGCCGAGTGCTCCCCACCAGAGGTCGCCCCGGCGGGTCAGGCCATACTCCGCCCATGCGAAGGAGGGGCCGAAGTTCCCCTCGACGGCCAGCTCCGACACCTGGCCGACACTGGCCTCGACGGCGGCCGCCGGGATGCTGATCGCCAGGTAGCCGTCGTCCGAGACGCTCACCCAGGGCGTGTCCGCCTCCGCCGGTCGCGGCGTGAGTGACACCGCCGCGACCGCCGTGACTCCAGCGGCGATCACCGCCGAGAGTCTGCGGGCGCCCGTGGGGCGCGCGCTGCCACGCTGGAATAACGCCATGCCGAAACTCCCTTGATGGCCCGCAGTGGTCGGTCCCGCCCATCGACTCGACCCAATTGATGGAATGTGAAACTTTTCGACGCGCGCCTTTTCAGCCCGCGATTCCACCAAGTCAAGGTAATTGATACATTTTGGAAACACAAGACCGTTTCCGCCGCTCAAGACACCGGCCGTCACTCCCGTGCGGACACCACCCGGCAGGCGCCTCCGCGGCGCCGGAGATCCGGACCTCGCGGCTCCCCGGCATTCCACCGCCACGACAGAGCGCTTGAAAATCTGCCCGAATCGCCGGCGGAAACGACATGATCTCCATCCGCGGCAGGCGCCATGCGAATGCGAACCAGGGAACGGCGGCAAGGCCTGACCTCGTCCGCCGCGCGCTTCCGGTGTGCGACCGGCGATAGCCTCTCGTGCGGACGAAACGGGAGGTAAGCGGCGTGACGGAACTGCTGATGGGGCTCAGCCTCGGCCTGGGCGCGGGGGTCACGCCCGGCGCGCTGCTGACGCTCGTCATCACGGCGAGCCTGCGCGGCGGGTTCCGCTCGGGGGTGCGCCTGGCCTGCGTGCCGCTGCTGTCCGACCTGCCCGTGGTGCTGCTCGCCGTGACGGCGGTCGGGGCGCTGCCGCAGGTGCTCCTGCGCGTGCTGGCGGTCGGAGGCGGGCTCTACGTCGTCCACCTCGGCGTGGAGACGCTGCGCGAGGCCCGTACGGCCCTGCCGCCCCGGCCCGGCGAGGACGCGCCCTCCTCGGCCCGGGAGATCCTGCGCGGGGTGGTGGTGAACATGCTCAACCCCCACCCGTGGCTGTTCTGGATCGCGGTGGGCTCACCGATCTTCGTCTCGGCGTGGGACCACGCCCCGGCGTACGCGCTGGTCTTCGTGGGCGGGTTCTATCTGGTCCTGGTGGGTTCCAAGGTGGCGCTTGCGGGGGCCGTGGGGGCCGGGCGGCACCGGCTGACCCCCCGCGGCTACCGCCTGCTGCTGGGCGCGAGCGGCGCGCTGCTGGCCGTCGTGGGCGCCGTGCTCACCGTTCGAGGACTGCTTCCCCAGGGGTTGTAGCGGCCACCCTGCTGCGGCGCCGGCCGTACAGGAAGTAGACGACGGCGCCGACGACCATCCAGGCGAAGAACCGGATCCAGGTCTCCACGGGCAGGTTGAGCATCAGGTAGGCCGAGGCCAGCACCGACAGGATGGGCACCACCGGCACGAACGGGGTGCGGAAGGAGCGGGGCAGGTCGGGACGGGTCCTGCGGAGGATCATCACGGCCACCGCGACGATCACGAAGGCGAACAGCGTGCCGATGTTCACCAGCTCCGCGATGGCGCTCAGCGGGATCAGCGCCGCGAGCACCGCGGTGGCCGCGCCGATGACGATCGTGATCCGGTACGGCGTGCGGAACGTCGGGTGGACCTTGGCGAGGGACCGGGGCAGCAGGTTGTCACGGCACATCGCGAACAGCACCCGGCTCTGGCCCAGCATGAGGATCATCACGACGGTGGTGAGCCCGGCGATGGCTCCGATGCTGATCAGCGTGGCCATCCAGGGCTGGCCCACCGACCGGAACGCGTCCGCGAGCGGGGCAGACGCGCTGAGCTCCGAATAGTGCTGCATGCCGACGACCACGAGCGAGACCGCCACGTAGAGGATCGTGCAGACGACCAGCGAGGCGATGATCCCGATGGGCAGGTCGCGCTGCGGGCGGCGGGTCTCCTCGGCCGCGGTCGCCACGACGTCGAAGCCGATGTAGGCGAAGAACACCAGGGCCGCGGCGGTGAAGACGCCGAAGACGCCGTACGCGACCGGCTGCACGCCGAACAGCACCTGGATGAGCGGGGCCTTCATGCCCTCCCCGGCGGCCATGTGGTGAGGCGGGGGGACGAACGGCTGGTAGTTGGCACCCTTGATGAAGAACAGCCCGGCGATGATCACGAGGAGCACGACGGCCAGCTTGACCGCGACCATGGCGCCGTTGAAGCGGGCCGACATCTTGATCCCGGCCACCAGGACCCCGGTCAGCAGGATCACGATCACCGCCGCCGGGATGTTGAAGACGGCCTCGTCGCCGGCGATGGACGGCGGCAGATAGACGCCGAAGTTCTTCAGCAGCGAGGCGAAGTAGCCCGACCAGCCCGAGGCGACCACCGCCGCGCCCAGTGCCAGTTCCAGCATCAGGTCCCAGCCGATGATCCAGGCCGGGAACTCGCCGATCGTGGCGTACGCGTAGGTGTAGGCCGAGCCCGCGACCGGGACGGTGGCGGCGAACTCGGCGTAGCACAGGGCCGCGAGCGCGCACACGATCCCGGCGATCACGAAGGAGATCGCGACGGCCGGGCCGGCCGTGTTGCGCGCCGCCACACCGGTCAGCACGAAGATGCCGGTGCCCACGATGACGCCGATGCCGAAGACGGTGAGGTCGAGAGCGCTCAGGCTGCGCCTGAGCCGATGCTCGCCGCCTTCGGCATCCTCAATCGACTGTTCGACCGGCTTCGTCCGGAAAAGGCTCATCCGCAGGCTCCTCATCACGTCGATGACCTGCAGACTTCCCGGTCACACCGGTATTACTCCTGGTTGTCAATCGGTGGGCTGCACGAGCCGCGCGGGATGGCTCTCCATCACCTGCGACCGGCGCGCCACGGCCTCGGTGATCTGGCGGGCGAGGTCCTGCCCGGTCAGGCCGATATCGGAGAGGATCTTGGCCCGCTTGGCGTGGTCGAGGAAGCGCTGGGGGATGCCGTAGGTCCGCACCGGCACGTCCACGTCGGCGTCGCGCAGCAGGCGCGCCACGGCGTCGCCCACGCCGCCGACCCGGCCGTTGTCCTCCACCACGACGACCAGCTTGTGCGCGGCGGCGGCCAGCGCCAGCGCCTCGTCGAGCGGCTTCACCCAGCGGGGGTCGACCACGGTGGTGGAGATGCCCTGCGCGTCGAGGAGGTTCGCGGCCTCCAGGCAGACCTCGGCCATCGGGCCGACCGCGACCAGCAGCACGTCGGCGTCGCCGGCGCGGAGCACGTCCATCTCGCCGAGCTTGCCGACCGCCTCGACGTCCGCGGGCAGGCCGCCCTTGGGGTAGCGGACCACCGTCGGGCCGTCCTCGATCCGGACCGCCTCGGCCAGCAGCTCGCGCAGCCGCGCGCCGTCGCGCGGGACGGCGATCGAGAGCCCGGGGATCACCTGGAGGATCGACAGGTCCCACATGCCGTTGTGGCTGGCGCCGTCGTCTCCCGTCACGCCCGAGCGGTCGAGCACGACGGTGACCGGCAGGCGGTGCAGCGCCACGTCCATAAGGAGCTGGTCGAAGGCCCGGTTGAGGAACGTCGCGTAGAGGGCCACGACGGGGTGAAGACCGCCGAGCGCGAGCCCGGCGGCGCTGGTCAGGGCGTGCTGCTCGGCGATGCCCACGTCGTAGATCCGGTCCGGGTACGCCTCGGCGAACGCCGCCAGGCCGACCGGGTGGAGCATCGCCGCGGTGATCGCGACGACGTCGTCCCGCTCACGGCCGATCTTCACGATCTCCTCGCTGAACACGTTGGTCCAGCTGTGCGGCTTGGGCCGCTCCTCGCCCGTCAGCGGGTCGAACGGGCCGGGACCGTGGAAGCAGTCCTCGTCGTGGTTCTCCGCGTGGCTGTAGCCGTTGCCCTTGCGGGTGAGCACGTGGACGATGACGGGCCCGCGGAAGCCCCTGGCGCGGCGCAGCGCGGCCTCCACCGCCCCCTCGTCGTGGCCGTCGATCGGGCCGACGTACTTCAGCCCGAGGTCCTCGAACATGACCTGCGGGGTCAGGATGTCCTTCAGGCCCTTCTTGATGCCGTGCAGCGTGTCGTAGAGCGGCGCGCCGACCACGGGCACCCGGCCGAGGTTGTTCTTCACCAGTTCGAGCACGTGCTCGTAGCCCTGGCTCATCCGCAGCGACGACAGGTGGGAGGCGAGACCGCCGATGGTCGGCGAGTAGGACCGGCCGTTGTCGTTGACCACGATGATCAGCGGCAGGTCCTTGCGCCCGGCGATGTTGTTCAGCGCCTCCCAGGCCATGCCGCCGGTGAGCGCGCCGTCGCCGATCACGGCCACCACCGTGCGGCCGGTCTCCCCGCGCAGGGTGATCGCCTTGGCCAGCCCGTCGGCGTACGACAGGGCGGTGGAGGCGTGCGAGTTCTCGATGAAGTCGTGCTCCGACTCGGCCTGGCTGGGATATCCCGACAGGCCGCCCTCCTGGCGCAGCGTGTCGAACTGGCCGGACCGGCCGGTCAGCATCTTGTGCACGTACGCCTGGTGGCCGGTGTCGAACAGGATCGGGTCGCGCGGCGAGTCGAAGACCCTGTGGAGGGCGATGGTCAGCTCGACGACGCCGAGGTTGGGCCCGAGGTGACCGCCGGTCTTCGCGACGGAGGAGACCAGCAGGTCGCGGATCTCCGCCGCCAGCACGGGCAGTTCCCCGGCCTCAAGGCGCTTCACGTCGAGCGGGTCCTTGATCGTCTCCAGAATCCCCACCGCTCATCCTTCCCGCTCGCCATCGAACGGATCGAGTCTAGTTCGAGGAAGGTGCGGGGGGATCAGGGGTTGCACCGAACCTCCACAAGACCTTCCCGGCGCCGGCATCGATCCTGCTTTACCCGTCGCCTCCTCCTGCTCTACCCTCATGATCCCCTAGAAGGAACATCCGCGCTGCCGGATCTTCGGGCGATTCGCCACTTCCTGACTATCTCTCTGTCCGCTTGAGATGCCCACTGATGATTCGCATAAGCCTCCGCACGGCCGCCGTCGCGGTCACGGCGGTGGTGGGAGCCCTGCCCCTCACCGGTGCGGCGGACGCCTCCGGCGCCTCGGCGCGGCCCGTGCCCACCGGGCCGGGAGCGCTGATGAGGAACCCGCTCTACGCCACGGGCGCGTTCCGATCCTCCGCGTGCACCGAGCCGGCCCGGCGGGCCGACGACCTCGGCTCCTACCGGGCCTACCTGGACGACCTGCTCGGCTGCCTCCGCCGGGCCTGGAGCGAGAAGTTCCGGCAGGCGGGGCTGCGGTTCTCCCCGCCCCGGGTGAGGTACATCACGAAGAGCGTCTACACGGGCTGCGGCCAGTTCATGGCGAGCTACGCGGCGAGCCTGTACTGCCCCGCGAACAAGACGTTGTGGATCATGCTCTCCAAGGAGGAGCTGTCGGACCCCAGGGGGTTCGGGCTCTTCACGGTCGTCGCCCACGAGTACGGCCACCACGCGCAGGACCGCGCCGGCATCCTGGCCGAGTTCGAGCGGCGGTCCCGCACGCTGAGCGGAAAGCGGGCCCTCGACCTCAACCGCAGGATCGAGCTGCAGGCCGACTGCTTCTCCGCCGCCTTCGTCCGCAGCGTCTGGTCCTCGCTCGCCCGCGACCGGCGCGACTGGGACGAGTGGCTCACGGCGGACGAAGGCGACATGTGGCACGGCACGACGCGCAACATCCGCTACTGGCTCAAGCGCGGCTGGGCGGGTGGCGGCCCTCAGGCGTGCGACACGTTCCGTGCTCCCGTCTCCAAGGTCGCCTGACCACGTTCAGGTGGCGACCCGGGACAACGCTTCGAGGGGGTCGGCGAGCACCTGGGCGAACGCCAGCTCGGCCGCCCCCATCAGCGTCGCGTCGTCGCCCAGGGCCGAGGTGCGCAGCCGCACCTGCTCCCGGGTCGCGCGCAGGGTGCCGGTGGCGATCCGGCTGCGCACCTGGGCGGCCGAGCCCAGGTAGATCTCCCGCAGGATGCCGCCGAAGACGACCATCTCGGGGTTGAAGACGTTGACCAGGCTGGCCACGCCGAGCCCGAGCCAGTTGCCCACTTGGGCGAGGGCCTCCTGGGCCATCACGTCGCCCCGGTCGGCGGCGTCGACGACGGCGCGGACCGCGTCCCTGCCGATCATCTCGCCGTACCGTCCGGCGTGCTCCATCAGCGCCGGCTCCCCCACCTCGGCCTCCAGGCAGCCGCGCGAGCCGCAGGCGCACGGGCGGCCGTCGGGGTTGACCACCATGTGGCCCACCTCGCCGCCATACCCGCCGTACCCGCCGAGGAGCTGGCCGTTCACGATGATGCCGCCGCCGATGCCCACGTCGCCGTGCAGGTAGATGAGGTCGCGGCAGCCCGCGCCGATGCCGCGGGTGTGCTCGGCGAGCGCGCCGAGGTTCGCCTCGTTGCCCACCGCCACGGGCAGCCCGAGCGCGAGCCGCTTGGTCAGCTCCTCCCCCAGCGGCACCTCGAACGCGCCGATGTTCGGCCCGATCCTGACGACGCCATCGGAGGCGCGGACCACCCCGGAGACCGCCGCCGCCGCGCCGACGCAGATCGTGTCCTCGCGCGTCCTGCGCCGCATCTGCCGGGCGAAGCCCGCCAGCGTCCCCACGACCTGCGCCATGTCGAACTCCCCGCGCGCCCGCGCGGCCTCACGGCGGTCGAGGATCACCCCGCCGAGGCCGATGCGCGCGGCGGCCAGCCGGTCGACGCCCACCTCGAAGGCCAGGACGTAGACGCGGGCCGTCTCCGGGCGGACGACCAGCGACGGCCGTCCGGCCCGGCCGGTGTCCTTGGGCAGTTCCTCCCTGACGAGGCCCGCCGCCGTGAGGTCCGCCGTGAGCGCCATGATGGTGCTCCGGTTCAGCCCCATCAGCGAGGTCAGCTCGGCCCGCGACGTCGGCCCTCCGAGATGGACGTGCCGCAGCAGCGTCCCGAGGTTGTGCTTGCGGATCTCCTCCTGTGAGGGACCGGCGCGCATCATCGGGGGAGCCTCGGATTCCGTGGGGTCGGGGGGAACCTGACCAGGTCAGGGGTCGCAGATCACCTTATCGGGGCCCGATCACGTCATCTTCTGCCGGTCGCCGCCGCACGCTTCCTCGACAGGGCGTCCACGCCCGCGGCGAGCAGGAGCACCGAACCGGTCACGACGAACTTGACGCCGGCGCTGTAGCCCATGAGGCCCATGCCGTTCTCGATGACCGCGACCACCGCGCCGCCGAGCAGCGCGTCGAGCGCCCGGCCCTTGCCGCCGAAGAGGCTGGTGCCGCCGATGACGGCCGCGCCCACCGCGAACAGCAGCACGTTGCTGCCGCCGGTGTTGGGGTCGACCGAGTTGGCCCGCGACGCCGCGATGATGCCGCCGAGCGAGGCCATGAAGGAGCAGATGACGAAGGCGGAGATGCGGATGCGGTCCACGTTGATGCCGGCCCGGCGGGCGGCCTCGGCGTTGCCGCCGACCGCGTAGATGTGCCGGCCGTACGCCGTGCGCCGCAGCACGAAGGTCCAGACGATCAGCAGGATCACGATCAGCGGGACGACGATCGGCACGCCCTTGAGCGACACGAGCGCCGCGTTGCGGCTGCGCTCCAGGTTGAGGACGTACACCGCGATCCCGGAGACCACCGCGAGCGTCACGACCCGGGCGGCGATGACCGCGATCGGGGTGGCGACCAGGCCGCGCGCCGCGCGGCGGCGCGCCTGCAGGAGCTGGATCGCGGCGTACGCGACGACGCCCACGATCAGGGCCGCCCATCCGGCGACCGGCGGGACGTTCTTGTTGGCGATCGCGAGGATCGTCTCGTCGCGGATCGAGATGTTGGTGCCGTCCTTCACCAGCAGCAGGACGACGCCCTGGAAGGCCAGGAACGCCGCCAGCGTGACCACGAAGGACGGGATGCCGAGCTTGGCCACCAGCGACCCGAGCACCAGGCCGATGACCGCGCCGGTGACCATCGCGGCCAGGACCGCGAGATACCAGGGCCAGCCCTGCAGGGTGAGCAGCACGGCGAGCACCGCCGCGCAGACGCCGCTCGCGAAACCGGCGGACAGGTCGATCTCGCCGAGGAGGAGCACGAAGATCAGGCCCATGGCGATGACGGCGACCGCCGCGCCCTGGGTGAAGAGGTTGGCGAAGTTGACCGCCGAGAGGAAGGCCGGGCGCAGGACCGAGAAGACCACGCAGAGGATGATGAGGCCGAAGACCGCGGGAAGGGCCCCCAGCTCACCCCCCTTGATCCGCTCGAGATAGCCCTTGACGTGCACGCCGAGCGACGACTCGGCGTTCTCCTGCTTGGGGAGCGTTTCGGTTGTCATGATGCCGCTCCGTTGCCGTTCTTGAGCCCGAGCTCCCCGCTGCGCCCGGAGGTGATCAGTTCCACGATCTGCGCGTGGGTCACTTCGGACGCCTTGACCTGGGCGGCCATCCGTCCCAGGTACAGCGCCGCGATCCGGTCGGACACGGCGAAGACGTCGTTCATGTTGTGGGAGATGAGCACCACCGCGAGACCCTTGTCGGCCAGGCGGCGGACCAGTTCGAGCACCTGGGCGGTCTGCGCGACGCCGAGGGCGGCGGTCGGCTCGTCGAGGATGACGACCTTGCTGTTCCAGAGCACGGCCTTGGCGATCGCCACGGTCTGCCGCTGGCCGCCGGACAGGCTGGAGACGTGCTGGCGCAGCGACTTGACGGTGCGGACGGACAGGCCGGCCAGCGTCTTGGCCGCCATCTCCTCCATCGTGTCCTCGTCCAGGACCAGACCGCTGCGGCGCTCACGGCCCAGGAACATGTTCTGCACGATGTCGAGGTTGTCGCAGAGGGCGAGGTCCTGGTAGACGATCTCGACGCCCAGCGCCGCCGCGTCCCTGGGCCCGCTCACGTGGACCCGCTCGCCGTCGAAGAAGTATTCGCCCGAGTCGATCGGGTGGATGCCGCCGATGCACTTGACCAGCGTCGACTTGCCGGCGCCGTTGTCGCCGACGAGTGCTGTCACCTCACCCGGGTAGGCCGAGAAGGCGACGTCGTGAAGGACCTGCACGGGGCCGAAGCTCTTGTTGATGCCGCGCAGTTCCAGGATCGGTCCCTGGGACACGATGGGCTACTCCGTAGATCGATGGGGCCGGTACGGCGCCGTTGTCCGGGCCGCCTCTCGTCGCTCCGGGCGGTGCGGGGCGCCCTGTGCCTGGTCGGAACGGTGCCCTGTCCGGACAGGGCGCCCCGCACGGTGCTCGTCGCGGCTCAGCACGTCACCCGCTAAGGGGGGTCCGCGTCGCCGTACGCACCCGGTGGATGGATGGTGCTTAGCTGATGCCGGCCTCGGTGCACTTGTCGGCGAACTCGCCGGTGCACAGCTCGTCCTTGCTCACGAAGCCGTCGGCCACGACGTCCTTGACGTTGTCGAAGAAGATGGCCTGGGGCTCCAGCAGCACGGACGGGACGTCGCGGTTGCCCTCGGTGTCCTTGACCGAGCCGCTCACCTGCGGCTGCTCACCCTTGGCCAGCGAGACCGCGAGCTGGGCGGCCGCGTCGGCCTCCTTCTTGATGGCCTTGTAGACCGTCATGCACTGGTCGCCGGCGAGGATGTTCTGCAGGCCCTGCACGGTGGCGTCCTGGCCGGTGACCGGGACCTTGCCGTTCAGCTTCTGCTTCTTCAGCACCGAGATCGCGGCGTTGCCGAGACCGTCGTTGGCGGCGAGGACACCGGCGATCTTCGGCTCCTGGGTGAGCATCTGCTCGAAGATCGTGCCGGCCTGGGTGTTGTCCCAGTCGGGAACCGACTGGTCCGGGCCCTTCTTGTACTCGCCGGAGTCGTACTTCGGCTGCAGCACGCTGTCGTAGCCCTGCTTGAACAGCGTCGCGTTGTTGTCGGTCGGCGAGCCGTTCAGCTCGGCGACGATCGGCTTGTCGGCCTTCTTGTCGGTCAGGCACTTGACCAGGCCCTCGCCCTGCAGCTTGCCGACCGCCGTGTTGTCGAACGACACGTAGTAGGAGGCGCTGCCGCCGAGCGTGAGGCGGTCGTAGTCGATCGTCGCGACACCCTGCGACTTGGCCTTGTCCAGCACGGCCTTGCCGGTGCCGCTGTCGAGGTTGACGATCATCAGGACGGTCGCGCCGTTGGTGATCATCTGGTCCGCGATCGTCTGGAACGCGGTCTTGTCGCCCTGGGCGTTCTGGATGTCCGACTGCACGCCCGCGGCGTCGAAGGCCTCCTGGAGGTACTTGCGGTCGGCGGTCTCCCACCGGGCGGAGGACTTGCTGTCCGGCAGGATGACGCCGATCTTGCCGGGCTTGGCGTCGCCGGCGGCGGCCGAGGGGGCGCCGCTGGCGTCCGCGGAGGTGTCACCGCTCTCGCCCCCGCAGGCGGTGAGACCGAGGGTGAGCGCCGCGGCGGCGGCGCCGATGCTGAGGATCCCCTTGCGCATGATGCGTGGGTCCTTTCTATGACTGGGGGTCTATGAGGGGGTGCGGCCGAGCCGGTGCCCCTTCCCGCCGTCTGGGCAGATCTTGTGGGTTGCAGGCACCTTGGCCACCCGGTACGGCAGGGCCGGGTCACGGCGTTCACCGCTCCAGGGAATGTTGTTTGAGACAACGTAAGCCCAAAGCCCAGGTGGTGAAAGACACAGGACGGTAACGTTTGTTGTTCGCGGTAACAATGAAGAAACGTAGGATCAACATCCGGCGACGTTTCGGTCCGCCCGGTTCCACAGGTGATCGTGACGTTCGTGACCCTGGGACTCCTACGTCGGCAGGGACGCCCCGTGACCCTTTCCGGTTCGGCCGAAACCTGTTCCCCGAGACGGCAGGGGCGAGCGCGGGGAACGGCGACGCTCCTCACGGTTCCCGCGACGCAGGCGCTGTCGATGGCGCCGCTGGACGCGGGCCCCGCCGATGCCGCGGGGAACGCCTGGACCGAGTACGCGATCGTCCACACCGACCCGCGGGTGGTCTCCGCGGGCCTGCCTGCCGTACGGCCCGGTCGTGGGCCCTGTTGTGGGCCCGGTTGTGGGCCCTCTTGTGGGCCCGGTTGTGGGCCCGGTTGTGGGCCGTGTTGTGGGTTCAGTGTGCGAGGCTCTGCCCGAGCAGCGCGCAGGCGGAGACGGCGGCCACGGCCAGGACGGCCGTGCGGACCCGCCCGCCGTCCAGATAACGCCGCAGCGGCCCGGAGGCCGCGAAACCGAGCAGGACGAACGGCACCAGCGCCGCCCCACCGGCCAGGGCGCGTCCCGGGAGCCTGCCGAGGAGCGCGAGGATGACGAGCGACTGCGCGGCGCTCACACAGAAGAACAGCGCCAGCGTGGCCCTGATCTGCGGACCCCGGGCGCTCTGGTAGACCAGCGCGATCGGCGGCCCGCCGATCCCGGTGGCCGTGCCGGTGATCCCCGAGAGGAACCCGGCGGCCGTCAGCGTCGCGCCGTTGCGCGGCACGGACACCGCGCGGGCCGTCAGCACGACCGCGACCAGCACCATCACGCCGACCAGCACGCCGAGCGTCGTCGTGCTCACGTAGACGACCACGAGAGCACCGATCGCGCTGCCCGGCAGCCGGCCCAGCAGTGCCCACCCCGCTCCCCGCCACTCGGCCCTGCGCCACTCCCTGGCCAGCGTGAACAGCGGCATCGTCAGGTTGACGACCTGGACCGCCCCCGGCATGACCGACGGATCGAGCAACGTGATCAGGGGCGCGGCCACCAGGCCCAGCCCGAACCCCACCCCGCCCTGTACGACCGCCCCGATGAAGACGGCCACTCCCCCGATGAGCAGCAACACCACGTCGTGATCCATGGGCAGGGACCCTAGCGACGCCCCGCTGCCGCCCGGCAACCGGTTATCCGGACCCGATAACTCAGACAATCACCGTCAGTAATCGAAAGTTGTCGCGAGAGTAATCAACGCCCTCGTAGTCTCCTACGTGGCGACATCGCCATAGCGCTTTTTGTAGACAGGATCGTAGCCTCGCCGTATGGGGAGCGAGCAACGCCACACGACGATCCGGGTCAGCACTCTTACTCGCGACAAGCTCGCGGCGATCGCAAAGCAGGAAGGCAGACCCATGACAGCAGTGATCGACGACGCCGTCGCCGAATATGAACACAGGAAATTCTGGGAGGAGTTGCGAGCAGCGGTCGAGCGGACCCGGCGAGAGGACCCCGCGGGCTGGGCCGACCACCTGGCGGAGACAGCCGTCTTCGACCGGGCCGCTCAAGACGGTCTCGAGCCGGAGGACTGGTCCTCCCACCTGCCACCGAAGGAGCACGATGCGGATAACGCGCGGTGACCTCTGGCTGACCGACTACGGTCAGCCCACGGGCCGGGAACAGGGCGGGCCGAGGCCGGTGGTGGTCATGAGCGGCCGCGCCATGAACGACGTGCGGATGGGCCTGGTGTTCACCGTGCCGCTGACCACCACTGAGCGCGGCTGGCCCAGCCACATCGAGATCGCCCCCGGCACGGGCCTGGACAAGCGGTGCTGGGCGATGGTGGAGCAGTTCCGCGCCATGTCCGTGCAGCGCCTGACCAGGAGGATCGGCTGGGTGGAGGAGCCGTCACTCGAGAAGATGCGTGTCGTCCTGACTCACCTCATCCGGGCGTAGGCGAGCCGCCCGGAGCGGCCTCCGTACCCCTCTGCGCCCCGAGAGGCCGGCAGCGCGCGCCTGCCTGGCGGGGACTTCCGCCTTGCACGGGGCCACGTTCCAAGGCGCGGTGCCGGGCCGGCAGCCTCACTGCCGGCCCGGACCTCCCGAGATGTCAGCTCTTGACGAGCCCTCAGCTCTTGGCGAGCAGGGAGCGCAGGACGTACTGCATGATGCCGCCGTGGCGGTAGTAGTCCGCCTCGCCGGGGGTGTCGATACGCACCACGGCCTGGAACTCGACGTCCCCGGCCCGCACGGTGACGGTGGCGGGGGTCGAGCCGGCGTTGAGCTCCTCGACACCTACGATGTCGAAGGTCTCCTCGCCGGTCAGACCCAGCGACTCGGCGCTCTCGCCCTCGGGGAACTGCAGCGGCAGCACGCCCATGCCGATCAGGTTCGACCGGTGGATGCGCTCGTACGACTCGGCGATGACGGCGCGCACGCCGAGCAGCGCGGTGCCCTTGGCCGCCCAGTCACGCGACGACCCCGAGCCGTACTCCTTGCCGGCCAGGACGACCAGCGGGATGCCGGCGGCCTGGTAGTTCTGCGAGGCGTCGTAGATGAACGCCTGCTCCCCGCCCTTGGTGAAGTCGCGGGTGTAGCCGCCCTCCACGCCGTCCAGCAGCAGGTTGCGCAGCCGGATGTTGGCGAAGGTGCCGCGGATCATCACCTCGTGGTTGCCGCGGCGGGAGCCGTACGAGTTGAAGTCCCTGACCTCGACGCCGTGCTCGCGCAGGTAGCGGCCCGCCGGGGTGTCGGCCTTGATCGAGCCCGCGGGCGAGATGTGGTCGGTGGTGACCGAGTCGCCCAGCTTGGCCAGCACCCGGGCGCCCCGGATGTCGGTGACGGGCTCGGGCTTGGCCGGCATGCCGTCGAAGTACGGCGCCTTGCGGACGTACGTCGACTCCGGGTCCCACTGGAAGGTGTCGCCGGTCGGGATCGGCAGCGACCGCCAGTGCTCGTCGCCCTTGAACACGTCGGCGTAGTCACGCTTGAACATGTCCTGGCTGATCGACTCCGACACCACCGCCGCGACCTCCTCGGGCGCGGGCCAGATGTCCTTGAGGAAGACCGGCTGCCCGTCGACGCCGACGCCGAGCGGCTCGTTGTTCAGGTCGATGTCCATGGTCCCGGCCAGCGCGTACGCCACGACGAGCGGCGGCGAGGCCAGGTAGTTCATCTTGACGTCGGGGTTGATCCGGCCCTCGAAGTTGCGGTTGCCCGACAGCACGGCGGTGACCGCGAGGTCGTTCTCCTGGATCGCGGCGGAGATCTCCGGCTCCAGCGGGCCGGAGTTGCCGATGCAGGTGGTGCAGCCGTAGCCGACGAGGTTGAAGCCCAGCTTGTCGAGGTAGGGCTGGAGGCCCGACCGCTCGAAGTAGCCGGTGACGACCTGGCTGCCCGGGGCGAGCGAGGTCTTCACCCACGGCTTGCGCGACAGGCCCTTGTCCACCGCGTTCTTCGCCAGCAGGGCCGCGCCGAGCATGACGTACGGGTTGGAGGTGTTCGTGCAGGACGTGATCGCGGCGATCGTGACGACGCCGTGGTCGATCTCGAAGGACGTGCCGTCCGACAGCGTGACCGGGGTCGGCCGGTGCGGCCGCTCGCCGTTGCGCTTGACGGGGTGCGGCGCGTCGCCCGCCCCGCCGTGGTCGATAGCCGGAGGGTCCGAGGCCGGGAACGACTCGGCGGACGCCTCGTCGGCCGGGCCCTCGATGCAGTCGTCCGGGACGTACGTGCGGACCGCCGCGCGCCAGGCCGACTTGGCATCGGCCAGCGGGATGCGGTCCTGCGGGCGCTTCGGCCCGGCGATCGACGGGACGACGGTCGACAGGTCGAGCTCGATGTACTCGCTGAAGACGGGCTCGGGCGCCGAGGGGTCGAGCCACAGGCCCTGCTCCTTGGCGTACGCCTCGACCAGCGCGACCTGCTCCGGCGAGCGGCCGGTGAGCTTGAGGTAGTCGATGGTCTGGCCGTCGATCGGGAAGATGGCGCAGGTGGAGCCGAACTCGGGGCTCATGTTGCCGATCGTGGCGCGGTTGGCCAGCGGCACGCTGGAGACGCCCTCGCCGTAGAACTCCACGAACTTGCCGACCACGCCGTGCTTGCGCAGCATCTCGGTGATCGTGAGCACGAGGTCGGTCGCGGTGGCGCCGGCCGGCAGCTTGCCGGTCAGCTTGAAGCCGACCACCCGCGGGATCAGCATCGAGATCGGCTGGCCGAGCATCGCGGCCTCGGCCTCGATGCCGCCGACGCCCCAGCCGAGGACGCCGATGCCGTTCTCCATCGTGGTGTGGGAGTCGGTGCCCACGCAGGTGTCCGGGTACGCCTTGCCGTCGCGGGTCATGACGACGCGGGCCAGGTGCTCGATGTTGACCTGGTGGACGATGCCGGTGCCCGGCGGGACGACCTTGAACTCGTCGAACGCCGTCTGGCCCCAGCGCAGGAACTGGTAGCGCTCGCGGTTGCGCTCGTACTCCCGCTCGACGTTGCGCTGGAAGGAGTCGGGGTGGCCGAAGAAGTCCACGATGACCGAGTGGTCGATGACCATCTCGGCCGGAGCGAGCGGGTTGATCTTCGCCGGGTCGCCGCCCAGGTCGCGTACGGCCTCGCGCATCGTGGCGAGGTCGACGACACAGGGCACACCGGTGAAGTCCTGCATGATCACGCGCGCGGGGGTGAACTGGATCTCGACGCTCGGCTGGGCGTTCGGGTCCCAGCCCGCGATGGCGCGGATATGGTCGGCGGTGATGTTCGCGCCGTCCTCGGTGCGGAGCAGGTTCTCCAGCAGGATCTTGAGGCTGTACGGGAGGCGCGCCGACCCCTCGACGGCGTCCAGCCGGTAGATCTCGTATGACGCGTCACCGACGCGCAGCGTGTCACGGCTGCCGAAGCTGTTCGCGGACACGAAGTTCGCCTCCCCAGGGTTCCGGGATAGTCACAGGTTTCGTGTGCATCCTCCCGCACGCACGGGACACTCCTGACAATTAGGTTGCCCTAACCTGTGCGGCTCGGCGGATGTCTCGACATCAAGATATCCCTCAAGATATCTCGACATCAAGTTACTAATGGGTAGGCCGACGGCCATCGTTGTTGACGTCGGCAATCATGTGGATTTTTCGGTTTCGGGAAGTTCCCGCGTCCGCGCCGGCCGTGGAGCGTCCGGGCATAGACGCCGGCGGTCCGGCGTCCCCGCTCAGGCGGGCATCAAACGCAGGCAGAACAGCGCGATCACCACGATCGACAGGGCCGGGCCGAGGAACTGTTTCTCGAACGCCTTGCCGGTCTTGATCCCGATGTCCCACGGCAGGAGCCAGCGGCCCTTGATCGGCCATAAGACGGGACAGCCGCGCTCGGTCAGGCAGTCGCCGATCACGTGCACCAGGCAGCCGCCCCCGATGGCTAAGCCCAGCCAGGAGTAGGTGACCCCGAGCGACAGGAAGGTGACGAACAGCGCCGCGGTGAGGCCGATGTTCACGATCGCGGAGGTGAGCGTCTTGCCGGGCACGCCGATGCCCACCGCGCGGATGGCCAGGCCGATCATCAGCACGACCAGGATGTCGCGGCCGATGGCGTAGCGGGCGCCGAGCAGGTGTGCCCCCACTCCGGCCAGCACGCTGAACAGCAGGGAGTGGGTGGCGTGCCGGTGCCCGCCGCTCACGAAGTTAACGCCCTTGCTGATCAGCCAGGTCGCCGGTCCGAACGTCTGGGCGATCGTGGCACTGGGGTGGTCGAGATCGGGCAGCATGGCCGCGCCCGCGCACACCACGGCGCCCGCGACGAGCTCGGGCGGGCTCAGGATCGGCCCCGTCAGCGTCGCCAGCTCGGGATGCCCGAGCACGTCCGGCAGTGCCACCAGGCCCGGCGCGACCGCCAGCCACACCGCCGCCCCGCTCAGGGCGTGCGAGTGCCCCATCATGACAAGATCACGCCTTGAGACTCTACGGCAAAGCACCGACAAATTCCGCGAAGCACCCACCCCTCCGGATGCGTGTCGCCCCGATCGCCGCCACGGCGAGCAGCCGCCGCGCGTGGTCATGTCACGGGACGCGCTCGATGCCACCGCTCTCGGCCGCGCGTTCGATCGCCGCGAGCAGCCGGTGGTGGCGGGCGGCGGCATGGAAGTCAGGGTGAGCGGGGCGCCCCTCGGCGATCGCCCGGGCGATCTCCTGGTAGAACGCCGCCACGCTGGCCGCCGGTCCGGCCGCCGGGTCGAAGGGGACGGTCCGATACGCGTCGGGAACGGCCACCCGGTCGTCGCCGGACCGGATGTCCCAATCGGTCCAGTGCATGTGGACGCCCGGTCTGGGCGGCGTGATGGTCAGCGTGCCCACGGAGCCCGCGAGCTTCACGAAGAACCCGTCGGGGCTTCCGTCTCCCCCGTGCACCGCTCCCCCGCACACCGCTCCCCCATACACCGCGACCGAGGCCATGGTGCCGCCGTCGAGCCGGAGTGACCCGGCCTCCCGAGCGCCGCCGCTTCCGAAGCACCACCAGGGCCGGTCGGCGAGGCGCCGGCCGGGAAATGACAAAGACGGGATCGTCCCGCTCCAAGAGCACCCCCCAGCCCTCTCAGAGCAGAACGATCCCGTCTTCGTGAGAGATAACGCTACGGTCTCGGGGCCTGTTCCCTGTACTCGAAAAACTTCCTCGTGAGCTATGTCACTCTTACCCGGGCATTGTCGGAAGATGCATCGCGATATATCGTTGAGCCATCGAGAACAGATCGTGAGCCAGTCGAATCGGCCAGAAGGGGGCACTGCGATGAGTTGGGCACACGCGGTCGGGGGGCCCGGGACCCACACGGGGTTCGAGCACCGGTTGAGACACGAGATGCGCCGCGCGATGCGCGAGGCGTTCACGAAGGGGGCGGCCATGTGGCAGCAGGAACACCACGAGGGCGGGGGCCCTCACGAGCACCGGCACAGGGGCGGCATGCGGGGGCGCGGCCCGTGGGGCGGTTTCGGACCGGGCCCGTTCGGGCCGCCGTGGGCGGGCGGCAACTTCCCGTTCGGCCCGCGGGGCTTCGGACGGGGCAGGAAGGCCAAGCGCGGTGACGTGCGGGCGGCGATCCTCGCCCTGCTCGCCGAGGAGCCGCGCAACGGCTACCAGATCATCCAGGAGATCGCCGAGCGCAGCCAGGGCGGATGGAAGCCCAGCCCGGGCGCGGTCTACCCGGCGCTGCAGCAGCTCACCGACGAGGGCCTGGTGCGCGCCGAGGAGACCGACGGGCGCAAGACGTTCCAGCTCACCGAGGCCGGCCGCGCCTACGTCGAGGAGCACGGTGACGAGGTCCGGGCGCCCTGGGAGGAGATGACACCGGACATCGGCGACAACGTCCACGAGCTGTTCGACCTGTCCAGGCAGGCGGCGTCGGCGCTGGTGCAGATCGCCCACTCGGGCACCGAGGGGCAGGTCAGGCAGGCGCGGCAGGTCCTGACCGAGACCAGGCGGCGGCTCTACCAGATCCTCGCCGACGGCGACCCTGTGGAGGAGTGACGATGGTCTCCCCCGACGAGCCCGCCGCCGCAGGCGGCGCACACGCCGGCCACGACGGCGGCACGCCGAGGGCAGGGTCGGCGGGCCGCACCCCGCCGAGCGGTCCCGCGCACGGCGGGCTGCGGATCGGCGACCGGGAGCGCGACGAGGTGACGCGGCTGCTGCACGACGCGTTCGCGCAGGGCCGCATCACCCGCGAGGAGCTCGACGAGCGCCTCGACGCGACGCTCTCGGCGCGTACGGCCGAGGACCTCCGGCGGGTGACCGCCGACCTGCCCGGCGCATGGCCGGGCGACGCCCGGACCGGGGGCGCGCCGGGCGGCGGCCCGCGGACCGGGAGCCCGTGGCACGCGGGCTTCCCGTCCGCCGGCCTGCCCGGTTTTCCCGGCTCCCCCATGGGCGCTCGCCCCGGTCCGTACGGCCCCCTCCGGCCCGGCGGACCGCAGTGGGCCGCGGCCCAGGGCAACTGGGGACAGGGCGGCTGGGGACGGGGCGGCTGGGGACGGGGCATGGCCCCGCGGTGGCACGACCGCCGTCCGCATCCGGCCATGTTCCTCATCCCGGTTGCCGCGATCGTCCTCCTGATGGCAGGCCCGATGTGGCCGCCGTTCCTGGTGCTCAAGCTCGTGTTCGTCGCCCTGGTGGTGAGGGCGGTGCTGGGCATGACCCACCGGCGCCGTCACGGGCCCTACTCACGACACTGACTCCGGGTATTGCGAATCGGAGCTCCAGGTGATGACTTCTCGGTAGGACCGCACGCAACCCCCTGCCGAGGAGGAACCGGGAGCCGTGCTGCTGCCACGGGTCAAGCGGAGGCACGAGCCACACCGCTTCGAGGACGGAACGGTACGCATCGGCGGCGAGATCTACGGGCTGGCCGCCGAGATCAGGGATCCGACGGGGGGCGCGTGGGCCGCGCTCAGCCTGATGGACGGCACCCGGTCTCCCGACGACGTCGCGGAGGCCGTGTGCCGTCGCCTGCCCGGCGTCTCCGCGTCCCAGGCGGCGCGGATCGTCGCCGCCCTCATCGCGTCGGGGCACGTGGAGGACGCCGCGGCTCCGGCGCCGGGCGAGCTCACCGAACGGGAGCGCACCCGGTACGACCGGAGCCGGGCGTTCTTCCAGCAGGTCGACCTGGTGCCTGGACGGCAGGGGTGGGACGCGCAGGTGCGGCTGCGCGCCGCCCGGGTCGTGGTGCTGGGCCTCGGTGGCACGGGGAGCCATGCCGCGTGGGCCCTCGCCGCCTCCGGCGTCGGCCGCCTGCACTGCGTCGACGCCGACGTGGTGGAGCTGTCGAACCTGAACCGTCAGGTCCTCTACACCGAGGACGACCTCGGCCGGGCCAAGGCGGACGTGGCCGTCGGCAGGTTGCGCCGGCTGAACTCCGACATCGAGGTCACGGGCGAGCGGCGGGTGATCGGCAGCGAGGCCGACCTGCTGTCGATCCTGGCGGGCGCCGACGTCCTCGCGCTGTGCGCCGACGAGCCGAGGGAGCCGGGCATCCGGATCTGGGCCAACCGGATCTGCGCGCGGGCCGGCGTGCCCTGGGTCGGCGGAGGCTACAACGGCCCGCTCGTCACCGTGGGCACCTTCGCACCCGGGCGCGGCGCCTGCTACGAGTGCCTGGCTGCGGGCGAGGCGCGCCGCCGCAGGCCGGGCCTTCCGGTGGACCTCGGAGGACCGGGCGTGGTCGCCGCCTCGGCCGGCCTGTCGGGGCACCTGGTCGCCCATTCGGTGATCTCGCTGATCACCGGAGTGCCCGAGCCCGCAATCGGAACGGTCGTCGGGCTGAACCTCATCGCACCCGACCAGCATGTGTGGGTCCGGCATCCGCCTCGCCCCGGCTGCCCGGTCTGTGGAATTCAGCGGACATCGGCCGAGTCGCAAAACAGGACTTGACCGATCATGTGCAACATCCGAACATTTAGGTGTTTTCTCGCGCGAGGTCCGCACCACACAAATCCACAACAGAAGGTGCCCGATGACCCCTCAAGAGCAAAACCAGACCCAGCCGGAGGAAGAGGTCGAGCCGATCGCGGCCGATATCGCGATCCGCAGGCTCGACAAGATCGAGACGACGGCCTTCAGCCAGGGGAACTCGACCTGAGGCCGTCCGGCGGTGCCTGACGCATGCCGCCCGCCACGAGCGGGTTTCCCGGTGGACGCATCGCGAGGCGGAGGAGGCCGCGACGGAGCCATGGGCGCCTTTCCCGGGCCCCGCGGAAAGCCCGTGCCGGCGCGGGATTTCCGCGAGCGGTTCCCCGGGCCCTGCAGTGGTTCCGGTCTCCGTGATGGTTTCGAGACCCGCAGCACTTCCGGGATCCGCCGCACTTCCGGGCTCGGCTGCACGCCCGGGATCCGCCGCACTTCCGGGCTGCGCCGCGGTTCCGGGATCTGTGGCGATTCCGGGCGCGTACGGAATCACCACGGGAAGCGCGTACGGAATCGCCACGGGAAGGACACCGATTTCGGTCCCTCCGGAAAATCCGTTTCCGCGAGGAGTTCACCAAGGGTGACCCGCGGCGAGGCGCCGTACGCAGTGGGATGTGATTCGTCAGGCAGGACCGGGGCGGGCCGTGCGCCCGCCCCGGTGCCCCCCGCAGGTCACTCGTCATGACGGCGACCCGGGTCATCCTGCACGACCTCGGCGTACGCCGGGATCGCGCGGAGTGGATCGTCGGACGGGTGGAGACCGGGGACGTCATCGCCGTGCCCGAGCAGGGCATGCGGGTCATCCGCCTGTTCCAGGAGGGGGCCACGGTCCCCGAGGTGGAGCGCCGGCTCGGCGCGGAGACCGGGACCCGGATCAACGTGGGCGGCTTCGTCGACGGCCTGGTGCGAGCGGGCCTGGTGGCGGCGGTGGACGGCCACCCCGTTCCCGCGCCCGCTCCCCCGCCGCCCACCTTTCCGCGGCTGCTGCCCCGCCACGTGCGGTGGACGCTCGATCCGGTGCTGCACGCCGCCCTGGCGGCCGTGATCCTGGCCGGTGTGGTGGTGGCGCTGCTGCGGCCGGGCGTGATGCCCGGCTGGCGGGACCTGCTCTGGAGCGACCACGGGACGCTGGTCCTGCTGGGGCAAACGGCGGCCGGCTGGCTGCTGATCCTCCTGCACGAGCTGGCCCATCTGTGCACGGCTCGCGCCGCCGGCGTGCCGGGGCGCATCAGGTTCGGCACCCGTCTGCAGTTCCTCACGGCGCAGACCGAGGTGTCGGGCATCTGGCTGGCGGAGCGCCGGGTCCGGCTGACGGTCTACCTCTCGGGCATGGCGCTGGACGCCGCCCTGTGCGCGGTCTGTCTCCTGCTGACCGCGACGACGGGGCCGCACCCGGCCCTGTCGGTCGTCGCCCTGACGGCGCTGGTCATGCTGTCGGCGCAGTTCCTGGTGTTCATGCGCACCGACCTCTACTTCGTCCTGCAGGACGTGACGGGCTGCCGGAACCTGTACGGCGACTCCGTCGCGTACGCCGCGCACGTGTGCCGCCGGGTCCTGCTGCGCCGGTCGGCCGATCCGCTCGCCCGGCTGCCCAGGGCCGAGGGCCGGTGGGTCCGGGCGTACACCGCACTGCTCGTCGCCGGGACCGCGCTGTGCCTCTGGCTCGCCGCGGCGGTGACGGTCCCGGCGACCCTGGGCCTGCTCGCCGGTGCCGTGCGCGCACTTCTCGACCCGCCCGGCTGGGTGGCCGCGGCGGACGGCGTGGTCACGGTGCTGGTCGTCACCGGGTTCCACGTCCTCTGGGCCACGACGTGGTGGCGCAGGCACGGCCCGAAGGCGCGCCGTGCCGCCGGATTGCTGAGGAGGAACCGTGATCCCGAGCGAGGTGTTCGATGACGTCAGGGCCGCCGACGGCGAGTTCCTGGGGTTGGCGGCCTACCAGGCGGAGTTCGAGGAGGTCTACCGCGACGCGTCGGAGGTGGTGTGGAAGCTGGAGCGCGCCCAGCACTTCCACGAGCCGGCCGTGCCGAGCTGGCGGGCCGCCGACGCGGGCGACTGGGCGAAGGCCGTCGAGCTCATCGAGGAGATGCGGGCCCCGCTGACCGCGATGTACCGCGAGCGGGCCCCGTTCCGGCGGCTGCGTGTCGTCGAGCTGCCCCTCACTCCCTACCTGCGGTGGGAGGCGCAGATCTTCGCCGTACGGGTGGCGGCGGGCGAGGAGATCAGAGTGATCGGAGCGGCGGCGGTCGCCCCCCTGGAGACCCGGGCGCCGCTGCCCGAGCTGGTGGTCTTCGGCCCGAGCCTGCTGTACGAGGTCCGCTACGACGAGATCGGGGCCGCCGTCGGGGCCCGCCGGATCACCGACACCGCGGTCGTCGCCCCCTGCCTGTCCGCCCTGGCCTCCCTGTACGGCGAGGGCGAGGACCTGATGCCGTTCTTCGAACGCGAGGTGGCCCCGCTGCCGCCCCCGCTCGATCTGTCGGAGAAGTCCGCGGAGATTGGGCCTTGACCCTGAATCGGCAGCGGCCAACGATCGACGTGTCGCCCTCGGGGGAGAGTTTGCGGCCACGCCGACGAACGGGAGGGTGAGATGAAGCCGGCCGAGCCAGAACCCGAGGTGGTGCAGGAGACCGAAGGAACGGCGAGGACGAGGCAGATCACGATCAGGCTGCTGGACGCGGCGGAGACGGCCGTGTGCAGCAACTCGACGGGGAACTGACTGACCAGACGTCCGCGGAAGATCCAAGCGCGCCAGTTTCCAGATCCGGGCCGGGGCCTGGCGCGCTCCGACCAGCGATTCGGCTTCTGGCCGAAGGAGACTTCATGCCCGGAGAAGCGTTCGAGCACGTCAGACAGGCCGCGGGAGAGGTGCTTCCCGTGGTGGAGTACCGGACCGAGCTCTACGACCACCTGCGCCGGATGGAGGGTGTCGTATGGAAGCTGGAACGCGCCCAGCACTTCCACGAGCCCGACACCCCGAGCTGGGTCGCCATGATGAGCGGTGACTGGGACCGGTCGCTCTCGCTGATGGCCGAGATGCGCTTCGCCGACGACCTGCCGCCCCGGGCGGAGCTGCGCCGGCTGCGGATCGTCGAGATGCCGCCGACGCCCTACCTGCAGTGGGAGATCGTGCTGCTCGCGGCGCGCACGCGGGCGGGCGAGCGGGCGCGGGCGCTGCACGCCCGGTCCGTACGCCGCCTGGAGACCCGCGCTCCGCTGCCCGAGCTGCTGATCGTCGACAGGGACCTGATGTACGAGATCCTCTACGACGAGATCGGCGCCCATGTGGGCGGGCGGCGGATCACCGACACCCGGGTGGTCGGGGACTGCGCGCGAGCCGTCGCGGAGCTGTACGCCGGCGCCGAGGACATGGTGGCCTTCCACGACCGCGAGGTGGCACGGCTGCCGCCGCCGGGCACCGGGCGGATCCTGTCCCGCCCCGGCCACCCGTGAGGCGCGCCCGGCCGCGCCGGCGGGACAGGTGACGGCGGGGCAGGGACGGCAGGCAGGGGACGGCAGGCAGGGGACGGCAGGACGAAGCGACGACGGGGGCGGCAGGGCAGGTGACGGTCGCCGGGCCGGGGGACGGAGCATGATGAGCGGGCGGGGCAGGGCTCAGGCCCCGTCCCGCCCGTGCTCCTCCAGCGCCGTGCGCAGCGTGGCGAGCGTGGCGGCGGTCCGGGCGAGCTCGGCGGGCGGGACGGCGGCGGTGCGGGCGGCCAGCTCGTCCCGCAGGGTCGGGCGGGCCGCGGCCAGGAGCCGGGAGCCCTCCGGCGTGAGGCTGAGGACGGATGACCGCCGGTCGTCCGGATGCGCCGTGCGCACGCACAGGCCCGCGCTTTCGAGCCGGTCGACGGCCTTGCTCACGGCTCCGACCGTGATCCCCACCTCGCGCACGATGTCGAGCACCCGGCAGCCGGGACGGCCTTCGATGATGTCCAGGAACTCGAACTGCCCCAGGCCGATGCCGTGCTCGGCGCGCAGCCGGTCGCTCACCGTGTTGTACAGCCGGGTCTCGACGCGGACGAGATCGGTGAACAGGCGAGTGATGTCGGTCACATCCGCCGAACATGTCGATTCCAAGGAATCATCTTCTTGGGAATCGGGTTTACGATCACACGTGCATTCCACGGAATGCATCCTTTCACCATCGACTCCCCGGAGGTTCTGATGACCCGCAAGCAGCGCGAGGCCGTCGACGCCCTGCACCGCAACGCCCCCGTCCACCCGAACCCGACCCTGGAGGAGCAGCGCGCCGGATTCGCCCTCGCCCTGACCCGGCCCGTGCCCGACGACGTCACGGTGCGGGAGACCGAGCTCGGCGGCCGTCCCGCGCTCGACCTGGCCCCGGCCGCCGGCGCCGGGCGCGGGCGGCTGCTCCACTTCCACGGCGGCGGCTACATCCTGGGATCGCCCGGCACGCACGCCGGGTTCACCGCCCAGTTGGTACGCCGTGCGGGGTCGCGGGCGACGTCCGTCGACTATCGGCTGGCCCCCGAGCACCCCTTCCCCGCCGCGGTCGAGGACGGCCTGGCCGCCTATCGGGCACTGCTCGACGAAGGCGTACGGCCGGAGGAACTGGTGCTGGCCGGTGACTCGGCGGGTGGCGGGCTGGTCGTCGCGACCCTGGTCGCGGCCCGCGACGCCGGTCTGCCGCAGCCCGCGGGCGCCGTCCTCTTCTCCCCCTGGACCGACCTGACCCTCAGCGGGGAGAGCATGCACACGAAGAAGGACGCCGACCCGATCTTCGTGCCGGAGGCGCTCCAGGCGTTCGCCACCCCCTACCTGGCCGGCCAGGACGCCACCCAGCCGCTGGCCAGCCCCGTCTTCGCCGACCTCCGGGGCCTGCCTCCGCTGCTGGTGCAGGCCGGCTCGAACGAGCTCCTGCTGGACGACTCCGTCCGGCTCGCGGGGCGTGCGGCCGCCGACGAGGTGGAGGTCACGCTGCGGGTCTGGCCGCAGGTGCCGCACGTCTTCCAGAACCACTTCGGCCACCTCGACGAGGCCGACGAGGCGCTCGACGAGGCCGCCGGCTTCCTGGCCGCCAAGGTACGGATCGGGCGCGAGGCATAGAAACGCGAGGCCCAGAAACGCGAGGCCCAGAAATCCGGCACGCGGCACAGGGATCGGGCACGGAGCGGAGGGGTGCACCGGCCTCGGGGCGGAAAGGCCCCACGAGCGGGCCGCCCCCGACCGCGGCGGTCAGGCCCGTCACGCCGATGGCGGGCACAGGTGGTCGAGCCCGTCGAGCCCGTCAGACCGGCGGGCACAGGCCGTGGAGCCCGTCAGACCGGCAGGCACAGGCCGTGGAGCCCGTCAGACCGGCGGGCGCAGGCGGGCCATCTCGGCGGCGATGGCCTCCAGCCTCCAGTGGGCGTTCAGCCCGCTGGGGTTGGGCAGCACCCACAGCGCCGCCCCGCCGACCGTCTCCTCCTGCGGGCCGATCCGGGCGGCGGGGCGCGCGAAGGCGACCCGGTAGGCCGACACCCCCGCTATCGCCAGGACGCGGGGGCGGACCTCCGCGACCAGCCGCTCGAGCCGGGCGCCGCCCTCGCGGAGCTCGTCGGGGGTCAGCTCGTCGGCCCGTGCGGTCGCCCGGGCCACGATGTTGGTGATGCCGAGCCCGTACGACGGGAGCAGGTGCTGCTCGGACGGCGCGAGCCTGCGTGGCACGAGCCCGGACAGGTGCAGCGCGGGCCAGAACCGGTTGCCCGGCCGCGCGAAGTGGTGACCGGTCGCGGCCGAGTAGAGGCCGGGGTTGATCCCGCAGAACAGCACGTCGAGCCCGGGGCCGAGCACGTCGTCGATCGTCGCGTTCTGCGCCGCCTCCAGGTCGGCTTTCGTGGGGGCCATGCGGTGATGCTAGCCGCGCGGGACGACCGTGCCCGCCCGCCGACGGCGCTCGCGGGGACGCTCTCGTCGCCGGTCAGACGGCGAAAAGCAGGGCGGCGCTGACCAGGATGACCACGGCGGTCGCGAAGTGGATGCCGAACGCGACCGCCCGGCTGCCGCCGTTGCACAGCACGATCAACGTGTCGCCCAGGGGCAGCAGGGCGACGACCAGCATGAACCATGCCTCGGCGCGGGCGCCGCCGAAGGCCAGCAGGGCCAGGCCCAGCAGGCCGTAGGTCCCGTCGCGCAGGCCCTTGATCGTCAGATAGGCGCCGTCGCCGTCCTTCTTGGCCGGGACGCCGTAGCCCGCGGCCGCCGCCTGGGGCACGAGCAGGAAGCGGGCACCGATGTACACGACGAACAGGTTGAGGACGACGGCGAGGCCGTACGCGATGGGGGTGAGCATGTCTCTCTCCGGGATCTAGCAGCGCTAGGAACAAAATCGACGCTAGCAGAGCAGTGCCATATTCGCTAGCGCTGCTAGAGTTCGGAGCATGTCCATCCAGTCACGCAAGGAGCGCGAGCGCGCCGAGCGCGAGAAGCTGATCATCAGGGCGGCCCGCGAACTGGCCGAGGCCGAGGGATGGGATGCGGTGACGACCCGGCGGCTGGCCGAGCGGGTCGAATACAGCCAGCCGGTGCTCTACAGCCACTTCAAGGGCAAGGACGCGATCATGGCGGCCGTCGCCGTGGAGGGCTGCGCCGACCTGGCCGTGGAGCTGCGCGCGGCCCGGACCGCGGCGGCGGACGCCCACCGTGCCATCGCCGACGTCGGCGCGGCCTACGTCGCCTTCGCCGACCGGCACCCGGCGCTCTACGACGTGATGTTCAACCAGATCGTCGCCCTGCCGTGGGCCGCTCCCGAGGCCCCGCCCGCCCTGCAGGCGGCCTTCGGCGAGCTGGCCGAGGCCGTACGCCCGCACGCCCGCGGCGACGACCTGGGCGCGCTGACCGAGACCTTCTGGGCCGGCCTGCACGGCCTGGTGACCCTCATGCGGGGCGGCCGGCTCCCGCGCGAGCTCCACGAGCGCAGGCTCGCGCTGTTCCTGTCCCGGTTCACCGGCTGAGCCCGGCGGAAACCCAGGCGGAAGCCCGGGGACCGGCGGAACATCGGGCCGATAGAGAGTCCGGGCTCAGCGGAAACCACGTCCAGCGGAGGGGCCCGGGGCTCAGGCGAAGGGCCGCGCTATCTCGTCGAGGGCCTGCTCCATGATCTGGGAGAGCGGGCGGGCCTCCTGCTCCTCGATCCAGATGTTGGTCGCGATGCGCAACGCGACGAGGAATGCGGCGGCCATGATGCGGCGCTTGAGGTCGGCGCCCGGCTCTCCCGATCCCTCTCGGTCGGAGATCGCCTGCACAAGTTCCCGTTCCAGCTCGGCATGGTTGGCGAGCTGCCGGGCGAGCAGGGCCGGATGGCGCCTGGCCAGCGAGGTGCGCACCGCCCACTCCCTCTCGGGCTCGCCCACGTCCTCCAGCTCGTCGCGTACGGCGCCGCGCAGCGCCTGCCAGCCCGACTCCTCCGCCGGCCGTTCGCGAACCGCCCGCACCAGGGACCGGATGCGCTGCTCCTCGCCGTACAGGAGGGCGTCTTCCTTGTTGCCGAAGTAGTTGGAGAAGGTGCGGCGCGAGACGTTGGCGGCCTCCACGATGTCGTCGACGGTGACGTGGTCGAGCCCGCGTTCCACCGCGAGCCGCATCGTGGCCTTGTGGATCGCCTGCCGTGTCTCGGCCTTCTTCCGTTCGCGCAGCCCCGCCGTCGTCTCCATCGTGGGCCAAGCTTAGCCGCCAAAATGTTGCCCACCAGGCAAAGTTGCCCAGTGGGCATGTAATCTTGAGGCAGTTGTCCTCACCCATCCGATTGGAGGCTGCGCGTGAGCGCACCCACGCTGCCGGAGACGGGGGCCAAGAGCCACCGGCAGATACTCGAAGCGCTGAGCGGCCTGCTCCTCGTCCTGTTCCTGGCGATGATCAGCAGCACGGTCGTGTCGGTCTCGCTGCCGCAGATCATCGGCTCGCTGAACGGCACCCAGTCGCAGTACACCTGGGTGGTCACGGCGGCCCTGCTCACCACGACCGCCTCGACCCCCATCTGGGGCAAGCTCGCCGACCTGTTCAGCAAGAAGCTGCTGCTCGAGATCGCCATCGGCATCTTCCTCGTCGCCTCGCTGGCCTGTGGCTTCGCCCAGAACACGGCGATGCTCATCGCCTTCCGCGCGGTTCAGGGCCTGGGCATGGGCGCACTGCAGATCCTCGTCCAGGTGATCATCGCCGCGATGATCAGCCCGAAGGAGCGGGGCAAGTACAACGGCTACCTCGGCGCGGTCATGGCCGTGGCCACGGTCGGCGGGCCGCTGCTGGGCGGCCTGATCACCGACACGTCCTGGCTGGGCTGGCGGTGGTGCTTCTTCCTGCCGATCCCGTTCACCGCGATCGCGCTGATCGTCCTGCACCGCACGCTCGACATCGTCTCGGTCCGCCGTCCCGGCACCTCGGTCGACTACCCCGGCGCGCTGCTCATCGCCGCAGGCGTGAGCGTCCTGCTCGTCTGGGTCACCTTCGTCGGCAACTCCTTCGACTGGATCTCCTGGCAGACCTTCGCCATGGTCGGCGCGTCGGTCGTGCTGCTGGGCGTCGCCGTCTGGGTGGAGTCGGTGGTCCGCGAGCCGGTCGTCCCGCTGCACGTCGTACGGCGGCGCACCCCGGCCCTCGCGATCCTCGCCAGCCTGGCCGTCGGCATGGCGATGTTCGGCGGTGCGGTCTTCCTGGGTCAGTACTTCCAGATCGGCCGCGGCTACAGCCCCACCGAGGCGGGCCTGCTCACCATTCCGTTGATGTTCGGCGTGCTCGTGTCGTCCACGATCTCGGGCCGGATGGTGTCACGCAGCGGACGTGTCAAGCCGTACATCCTCGCCGGCTCGATCGTGCTCGCGCTCGGTTTCGCGGCCCTGTCGATGGTCGACCACGAGACCTCGCTGGTCGTCGTCGGCGCGGGGATGCTGGTGGTCGGCGCCGGCGTCGGCATGTCCATGCAGAACCTCGTCCTGGCCGTGCAGAACACCGTGCCGCTGCGCGAGCTGGGCGCCGCGAGCGGCGCGATCACGTTCTTCCGCTCGCTGGGCGGCACGATCGGCGTCTCGGTCCTCGGCGCGGTGCTGGCGAACCAGGTCACCGAGAACATCACCACGGGCCTGGCCAAGGCCGGCGTCCCGGTGCCGGCGGGCCAGAGCAGCGGCGGCGCCAGCCTCAACATGGGGGCGCTGCCCGAGCCGATCCGCACCATCGTGCGCGCCGCATACGGCGACGCCACCGGCCACATCTTCCTGATCTCGGCCTGCATCGCGGTCGTCGGCATCCTCGCCGTGCTGTTCCTCCCGCAGGTACGGCTGCGCGACAGCGTGGACCTGGCCGAGCCGGCCGCCCCCGGAGCGGACGCGCCCGCCGCGGCCGAGTCCCGCTGAGCCTGATCCCTCACCTGAACCCGGCCCCCGGGTACGGATCCCGAGCGTGGGCGGGAAGCCGTGCCGGGGGGCCGTCCCGTCTCACAGGCGGGGATCGACCGGCTCGGACTCCAGCGCGAGCACGGCGAAGACCGCCTCGTGGATCCGCCACAGCGGCTCGCCCTCGGCCAGGCGCGTCAGCGCCTCCAGGCCGAGCGCGTGCTCCCGCAGCGCCAGCGACCGCTTCCTGCCGGTGAACCTGCGCCGCAGCACGCCGAGCGACTCGGTGTAGTCGGGGCCGTAGATGATCCGCAGGTATTCCCGGCCCCGCACCTTCACGCCCGGCTGCACCCGTCCCTCCTGGTGGGCGGCGGGCTTGACCACCATGCCCTCGCCCCCGGCCTCGGTCAGCGCCGTCCACCACGCGACCGCCGCCTCCCGCTCCTCGGGCGAGTCGAGGGAGACGAAGAGGTGGCGGGTCGGCGTGACGAGCGGCGAGTCCATCAGGCCGAGCGTCTTCAGGTGCCACTCGTGCGGCTCCGCCGCCGCCGTCGCCCGGCCCTCGCAGGCGAGGATCTGGAACGGCGCGAGCCGTACGCCGTCGAGGCCCGAGACCGGCCAGCAGTATCGGGCATAGGCGTCACGGAACCGGGCAGCGTTGCGGGCACGGCGGCGGGTGCGGTCGAGCAGAGCGCCTACGTCCAGGCCACGTCCCGCCGCCATCTCCAGCGCCGCGACCGCCTCGGGCAGCGCCACCCGGGCCGCCGCGCCCACCGAGGCGTACTGGTCGCGGATCAGTCCCTCCGCCTTGGCCGACCACGGCAGCAGCTCGCAGTCGAGCACCACCCAGTCGGTCTCCAGCTCATCCCAGAGTGGCGCGGCCGCCTCGCGCAGCCGGTCGACCAGCTCCTGCATGTGCTCGTCGAAGAAGGGCCGCCCGGTGCGGGTGTAGACGCTGCCCGTGCTGCCGTCGGCGACGCCGAAGCGGCGGGCCGCCGCCTCCGGCGTCCGTGCCAGCACGGCGATCGCGCGCGAGCCCATGTGCTTCTCCTCGCACACCACCCGGATCACCCCCGCCCGCGCGAACTCGTCGAACGCCTCGGCCGGGTGCTCCAGGTAGCCGTCCAGCGCCGAGGTCTCCGGCGGGGCCATGGTCGGCGGCAGGTAGACCAGCCAGCGGGGGTCCACGGCGAACCGGCTCATGATCTCCAGCGCGGCGCGGGAGTTCTCCTCCGCGACCTTGATCCGGCCGCCGAACCGCGTCTCCACGAAGCGGGTGCCGTCCACGTCGCCGATGTCCAGCACGCCGGGGTCGCGGGCGGGCGTGGCGGCGGCCAGCGGACGCACCGGCTCATACCAGACCTTCTCGGCCGGCACCGAAACGAGCTCGCGCTCGGGATAGCGCAGGGCGGTCAGCCGCCCGCCGAAGACCACGCCGGTGTCGAGGCAGATGGTGTTGTTGACCCACTCCGGCTCGGGCACCGGAGTGTGCCCGTAGACGACCATGGCCCGGCCCCGGTAGTCGTTCGCCCAGGGATAGCGCACCGGCAGGCCGTACTCGTCGGTCTCCCCCGTCGTGTCGCCGTACAGGGCGAACGCCCGCACCCGCCCGGAGGCCCGCCCGTGGTAGGCCTCCTTGAGCCCGGCGTGCGCGACCACCAGCCTGCCGCCGTCGAGGCGATAGTGGCTGATGAGACCGTCCATGAACGTCCTGGCCGCCGCGCGGAACTCCTCCGGCTCGGCGGCGAGCTGCTCAAGCGACCGCTCCAGGCCGTGGGCGACCCGCACCTTGCGGCCGTCGAGGGCCCGCACCAGCTTCTGCTCGTGGTTGCCCGCCACGCACAGCGCGGTGCCCGCCTCGACCATGCCCATGACCAGCCGCAGCACGCCCGGCGTGTCCGGGCCGCGGTCGACCAGGTCGCCGACGAAGACCGCCGTACGCCCCTCGGGGTGGACGGCGCCGTCCGGCCCGACCTGCCAGCCCAGCCTGATCAGCAGGGACTCCAGCTCCGCCCGGCAGCCGTGCACGTCGCCGATGATGTCGAACGGCCCGGTGAGGTGGGTCCTGTCGGTCCACGCCTTCTCGTAAGTGATGGTCACGTCGTCGATCTCGTCGCCGCGCAGGACGTGGACCCGGCGGAAGCCGTCCCTGGAGATCTTGCCGAGCGACCGGCGCAGCTCCTTGCGCTGCCGGCTGATCACGTGAGGGCCGAACGCCCGGTCGGGACGGGCCGCGTTGCGGGCGCGCGCCACCTCCTCCGGCACGTCGAGCACGATCGCGTCGGCGAGCACGTCGTGGGATCTGGCCAGCTCGATGAGCTTCTTGCGGGCCTCCCACTGCACGTTGGTCGCGTCCACCACCGTGAGCAGGCCACGGCGCAGGCGGATGCCCACGATGTGGTGGAGCAGCTCGAACGCCTCGGGCGTGGCCGTCTGGTCGTTCTCGTCGTCGGAGACGAGGCCCCGGCAGAAGTCGGACGAGACGACCTGTGTGGGCGCGAAGTGCCGGGCCGCGAACGTCGACTTGCCGCTCCCGGAGATGCCCACGAGCACCACCAGCGACAGCTCCGGCACGCTGATCTCGGTCACGGCCGCTCATCCCTCCTGCTGAAGACCGCCATCTGGGTGGGCGGCCCCACCTCGGGGTCGTCCTCGCCAACCGGCCGCAGATCGGCCGCGTAGCCGTACGTCTCGCACACGCCCGCCACCCATGCGGCGAACTCCGCCCGGCTCCACTCGAACCGGTGGTCGGGGTGGCGGCGTGCCCCCGCGAGCAGCTCGTATCTGACGTTGTGCTCCACGTTGGGCGTGGTGACGATCACGAGTGCGGGCCGCGCGGTGCCGAAGACCACGCGTTCGAGCGCGGGCAGCCGCGGCGGGTCCACGTGCTCGACGACCTCCATCAGCACCGCGGCGTCATATCCGGCCAGGCGCGCGTCGGTGTAGGTCAGCGAGCCCTGGAACAGCTCCAGCCTCGCCCGTTTGGCGTCCGGCATCCGGTCGGTGCGCAGACGGCGATTGGCTGTCGCGAGCGCGCGGGCCGACACGTCCATGCCGGCCACCCTGGTGAAGGACGGCTTGGCCAGCAGCGCCGTGAGCAGCTGCCCCGAGCCGCAGCCGAGGTCGAGCACGGTGCGGGCGCCGATCTCCTCCAGCGCCGCCACGACGGCCTCCCGGCGCAGCGTGTTCAGCGGCACCCGGCCCTCGTCCGCCCCGTCACCGGTCTCGTCACCGGTTTCGTCGTCCGAGCGCGGGGACGCGCTCTGCGTGTCGTCGGGCTCGGTCTCGTGGTGCTCCGCGCTGTCGGGCTCGGTGTCGACGGGCTCGGTGTCGACGGGCTCGGTGTCGACGGGCTCGGTGTCGACGGGCTCGGTGTCGACGGGCTCGGTGTCGGCGGGCCGGATGATGGCAAGTCCGGCGACGGGGAGCTCCGCATTGCCGGGCTCGGCGCTGACAGGCTCGGCGATGACAGGCTCGGCGATGACAGGCTCGGCGATGACAGGCTCCGTCCGTCCGGTCGCACCGACGTCGGCGACCGGTGCGGCGAAGGCAGCGGGCTCGGCGCCCGGTTCCTCCTCGACCGGCGGGTCCAGGGTCTCCTCCACGTCGTCGCCGAGTTCGGCGAGGCGGGCGAAGGCGGTGCGGGTGAGCGCCCATCGCCGGCCGAGGTAGCGGCGGGTGATCAGGCCCTTGTCCGGGTGGCCGGCCAGCCATCCCTCTCCCGCGCGGACGAGCTTGTCGACCTCGTCGCTCGCCAGCCAGTAGTGCTTGGCGTCGTCCAGCACCGGGAGCAGCACGTACAGGTGGTTGAGCGCGTCGGCCAGGCGCACGTTCCCGCGCAGCGCGAGCCGTACGTAGCGGGACTCGCCCCAGGCGGGGAAACCGGGGTCCAGCGGCACGGCTTCGGCGTCGACCTCCCAGCCCAGCGGCCCGAACAGCCGGTGCGCCAGATCGGCTCCTCCCCGGCACGGCAGCGCGGGCAGGCGGATCTCCAGGGGGATCGGCCCGTCCGCGAGGTCCTGGCGGGAGTTGCACCGCCCGGTCCGCGCCGTACGGAACACGTCGGCGAGCGCCGACGCCAGCAGGGAGGACGCGGCGTACGGCCGGTCGTTGACGTACTGCCCGAGGGAGAAGTCGGGTGAGGACGAGCCCCGTGAACGCGCCAGGCGCACCGGGTCGACCTCCAGCAGCAGCGCCGCGGTGCACCGGTCCTCGCTCGCCTCCGGATAGAAGACCCGCGCCGTGCCGAACGACCGCTCGAACTCCTGCACCCGGTCGGGGTGCTTGTGCAGGAGGAAGCCGAGGTCCGTCGCGGGCCGCAGAGTGGTCGAGATCGTGAGGAGCACCCGGCAAAGTGTGCCGGATGCCCCCTTCGACCGGCTATGCCTTTTCCTGGCATGCGGCTTCAATCACGTGTGGCAGCGCTGTCCCGCGGGCCGGCCACCCTCACACATGCGGCAGCACGGTTCTCCCGTGCGGCAGCGCCGTTCTCACACATGCGCCGTTCTCACACATGCGCCGTTCTCACACGTGCGCCGTTCTCACACGTGTGGCAGCACGGTCACCGACGCCCCGCGGCCCTGTGTCACACACCGGCGCCGCTTTCACACGTGCGCGAGCGCCGTACTCACACGTGCGGAAGCACCTCGGCCGCGATCAGCTCCAGGTGCTCAAGGTCGTGCAGGTCGAGGACCTGCAGGTAGAGACGCTCGGCGCCCATCTCGGCGAACCGGCCGATCTTGTCCACGATCTCCTGCGGCGTGCCCGCCAGCCCGTTGACGCGCAGCTCGTCGACCTGGCGGCCGATGTTGGCGGCCCGCCGGGCGATCTCCGCCTCGTCCCGCCCCACGCAGACGACCTGCGCCGCCGACAGCAGGACGGTCTCCCGGCCCGCGGCGTCGCACGCCTGCCTGACCCGGTCGAAGGCCGCGGCGGTGTCCTCGGGAAGGTGGAACGGCACGTTGTACTCGTCGGCGAACCGGGCGACCAGCCGCGGCGTCCGCTTGGCGCCCCCGCCGCCGATGATGATGGGCGGCCGGGGCCGCTGCGCCGGCTTGGGCAGCCCCGGCGAGTCGGCCAGCTGGTAGTGCGCGCCGATGAAGGAGAACGGCTTGGTCGCCGCCCAAAGCCCGGTCACGATCTCGAGCTGCTCCTCGAAGCGCTCGAACCGCTCGCCCAGGGGCGGGAAGGGGATCCCGTACGCCGTGTGCTCCTGCTCGAACCAGCCGGTGCCGAGGCCGAGCTCCACACGGCCGCCGCTCATCTGGTCGACCTGCGCGACGCTGATCGCCAGCGGCCCGGGCAGGCGGAACGTCGCGGCGCTCACCAGCGTGCCCAGCCGGATGCGCGAGGTCTCCCGGGCGAGACCGGCCAGAGTGATCCACGCGTCGGTCGGGCCGGGCAGGGGGTCGCCCTCGCCCATCCGAAGATAATGGTCAGACCGGAAAAACGCGTCGAACCCGAGCCGCTCGGCCGCCTGCGCCACCGTGAGCAGGTCGTCGTAGCTCGCCCCCTGCTGGGGTTCGGTGAAAATCCTCAGTTTCATCTGTCCATTATCCCTGCTGCCGCGCCCTCGACTTGCTAGAGTGCGAGCCGCCTGTGCGCAACGTGGTCGCATCGCAACTCAGGGTGGTGAGCGTGGACACCGCACGTCATTCCCGTGAAACGGGCCGCCCCCCGCGCTCCCTCGTCTTCCTGGCGTCGACCGCGCTCGTCGCGAGCACCGGTGCGGCGCTGTGGGCACTGCCCGCCGCCCCGCCCGGCTGGAACGCGGGGCCCGGGATGATGCCCGGGGCCACGCCCGGTGTCACGGCCACGCCCACCCGTGAGCGGACTCCGGCCTCCCCGGTGCCGGAGACGCTGGTCGCCGCGCGCCAGACGGTCGCCTCGCCGGCCCCGCCCTCCGCCGCTCCCACCGCCGACGAGCCCGCGGCCCCTTATCGGGGATTCCTCGACGCCTCCGGGGAACCCCGCCCAGAACTGCTGCGGGCGGGCGTGCGCTCGTTCACCATCGGTCACATCGTCGCCGGGCCGGGCGGCTGCGCTCCCCACTGGGCGGGGGCGCGACCACGTGGCGGGGGCTCCGTCACCGCCCGAATCGAACGGCTGCGGGCAGACGGCGGCGAGGTGTGGCCGACGTTCGGCGGGCCGTACGGGCAGGAGCTGGCCGTCACCTGCGAGAACCCGGCCAGGCTGCTCTCGGCCTACCGCCACGTCGTGACGGCGCTCGATCCTCCCGGCATCGACTTCGAGGCCGGCGGGTCGGCCGGGCCCGCCGCCGTCAGCCGCCGCGCCGCCGCCGTCGCCCGGTTGCAGCGCGAGGCGCGGGCGCGCGGCCGCCCGCTGCGGATCACGTTCACGCTTCCCGCCTCCCGGCATGGTCTGGAGCCGGCCGACCAGAGCATGCTGCGGGCGGCCCGCGAGGAGGGGGTGGAGATCGAGTCGGTCGGCCTGCTCGTGCCGGTCGCCTCCGGCGTCTCGAACCTCCACGACCTGGCCGTCGCGGCCCGGGCGGCGCACCTCCAGATCGCCGTGGCGCTCGACGTGCCGCCCGACCGGGCGTGGCGGCGGATGGGCCTCGCGCCGGTCCTGTCCGGCGCCGGCGACCTCGGCCCCGGCGAGGCCGGGCGGCTGGCGGCCTACCGGGCCCGCAACGGCCTGGGCTGGCTGTCCCTGCGGGGCGCCAGGCCGGCCGACGACGTCCTGCGGATCCTGGCCCGGCCGCCGGTCCCCGGCGCGGGCGCCGCCCTTCCCGAGGTCACGCCCGGCGCCAGTCCCGTACGCCCCTGGTGATCCCGCACGCAGAGTTAGAGCGTTGTTCCAACTTTGGCGCACCGCTCCAAAAGCCGTAGGGTCGGCTCATGACAACGCGAGCGCGGCAGTCCGTACGGCGCAGGCAGGTGCTGTCGCGAGAGCAGATCATCGCAAGCGCGATCGAGCTGCTCGACGACGGCGGTGAGGGCGCGCTGACCGTCCGGGCGCTCACCGAGCGCCTCGCCACCGGGACCGGCGCCATCTACTACCACGTGGGCACTCGCGACGAGCTGCTGGACGCCGCCACGGAGACCGTGATCGCCGCCGCGCTGGCCGCCAGGACCGACCCGGCTTCCCCGGCGCCCGAGGACGAGATCCGGGCGACCGCGCTGAGCCTGTTCGGCGCGATCGCCGAGCACGCCTGGCTCGCCACCCAGTTGACCACCCAGTTCGCACGGCGGCCGTCGGGCCCGGTGACGGTAGGGATATTCGAACGGATCGGACGGCAGGTTCGCGCGCTCGGGGTGCCGCAGGCCGCCTGGTTCTCCGCGACTTCCACCCTGGTGCACTACATCCTGGGCGCGGTCAGCCAGCACGTCCGCTTCGAGCGGGACGCTCACGGCGCCCCCGGCGACGTCGGCCGGGAGAAGTTCCTCGGCGACGTGGCGGCGGCGTGGCAGGACCTCGACGCCGACGCCTACCCGTTCGTACGGGCGATCGCCGGCCAGATGCGCGAGCACGACGACCGTGAGCAGTTCCTGAGCGGCATCGCCCTCATCCTCGACGGCATCGCCCGCCTGCGCTGACCTCACCGCTCCAGCGGACGGACCGGCGCGAAGGGCGTGATCAGCTCCGTACGCCCCGGCCGGTGAGTGCCGCGACGAGGCCCTCGGCCCCGGGACCGTGCCGCCCTGCCTCAGCCGCGCTCGCCGTGGGCGGGAGGGACCATGAGGACGACCTTGCCCCGGCGTGGCCCTCGCGCGGCGGTCGCGTGCGCCTCGGCCGCCCGGTCCATGGGGAACACCGCCCGTACGGGGACGCGGAAGCGCCTCTGCGCCGACAGCGCGGCGGCGACGACGAGGCCGTGCCGTCCGTCCGGCTCTCCGCCCAGCTCGCCACGGGAGACGGCGACCCCGAGCTCCGGGCCGGTGAAGTCGGCGATGGTGAGGACCGACTCCGGCGCACCCGTGATGGCGACGAGCTCACGAAGCGAGCCCGCGCCGGCGACGTCCAGCGCGAGATCGACCCCTCCGGGCACGACATCACGGACGCGCCCGGCGAGCCCGGGGCCGTACGCGACCGGGACCGCGCCGAGCCCGGCGATAAAGGCGTGGTTCTCCGGGCGGCCCGTGCCGATCACACGGGCGCCGCGGGCGACCGCGAGCTGGACGGCGACGCCGCCGACGCCGCCGGAGGCCCCGTCGACCAGGAGCGTCGTTCCCGTGCCCACGCTGAGCCTGTCGAGCGCCCTGGTGGCGGTCTCGACGCTCGTGCCGGCGGCGCCGGCCTCCTCCCACGACATCGAGGGCGGCTTCGCGGCCCAGAACGCCAGCACGGCGAACTCGGCGGCGGCGCCGCCCAGCCGCGAGACGTCGACGGCGCCGAAGACTTCATCCCCGGCGGCGAACCCGGTGACGTCCGCGCCGACCTCGTCGATCACCCCGGCGGCGTCGACACCGGGGATGTGCGGCAGGGGGAGCCGCGCGCTCGACGGCGACGTGCCGGCGCGCAGCGCGAGGTCGACCGGTGCGACCCCGGCGGCCCTGACCGCGATCCGCACCTCGCCGGGGCCCGCGTGCGGAGCGGGGAACCCTCCCACGGCGAGGACCTCGGGAGGACCGAACCGGTCGAAGTGCACGGCAGACATTTCCGCGTCCGGGAACATAATCACCTTTCCGGCTGTTCCGAGTTGCCGCCGACCACGGTAGGCGGGCGAACGGCGGCGACCGTCTCGGATCGCCGGAAGCGAGAGGGGCACAGACGACATTGACTCGGAAACCCCGGACCGACGCGGAGCACAACCGGCGGCATCTCGTGGCGGTCGCCCGCGCCGCGTTCGCGGCGGACGGGCTCGACCTGCCCGTGCACGAGATCGCCCGGCGGGCCGGCCTCGGCGTCGCGACCGTCTACCGGCACTTCCCGTCGCGGCAGGACCTCGTCACCGCCGTGCTCGCCGAGCAGGCGACGGCGTGCCGCGCGCGGATGCGCGCCGCCCTGGACGATCCCGACCCCTGGCGGGCGCTGCGCGCGACCATCCACCGGTTCGCCGACGGCCAGGTGCGGCACCGCGGGTTGAACCAGGCGCTGCTCGGCTCCCACCCCGCGGGCGCCGCGATCGCCGGGCAGCGCCGGGCACAGGTCCGGAGGCTGGAGCGGCTCATCGAACGCGCCCGGAGCGCGGGCCACGTCCGTCCCGAGGTGTCGATCGAGGACGTACGGATCGGCCTGGCGGCCATCGCCTCCCTGCGCGCGGGCTCGCCCGAACGTACGGAGGCGGCGGTGCGGAGGCTGACCGACCTCCTGGTGGCCGGCATGGCCGCCCCCGCCCGTGCGGCGGATCAGTCCCTGACGAGCAGCGCGACGCACTCCACATGGTGAGTCATCGGATATTGGTCAAAGGCCCGCAGGTCCTCCAGGCGATAGCCGAGCCCGGCGAACCAGGCGACGTCCCTGGCCAGCGTGGCCGGGTCGCACGAGACGTACACCACGCGCGAGGCCTCCAGACCGGCGACGCGTTCGACCACGGGACGGCCGAGACCGGCGCGGGGCGGGTCGGCCACCACGAGATCGGCCCGCTCGATCCGGAGCCGGTCGAGCGCCTCCTCGACCCTGCCCCGCTCGACCTGCGCCTGCGGGAGGTCGCGCAGGTTGAACCGGGCGTCCTGCGCGGCCTGCGGCTCGGACTCGATGCCGAGCACGGCGCCCTCGGGGCCGACGGCCTCGGCGAGCCCGGCGGCGAACAGACCGGCGCCGCAGTAGAGGTCGAGCGCCCACTCCCCCGGCTCGGGACGGCCGAAGTCGAGCACCGCGCCGAGCAGCGTGGCCGCCGCGCCCGGGTGGACCTGCCAGAAGCCGCTCGCGGTGACCCGGAAGTCGCGCTCGCCCACCCGCTCGGTCAGCGAGGCCCGGCCGCGCAGCGCGCGGGTGCCCCGCCTGCCCTCGTCGAGCAGGACCGCGGCGTCCACGTCCGGGATGTCCGCCCGGCGGCGTGGGACGGGCTCGACGATCACGGCGCGGTCGCCGCCGGAGGCCGCGACCACCTCGACCGCGGCGGCCCCGCGCCAGCCGAGGCGTTCCGCGCCGATCTCCTCGACGGCGGGGTGCGCGATCAGGCACCCGGTGACGTGCTCGATCTCGTGCGACCGGTGGCGCCGCAGCCCCGCCGTGCCGTCCTGCTCCACGGCGAACCGTACGCGGGTGCGCCACCCGAGGCCGTCGTCCGCACCCGGCACCTCCTCGACCACGACCTTGAGGTCGAGGCCCGCCAGACGCCGGAACTGCTCGGCGACCACGTCGGCCTTGAGCCTGCGCTGCGCCTCCAGCGACGCGTGCTGCCAGTCGCAGCCACCGCAGCGGCCGGGGCCGGCGAACGGGCAGGGCGGCGTGACCCGGTCGGGCGACGGCTGCAGGATCTCGACCGCGTCGGCCCGCAGGAACCGCGCGGTCTCCTCGGTGACCTCGGCGACCACCCGCTCGCCGGGCAGCGCGTGCCGGACGAAGACCACCCGGCCCTCGTGCCTGCCCACGCACCAGCCGCCGTTGGCGACGGCGTCCACCGTCAGTTCGAGCCGTGCGCCGCCCATGTCGGCCTCTTTCCTGTCGTTCATGCCTTGATCTGCGAGTTCTTCGACGGCGGCTGGTAAGAGCGGCGGGAGGCGCCGGGAGCGGACGGCTCCCTGCGGCGCTTGAGGCGGTCGGAGGAGGCGAGCTGGAACGGCACGCTCGTGACCATGACCCCGGGCTTGAACAGCAGCCTTCCCTTGAGCCGCAGCGCGCTCTGGTTGTGCAGGAGGTGTTCCCACCAGCGGCCGACCACGTATTCGGGGATGTAGACCGTCACGACGTCGCGCGGCGAGCGCCGCCGCAGCGACTTCACGTATTCGAGCACCGGACCGGTGATCTCCCGGTAGGGCGAGTCGAGGATCTTCAACGGCACCGCGATGCCGCGCCGGTCCCACTCCTCCTTGAGCCGGTTCGCCTCGTCGGCGTCCACGCTGACGGTCACGGCCTCCAGCGTCGACGGGCGGGTCGCCCTGGCGTACGCGAGGGCGCGGAGCGTCGGCTTGTGGATCTTGGAGACGAGCACGATCGCGTGGTTGCGTGCGGGCAGCAGCGACTCGTCGGCCTCGTGCCCCTCCGGCGCGGCGAGCTCCGCGGCGACCCGGTCGTAGTGCCGCCTGATGCCCTTCATCATGAGGAAGAGCACCGGCATCGCGATGCAGACGATGTACGCGCCGTGCGTGAACTTGGTGGCGAGCACGACGACGAGCACGAGCCCGGTCATGACGGCGCCGAAGCCGTTGATCACCCGGGAGCGCATCATGCGGAACCGCGCCCGCGGGTCGCTCTCGGTCTTCAGGAGCCGGGTCCAGTGCCGGACCATGCCGATCTGGCTGAGGGTGAACGAGACGAACACACCGACGATGTAAAGGTTGAGCAGTTTGCTCACGTCCGCGTCGAACGCCCAGATCAGCAGACAGGCCCCCGCCGCGAGGATGACGATGCCGTTGCTGAACGCGAGGCGGTCGCCCCGGGTGTGGAGCTGGCGCGGCAGATAGCGGTCCTGGGCGAGGATCGAGCCGAGCACCGGGAAGCCGTTGAACGCGGTGTTGGCGGCCAGGAACAGGATGAGGGCGGTCACCGCGGCGATCACGACGAACAGGAACGAGCCGTGGCCGAAGACGGCCGAGGCGACCTGCGCGATGATCGGCTGCTGGTAGTAGCCGGGCCCGGCCGGCCGGCCGTTGATGATGACGTGGGTGGCCATGACGGCCGGGTCGGTCAGCTTCACGCCCGACTTGAGGCCGAGGAAGATGATCCCGCTGAACATGACGACCGCGATGAGGCCCATCATCAGCAGCGTCGTCGCGGCGTTCCTGCTCTTGGGCTTGCGGAACGCCGGCACGCCGTTGCTGATCGCCTCGACGCCGGTGAGCGCGGCGCATCCCGACGAGAAGGCGCGCAGCACCAGGAACGCCATCGCGAATCCGGCGAGGTTGGTCTGCTGCCCGAGTATGTGATAGTCCGCGGTCGGCGCGCGCAGCTCGTCGCCGAGCACGACCAGCCGGAACAGGCCCCACGCCACCATCCCGATGACGGCGATCATGAACGCGTACGTCGGGACGGCGAACGCGACGCCGGACTCCCGGATGCCGCGCAGGTTCATGACGGTCAGCAGCGCGACGATGGCCACCGCGACCAGGGGCCGGTGCTCGGCGACGAAGGGAATCGTCGCGCCCACGTAGTCGGCGCCGTTGGCGACCGACACGGCCACGGTCAGCACGTAGTCGACGAGCAGCGCGCTCGCGACGGTCAGTCCCGCGGTCGGGCCCAGGTTGGTCGTCGCCACCTCGTAGTCGCCGCCGCCGCTGGGATAGGCGTGCACGGTCTGGCGGTAGGAGGCGACCACCGTGAGCATGACGAGGACGACGCCCGCGGCGACCCACGGGCTGAGGCTGTAGAGGCCCACCCCGCCGATCGACAGGATGACCAGGATCTCCTGCGGTGCGTACGCCACCGAGGACAGGGCATCACTCGCGAAGACCGGCAGTGCCACACGCTTGGGCAGCAGCTGATGGTGGAGCGCCGTGCTCCGCAGAGCCCGCCCCACGAGAAGCCGCTTGACAAGATCTGGCACCTTGGACACGTCTGATGAGCCTAGTCCCCCGGTGCCGCTCCCAAGTCATGCGGTGTGGGGCACTGGCGACATACTGTCTCCATTAGGAGACCGCCACAACCCACGGCGGGGGAGCATGCATATCGTGATCATGGGATGCGGACGGGTCGGCTCGACCCTGGCGCACATCCTTGAGGACAACGGGCACTCGGTCGCCGTGATCGACCGCGACCCGCAGGCCTTCCGTCGGCTGCGGGCGGGCTTCCGCGGCCGCAGGGTGACGGGCATCGGCTTCGACCGCGACGTTCTCGAAGAGGCCGGCATCGCCTCGGCCGCCTCCTTCGTCGCCGTGAGCAGCGGCGACAACTCCAACATCATCTCCGCCCGGGTGGCCCGCGAGATGTTCGGCGTGGACAACGTGGTCGCCCGCATCTACGATCCCCGCCGGGCCGAGGTCTACCAGCGGCTCGGCATCCCCACCGTGGCGACGGTCCGCTGGACGGCCGACCAGATCCTGCGCCGGGTGCTGCCCGAGGGCGCCGAGCCCCTCTGGCGCGACCCGACCGGCACGGTCGTCCTGGCCGAGGTTGCCTTCCACCAGGGCTGGATCGGCGTCCGGGCCAGGGAGATCGAGAACGTCACCGGCGCACGCGTGGCCTTCCTCAACCGCATGGGCGAGGCGCTCGTGCCGAAGGACGCGACCGTCGTCCAGGAAGGGGACATCCTCCACCTGGTCGCCACCGAGAACGACATGGACCGCATCAACAAGACGCTGTCCGCCCCGCCGTCCGACGAGGAGCACTGATGCGCGTCACCATCGCCGGCGCCGGAGCCGTCGGCCGCTCCATCGCGGCGGAGCTCCTGGAGAACGGCCACGAGGTCCTGCTCATCGACATCGACCCGCACGCCATCAAGATCGACAGCGTGCCGCGGGCCGAGTGGCTGCTCGCCGACGCCTGCGAGATCTCCTCGCTGGACGAGGCCGGGCTGAACAGCTGCCAGGTCGTGATCGCCGCCTCCGGCGACGACAAGGTCAACCTCGTGGTCTCGCTGCTCGCCAAGACCGAATATGGCGTGCCTCGGGTGGTCGCCCGGGTCAACCACCCCAAGAACGAGTGGCTGTTCAACGAGTCGTGGGGCGTGGACGTCGCCGTCTCCACCCCGCGCCTGCTGTCGGCCCTGGTCGAGGAGGCGGTCAGCGTCGGCGACCTGGTGCGCCTGATGACCTTCCGGCAGGGCCAGGCCAACCTGGTGGAGCTGACGCTGGCCGAGGACGCGCCGGTGGTCGGCCAGCGGGCGGGCTCGGTGCCGTGGCCCGTGGACTCCGCCCTCGTGGCGATCCTGCGGGAGGGCCGGGTGCTGGTGCCCTCGGCCGACGACCCGCTGGAGGCCGGCGACGAGCTGCTGTTCGTGGCCAGCCAGGAGGTCGAGCAGGAGCTCACCGAGCTGCTGTCGGCACACGAACGTCCCTGACCCGCGGACGTCCCTGACCCGCGGACGGCTCAGGCCCCGGGCGGTGCGCCCGGGGCCTGAGCCGTTTCCGCGTGATCGTCAGACGGACGGCTGCGGCGGCGGCTGGATCGGGGTGCGGCCACGGGCGAGCACCCACACCATCGCGGCGAGCCCCGCGACCTGCAGCGGCCAGCCCAGGGCGATCTTGGCCACGCCGAGGGCGGTCACCTGGTCGGCCCAGTAGAGCGGCAGCTGGATCACCACCCGCAGCAGGCAGGGCAGGATGAGCAGCCACGTGAGCCGCGAGCACAGCCGCACCAGCGCGCTGTCGTTGTGCCAGGCCGTCGGGTCGCCGGTCACCGAGCCGATCAGGAAGCCGACGATCGGCCAGCGGACCACGATCGACAGCAGCATGCCGGCGGCGTAGGCCGCGTTGTAGAGGATGCCCGGCAGGAACACGTCCTTGGCGTCGCCGGTGCGGGCCGCGAAGAACGCGCCGATCCCGATGCCGACGAGGCTGTTGAGCACGAACTGCGGCGTGCTCCGCTGCGCGATCCGCACCAGCAGGAGCACCACCGCCGAGGCGATGCCGACGATCAGCGAGGTCTTCAGGTCGTGGGTGCCCATCCACGTGCCGGTGAAGGCGAGTGTGGGCACGGCCGCCTCGACGATCCCGCGTTTGCCGCCCAGCGCCTTGCTCATCTGTGCGCGCACCGCCGCCTCGACGGTGGCGTGCGCCGCGGGGGCCGTCATGTCCGCTGTGCTCATACGGTCTCCTGAGAGATCAAGGGCCACCGGCCGGGCGTAGCTCGTAGCGGGGATTGAACATCACTTTACGGCCGTCCTGGACGCTGACCAGCCCCTCGGCCCGCACCACCCGGCCCGGCTCGATGCCGGCGATCTTCCGGCGGCCGAGCCAGACCAGGTCGATCACGTCCGACCCGTCGTACAGCTCGGCCTCCAGGGCGGGCGCGCCGCCGCGCGGGCGGAGGGTCACCGTGCGCAGCGTGCCCGCGACGCACGTCCGCTGGCGCTCACCGCACCGCGCGATGGGAGTGGCCCCCTGCTCCTCCAGGTCCTCCTGGAGCTCGGCGGCCTCCAGCTCGGCCTGGCTGGTGGTCAGCCGTCGGAAGAAGCCCCGCAGTCCGCCGCGTTTGGCAGGCTCCGGCGTGCCCATCGGTCACTCACCCAGTTTCCTCGTTCGCGATCCCCTTCGGGGAATCGTCGTCCTGGCTTCCAGCCTAGGCCGGTCGTTTCCCACCGCAGCATACGTGAGCCGCTCAGAGGCCAGAAGGACGGTCAGGCAGGGCTTGCCTCCCGATTCGGTCAACCGGCACATCCCGGACGGATATCAGCGGATCTCGCTGATCTCCGGACCGCGTTCGAAGGGCCGGAACTCCTGCTGCCGGGACGCCTGCTGCTCCTCCATGGCCTGCCGGGCCTCGGCGGGCAGCCGGAGCTGGATCGCCTCCTTGGGCGGCATCGGCTCGTCGCCGCGCACGACGACGATGCCGCGCACGACGTCCTCCAGGGTCCGCGCCGCCTCCGGGTCGACCGCCGCCCTGCCGCTGATCACGGCGCGGAGGAACCAGCGCGGCCCGTCGACGCCGAGGTAACGCACCGGCTGCCGCCCCTGCGGCTGTCCCTGGCTCTGCACGGGCACCTCCGCCGCGATCTCGGGCCCGAACGGGCCGTCGCGGTCCTCGGCCGAGCCGCCCGCGGCCACCACCTCACGGGCGAGCTCGGCGCGCACCTCGTCCCAGATCCCGCTGCGCTTGGGCGCGGCGAAGGCGTTCACCTGCAGGGCGCTCTCCTCGACCAGGACGATCACACCGTCGACCTGGTCGCCCGCCATGCTGAGCTGGATCTCGAATCCGGGACCTACGGGCAGGCGCAGGCCCCCCAGGTCCACGCGCTCGGCCTCCGGGTAGTCGTCCGCGGCGTCCCAGGGGCCCGTCGTCCGCGCCGGGGCGTGGCTCTCCTCCCGCACGAAAGCTGGTGCGGTCTCCTCCTCCGCGCGTCGCCGGCGTCGCAACACTTCTCTCACTCTCCTCGCATCGTGGCCCGGTGTTCCCGGGCCCCGGGGTGTCAGCTCCCCGTCGAGCCGAACCCGTTCGTGCCCCGTACGGAGCCGGGCAACCGGTCGACCTCGTAGAACGCCGCCCGCTCCACCCGCTGGACGACGAGCTGGGCGATGCGGTCGCCGCGCCGGAACCGCACCGGGTCCTTCGCGTCAGTATTGATCATCGTCACTTTGATCTCGCCCCGGTAGCCGGCGTCGATCGTGCCCGGCGCGTTGACCAGCGTGACACCGTGCCGGGCCGCCAGGCCCGAACGCGGATGGACGAAGGCGGCGTACCCGTCCGGCAGCGCGATGGCGACACCGGTCCGCACGACCGCCCGCTCGCCGGGCAGCAGTTCCACGTCCTCCGCCGCGTACAGGTCGGCCCCGGCATCGCCCGGATGCGCGTACGACGGGAGCGGAAGGTCCGGGTCGAGCCGGTGGATCAGGATCTCGACGCTCATCGGGCGGCCTCGATCCCGCGAGCGGCGGCCGCGGCCCGTCTCGGGCCCGGCAGTCCGGAGTTCGGCAGTCCGGAGTTCGGCGCAGGGCAGCTCATGAGGCAAGACCCTACCCGTTGCGCTGGGGGGACACCGCCTCTCCGGTGCCGGATGACGGGCGCGCCGTTTCCTGCTTCCGCCCGCCCTCGTCGGAGGCGGCGGGCTGGGAGGTCGCGGGCTCCTCGGCACCGGGCTCCGTGGCACCGCTCTCCGCGGCACCGGACTCGATGGCGCCGGATTCCGGGCCCGGGGGTACGCCCTCGGGCGCAGGCTCGTCCCCGGCACCCGGTTCTCCGGTTCCAGGTTCTCCGGTTCCAGGTTCTCCGGTCCCCGGCTCCCCGGTCCCCGGCTTCCCGGCGCCGGGCGGGCCGCCTTCGGCCGCCTCGATGGCGCGCGGCCGGCCGCGGCGCAGCTCGGGCAGCGCGCGATAGATGACCGCCGTGAGCGGGACGGCCACCACGGCGCCCGCGATGCCGCCGAGCACGCCGCCGACCGCGAGGACAAGGATGATCGCGAGCGGGTGGAACTCCAGGGCCCGGCCCACGATGAGCGGCTGGAGCACGTGGTTCTCCAGCTGCTGCTCGACCACGAGGATGCCCACGAAGATCAGTGCCAGGAACCAGCCCCGGGAGCCGAAGGTCACCAGCGTCGCGATGGTGCCCGCGAACAGGATGCCGACGATCGGGATGAAGCTGGCCAGGAAGACCAGCACCGCGAGGGGCGCCCACAGCGGCACCTGCATCCCGGCGAGCACCACGCCGATCACGAGCCCGTGGATGGCCGCGACCGCGACCGTGCCGTGCACGTAGTGGGAGATCGTGGCCCAGGCCGCGCGGCCCGCGGCGTCGACGCGCGGCGTGGCGCTGCCGAAGGCGCGCAGGAACCAGGACCAGATCCGGTCGCCGTCCTTCAGCAGGAAGAAGGTGACGAACAGGATCAGCACGATGGAGGTGAGCACCTCGACGACGGCGGTGGCGCCGCTCAGCAGCGTGCTGGTGATCTGGGTGCGATATTGGGTGATCTGGCTGCTGAGCTGGTCCACGAAGTCGGCGATCTGCGCCTCCTTCAGATGGAGCGGCCCGTGGAGCAGCCAGTCCTGCACGTTACGCGCGGTCACCTGGATCTGCAGGACCAGCCGGGGGAACTCCTCGTTCGCCCGCACGCCGATCAGGAACCCGATGCCGACGATCAGCGCCAGGCCGAGCAGCATCGTGATCCATGTCGCATAGATCGGCCGGAGGCCGGTGGCGCGCAGCCGCCGGGTCAGCGGGTGCAGCAGGGCCGCGAGCAACAGCGCGACGACCACCGGCATGACGACGAAGCTGATTCTGTCGATGATCAGCCACAGGACGTAGATCATCCCGCCGAGCAGCAGCAGCCGCCAGCTCCACGCGGCCATCGTCGCCAGCGTCGGCGGGACTCTCTCGGTGGTACTGCGGTTAGACGGGATCACGGATCCAGACTGGCATGTCGGCGGGCGGGACGCGCAGCCGTTTTACGCGCGCCTGGCGGTCGTTTCGCCCTCAACCCTACGCAACCCCCGGGGCACGTGCCGGAACGCCCGGAAACGTCCTGGAACGTCCCAGAACTTCGCCGGCCGCCGTCGTCCCGACGGAGGGACGACGGCGGCCGGCGGTGGCCTCACACGATCAGCTCGGCGGCCTCACGAGGTCAGCTCGGCGACCGCGTCGAGCGGTCCTTCACCGGCTTCGAGGACGAACTCCTCGACGTTGCCTGCCGCGCACAGGTCGTCCTGGGCCTGCCGGACGAGGTCCGCCTGGGCGCCCGACACGGTGAGCCGGGCGACCTCGGCCCGCATCGACAGCCGCGCCTCGGACTTGGCCCGCCGCACCCGGCGCAGCACCTCCGCCACGGCCTCCAGCACCGCCGGATCGCCGTGCCGCGCCTCGGGCAGCTCCTCGGGGGACGGCCACGGCGCGCGGTGCACCGAGCCCTCCCGCCACCACGACCAGACCTCCTCGGTCACGAACGGCAGGAACGGCGCGAACAGCCGCAGCAACACGTCGAGCGCCCGCCGCAGGGCCGCGACGGCCGAGGCGTCCCCGTCGTACGCGCGGGCCTTGACCAGCTCGACGTAGTCGTCGCAGAACGACCAGAAGAAGCGCTCGGTCCGTTCCAGCGCCCGGGTGTAGTCGTACGCCTCGAACGCCTCGCCTGCCTCGGCGACGACCGCCGCCAGCGAAGCCAGCATGGACAGGTCGACCGGCTCGGTGACCTCGCCGCCGCCCTCGGACCGGAAGCCGAGCACGAACTTCGACGCGTTGAGGATCTTGATGGCCAGCCGGCGGCCGATCTTGATCTGCCCGGTGTCGAAGGCCGTGTCGGTGCCGGGACGCCCGTTCGCGGCCCAGTAGCGGACCGCGTCGGAGCCGTACTCCTCCAGCAGGCCCATGGGCGTGACCACGTTGCCCTTGGACTTGGACATCTTCTTGCGGTCGGGGTCGAGGATCCACCCGGAGATCGCCGCGTGCCGCCAGGGCAGCCCGCCGTGCTCCAGGTGCGACCGCACGACCGTGGAGAACAGCCAGGTGCGGATGATCTCGTGGGCCTGGGGCCGCAGGTCCATCGGGAACACGCGGCGGAACAGGTCGTCGTCGCGCTCCCACCCGCCGGCGATCTGCGGAGTCAGTGACGAGGTCGCCCAGGTGTCCATGACGTCGGGGTCGCCGACGAAGCCGAGCGGCTTGCCCCGCTGGTCCTCCGAGAAGCCGGGCGGCACGTCGCTGGACGGGTCCATCGGCAGCGCCGACTCGGGCGGGACGATCGGCGCCTCGTAGACCGGCTCGCCGTCGGCGTCGAGCGGATACCAGACCGGGATCGGCACGCCGAAGAACCGCTGGCGGGAGATCAGCCAGTCGCCCGCCAGGCCCTCCACCCAGTTCTCGTACCTGACCCGCATGTGCGGCGGGTGCCACTCCAGCTCCCGGCCGCGCTCCAGCAGCTCGGCGCGGAGCTTGGCGTCCCTGCCGCCGTTGCGGATGTACCACTGGCGGGTGGTGACGATCTCGAGGGGCCGGTCGCCTTTCTCGTAGAACTTCACCGGCCGCTGGATCTTGCGCGGCTCGCCGTCCAGGTGGCCGGACTCGCGCAGCATCTCCACGATGCGCTCGCGCGCGCTGTGCACGGTCTTGCCGGCCAGCTCGGCGTACGGCTCGGCCGGCACGCCCTGCGGCGGCTCGGGGAGCAGGCGGCCGTCCCAGCCGATCACCGGCCGGGTGGGCAGGTCGAGCTCGCGCCACCAGGTGACGTCGGTGACGTCGCCGAAGGTGCAGATCATCGCGATGCCGGAGCCCTTGTCGGGCTCGGCGAGGTGGTGCGCCACGACCGGCACCTCAACCCCGAAGACCGGGGTGCGGACGGTGGTGCCGAACAACGGCCGGTAGCGCTCGTCGTCGGGATGGGCGACCAGCGCCACGCAGGCCGGGATCAGCTCGGGCCGGGTGGTCTCGATCCAGACCATCTCCCCGCCGGGCCGCTCGAACCCGATGCGGTGGAAGGCGCCGGGCCACTCCCGGTCCTCCAGCTCGGCCTGGGCGACGGCCGTGCGGAACGTCACGTCCCACAGGGTCGGGGCCTCGGCGACGTACGCCTCACCGCGGGCGAGGTTGCGCAGGAACGCCCGCTGGGACGCCGCCCGGGCGTTCGCGTCGATGGTCGCGTAGGTCATCGACCAGTCCACCGACAGGCCGAGACGGCGCCACAGCTCCTCGAACGCCTTCTCGTCCTCGGCGGTCAGCCGCTCGCACAGCTCGATGAAGTTGCGGCGCGAGATCGGCACCTGCCGCTTGGCGTCCGGCTTCTCCGGCGGCGTGAAGTCCGGGTCGTACGGCATCGAGGGGTCGCAGCGCACGCCGAAGTGGTTCTGCACGCGGCGCTCGGTGGGCAGCCCGTTATCGTCCCACCCCATCGGGTAGAAGACCTCGCGCCCCCGCATCCGCTGGTAGCGGGCGATCGTGTCCGTGTGCGTGTAGGAGAAGACGTGCCCCACGTGAAGGGACCCGGAGACGGTGGGCGGCGGGGTGTCGATGGAGTACACCTCGTCCCTGCTCCGGGACCGGTCGAACCGGTAGGTGCCCTCGGCCTCCCAGCGCGCTACCCATACCGCTTCCAAGCCGTCGAGTGTCGGTTTCTCGGGCATGGCTGCGTGGAGTCGCTGTTCGGTCATGCCACCACATGGTATGGCGTGGACCGTCACCCCGCGGGGAGACACTAAGGTCGTTATCGAGGAGGAATCATGGCGGACAAGGCGCGGGAGGCCGAGCGCGAACTCAGCGCGACGGACAAGCCCGACATGCAGTGGCGGATCGTCGGCGGCCTGCTCGGCCTGGCGGTCGGCTTCTGCTCGCGCAAGGTTCTGGCGTTCGCGTGGGAGAGGGCGACCGGCAAGAAGCCGCCGGCGAGCGTCGACTCCCCCGAGATCGGGCTCGGCGAGGCCATCGCGTACGCCGTGGTGATGGGCCTGGGCATGGAGATCACACGAATCGTCGTCACGCGCTCGGCGGCGAAGAAGTGGCGCTCCTGGAAGGACGCCGCCCGGGACATCACTCCCTAGAGGCGGCAGGCTCCCCCGACTCCAGGGCCTGCAGGAAGTCGCTGGCCCACCTGTCCACGTCGTAGGTCGCGACCCTGCGCCTGAGCGAGCGCATCCGGCGCGCCAGCTCGTGCGGGGTCGCCCGCATCGCCGTCAGCATCGCCCGCTTCATGCCGGCGATGTCGTACGGATTGACCATGTACGCCTGGCGCAGCTCGTCGGCCGCGCCCGCGAACTCGCTCAGCACGAGCGCCCCGCGCAGGTCGTGGCGGCAGGCGACGTACTCCTTGGCGACGAGGTTCATGCCGTCGCGCAGCGGCGTGACGACCATGACGTCGGCCGCGCAGTAGAGCGCCGCCAGCTCCTCCTTGTTGTACGACTGGTGGAGATACGAGATCGGCATGCGGCCGAGCACGCCGTGCTCGCCGTTGATGCGCCCCACCCTCAGCTCGATGTCGTTGCGCAGCCGGATGTATTCGGCGACCCGCTCGCGGGTGGGCGTGGCCACCTGCACGAAGACCGCCTCGTCCGGCTTGATCGCGCCGTCGTCGAGCAGCTCGCCGAACGCCTTGAGCCGCTGGCCGATGCCCTTGGTGTAGTCGAGCCGGTCGACGCCGAGCAGCACGTGCTCGGGATCGCCCAGCTCGGCCCGGATCTCCTTGGCCCGCTGCTGGATGCGGGGCTCGCGGACGAGCTGGTCCATCTCACTGAAGTCGACCGAGATCGGGAACGCCTCGGCGCGGACCGTCCGGTCCTCGAGCTGGATCGCGTTGCGGAGGTGCGGCAGGCCGAGCAGCCGGCGGCACAGCCGCAGGAAGTTGTGGGCGCCTCCCGGCCGCTGGAAGCCCACGAGATCTGCCCCGAGCAGCCCTTCGAGGATCTCGTTGCGCCAGGGCAACTGGTAGAACAGCTCGCCCGGCGGGAACGGGATGTGCAGGAAGAACCCGATCTTCAGGTCGGGCCGCAGCCTGCGCAGCATCGCCGGCACGAGCTGGAGCTGGTAGTCCTGCACCCACACGACCGCGCCCGGCGCGGCGGCGTCCGCGGCCGCGCGGGCGAACCGCTCGTTGACGGCCCGGTAGGCGTCCCAGAGCACGCGCGAGTAGACGGGCGTGGCGACGACGTCGTGGTAGAGCGGCCACAGCGTGGCGTTGGAGAAGCCTTCGTAGTAGAGCTCGACCTCAAGCTGGGACAGCGGGATGGGGATCAGGTGCATCCCGTCGTGGTCGAAGGGCTTCAGCTCCTCCCCTGCCGCCCCGGTCCAGCCGAGCCAGGCCCCGTCACGCCGTTGCATGACGGGCGCGATGGCGGTGACGAGCCCGCCCGGGCTGCGCCGCCATTCGTTCTCGCCCACACGATCGACCGGCAGCCGGTTCGCGACGATCAGAAACGAGCTGGTGCCACGCATGAATCCCCTCCAGGTGGTCGCCTGTGACCACCATACGGAAAGTCACCAGTGCCCCCCATACCCGTAAGAACATGCACAATCCACGCCCATCACTGTGAGAATGATCTCATGCAGCTCATACAGGGTCGCCAAGAGGTTTAGACCAATCGGTGACACTTCTCTATCTGGAAGATCAGGGCGACCGGAGAGTGCCGATTGGGACGGACGCCGGGGCGTCCGCCGGGCGGCGAGGTGCGCCGGGGGTGCCGGCCCAAGTCTGCCGGGGTGTCGATTGCGCGGGCTCGGGAATGTCGGCCCGGGTGCCTCGGGGATGTCGGCCCGGGTGCGTCGGAGGTGTCGGTTCGCGGGCTCGGGTGTCGGTACGGGGCCTCGAACGGCCTCGAACGGTCGGTTCGGGGGCGTCGGTCAGCTCGGCGGCAGGGTGCGCTGGCGGCGCAGGTCCGCGCGCACCGCGGCGGCGAGTTTCCTGGTCGCGGCCCGGTTCAGCGCCCCGCCGGCCACGGCGCCGGTGAGGAAGGGGCCGAGGGTGGTGAGATGGCGGCCGAGCGTGCGCATCAGGCGGTTGCGCAGGGCGGTCTTCGCGGCGGTCCCGAGTGCGATCGTGGCCGAGCCGGGGGCGAGGGGGTTGACGCCCCGCTGCTTCGACCAGGCGAGCGCGAACGCGGCCGCCCTCTGGGTTCCGTTGCCGGGGACCTTCACGCCGTACACCTCGTGCAGCTCGGCGAGGAGCTTCACCTCGATGGCCGCGACGACCAGCGTCTCGGCCACGATCTGGGCGGGCGCGGAGAGCAGGAGCGGCGGGGCGGCGAACTCCGCCGCGGCGAGCGCTCCGCCGACCGCGCCGACCGCCGTCGTCGCCTTCGCCGCGGTGCGGACGAGATCGTCGGCGAGCTGCTCGCCGGTGAGCCCGTAATGGTGGTCCCGCAGCGTCTCGTAGTCCCTGACCGGTAACCGCGGGGCGATGTTCATGAAGACGTCGGCCAGCCATCGCCCCCGGCCGACGCCGCGTTCGCGTGTCTTCGCGGCGGACCTTGCCAAGGCCCCGCTGAGGCGGCCGAGCAGCCGACGCCGCTCGGCCCCGTCCGTCTCCTCAGGGGCGACGAGTTTGCCGACAAGGTCGGCTACCTCGTTGTTCGATTCATCCGCTGCTGAAGTCACGGACCCTCCCAAGGGTCTCCTAGGCGGCGCACTCGCGGCAGACCTGCTGGCCGTTCTTCTCCGAGGCCAGCTGGCTGCGGTGGTGCACCAGGAAGCACCGCGAGCAGGTGAATTCGTCGGCCTGCCGAGGAATCACCCGCAGCGAAAGCTCCTCGTTCGACAGATCCGCCCCCGGCAGCTCCAGCGACTCGGCCAGATCGGTCTCGTCGATGTCGATGCTGCCCGACGACTTGTCGCTCCTACGCGCCTGGAGTTCCTGAAGGCTGTCCTCGTTCAGATCGTCGTCGGTCTTACGCGGGCTGTCGTAGTCGGTAGCCATCTGCTACTCCATCCCCCTCATCTATCTGCCTGCGCCTGTGTCGCGCGTGGATAACGCTCGGAAGGCCGGTGTTGTGCCCGCGGGGGCCGCTAAATTGTGCATTCGGTACCCGCTTGAACGAACACTGAACCTCCCGACACGCGAGGGGCATCCCACCTGGGGCTGCGGTTAGCCAAATATGGCGAAAACCACAGTATCGGCGGTATCCCCACCGCGTTCGACGGCACATCCAACCACATGTACGGCGTGCACGCTCCATCAGCGCGCCGACTGTGGTGTCCCCGGAGACGCCCCGGCTCCGGAGAGACGCACCGTCACCACGAGACCACCCCCGTCGCGGGGGACGGCGGCGACCGTTCCGCCGTGCGCGCGTACGATCGCGCGCACGATGGACAGGCCGAGACCCGCGCCCTTGGCGGATTGAACCCGGTCGGCATTCAGCCGCCGGAACGGCTCGAACAGGCTCTCCACCTCGTACGCGGGAACGTGTGGTCCCGTGTTCGCGACCTGAACAACGGCACCCCCGTCCACAATTCCCGTCCGGACCCATACTTTTCCGGACTCGCCAAGGTTGTGCTTGATGCCGTTCTCGATGAGGTTGGACACGCAGCGTTCTATGAGAACGGGGTCGCCCGTCGTGGCCGCCGGGTGAAGGTCGTGCTCGACCGTGACGCCCTCTTCCTCGGCGAAGGGGGCCAGCTGCTCCACGGCGGTCCTGGCCACCTCCCGGACGTCCACGGGCTTTCGCACCGACAGCTCACGCTCGCTGCGGGCGAGCAGCAGCAGGCCCTCGATCAGCCGCTCGTTGCGCGCGGTGGTGCCGAGCAGCGTGCGTCCGAGCACCTTGAGATCCTCCGACGCCTCGGGGTCGGACAGCGCCACCTCCAGCACCGTACGGTTGATCGCGAGCGGCGTCCGCAGCTCGTGTGAGGCGTTGTCCACGAACCTGCGCTGGGCGTCGAAGGCGGTGTTGAGCCGGGTGAGCATGGCGTCGAAGGTGTCGGCCAGCTCCTTCAGCTCGTCGTCCGGGCCCTGGAGGGCGATGCGCTCGTGGGCGAGCGAGGTCTCCGACAGCTTCCGCGCGGTCGCCGTCATCTTCATGACGGGCCGCAGCGCCCGGTCGGCCACGAGATAGCCCAGCATCAGCGCCAGGATCCCCACGCCCAGCAGGGCCAGCAGGGCACGCTTCAGCAGCTCGGCCCGCGCCACGGCGGTGACCTCCGCCTGCGACTGGGCGAACTGGTGGTTGGCCTCGTCGATCCACTCCTGCGGCACGCTCCCGCGCGGCAGGAAGATCTGCGGCACGCTCTGCCAGCCGATGTCGATCGCCTGGCCGATCAGCACGTACATGACCATCACCAGCAGCGCGCCGGCGACGAAGACCAGCGCGGCGTACGTGAGGGTCAGACGCCACCGGATGCTGACGCGGTTCTGCAGCGACCTGATCTCGTTGAGCAGGTTGCCCCGCTGCACCGGATGGGCGACCAGGGGCGGCGGGCCGTCCCAGGCGGGCGGGCCGCTGGGCGGCGGCGGCACCTGGCTGCGGTAGGGACCGGTGCCCATCGGGCTCGACATCCGGCGGGTGGGACCCGCCGGGGCCGGGCCACCGGCCGAAGCCGGCGCGTCCGGAGCCGCCAGGTCAGGCGGGGGCACGTCCGGCGAGGACGCGGCGGCGTCCGGTTCCCCCGGCGGCGGAAGGATCTGGGGCGTCCTCCTCTCGGAGGCGTCACGCGGTTCGCTCACAGGGCCCCCTCCCCCGGGACATGGCGGTGGCGCGGGTCGTCACAGCCGGTATCCGACGCCGGGCACGGTCTCGATGACCGGTGGATCGCCCAGCTTCTTGCGCAGCGTCATCATGGTCACCCTGACCACGTTGGTGAACGGGTCGATGTTCTCGTCCCACGCCTTGTCGAGCAGGTCCTCCTGGCTGACGACGGCGCCCTCGGCCCGCATCAGCTCCTCCAGCACCGCGAACTCCTTCTTGGTGAGGTGGACCTCGGCCCCGTCCCTGGTCACCTGCCGCCTGCCGGGGTCGAGCCGGATGCCGGCGCGTTCGAGCACGGGCGGCAGCGGCGGCGCGGACCTGCGGCCGAGCGCGCGCACCCGGGCCACGAGCTCCATGAACACGAACGGCTTGGCCAGATAGTCGTCGGCGCCGAGCTCCAGCCCCTCGACCTTGTCGTCCACGTCGCCCGCGGCCGTCAGCATGATGATCCGCGAGGCCGACCGCTGGGCGACCAGGCGGCGGGCCACCTCGTCGCCGTGCACCTTGGGCAGATCACGGTCGAGCACGATCACGTCGTAGTCGATGTAGGCGGTCTTCTCCAGGGCGGCGGCACCGTCGTAGGCGACGTCCACGGCCATCGCCTCCCGGCGGAGGCCGGTGGCGATCGCGTCCGCGAGCACCCGCTCGTCCTCCACCACAAGCACGCGCATCAAGTCCTCCTAGCTGGTACGAGGCCCCTCATTGTGGACTCACCCGGCGTAAGCCGCCGGTAAGCGGTTCCCGCGCTCTACGTGACGTAGAGCACAGAAATTCACAGGTTTACGGTCGCTCCGGACATGGGTAAAGCCCGTGACACCCTCCATTGTCGTGTGCCGGGGACGGGCGCGCCTCTCCACAGGATCCGTGCCGGAGCCCCCGTGACACGTTTCGCCCCCTGAGAAAGAAGGTGAGATGGGCGAGTTCACGACCACGATCGAAACCAGGCTCGACCAGGCCTACAAGGGTCTTGAAGAGGCCACCACGAGCGGGGACGACTTCCTCGCCGACACCCTCACCGCCGAGATCGAGGACCTGCACCGCCTCGCCGAAGATCACGGCATCGACATCCAGCGCTGACCGGAACCGAAACTGACGAGGGGGCCCGCCGCAAGGCGGGCCCCCTCGCCTGTACCCAGGGCGAACGCACCGCGAACTCCACCGAACTCCCCCGAACTCCCCCGAACTCCCCCGAACTCTCCCGAACTCCCCCGAACTCTCCTCGAACCCTTCTCGAACTCGACGCGAATTCACGCCGGCGGTCGAGGACGTCGCGCGGAGCCCGGCCCGGGCGCCAGGCAGCAACGCGATCAAGCTCCGCGATCGAGCGCCGCGATCGAGGCCGCGGTCGAGCGCCGCGATCGAACAGCGGCCCGGGCGGCCGACCGGCAGGCCGCCGCGAGCCATGCCCGGACGGCTCCCCGCCCCCCGGTCCGCTCCCGCGTCGCCATTCGTACGGAGGAGAAGCCGGGGCGCAGGAGTAGCCGGGGAAGAGGGCGCGGCCCGGGTGAACGCGTCAGTCGCGCTCGGGGTCGAGGGGGACGAGCAGGTCGTGCAGCTCCTCGAAGAGGCCCGGGGCCGCGCTCAGCGCCATGTCCGGGCCGACCGGTTTGCCCTTCAGACCGGCGACGCGGGCCCCGGCCTCCTGGGCGATCAGGCCCGCCGCCGCGTGGTCCCAGTAGTTGGTGCCGCGCTCGTAGTAGGCGTCTACCCGGCCCGCGGCGACCGAGCAGAGATCGATCGCGCACGAGCCGCCGCGCCGGATGTCCCTGACCTGGGGCAGCACCTGCGCCAGCACCTCGGCCTGCACCCGGCGCCGGCCGGCCGCGTAGCCGAACCCGGTGGCGACGAGGGCCTTGGCCAGCGGGACGCCGGTGTTGCAGCGCAGCCGCTCGCCCCTCAGCCAGGCGCCGCCGCCCTTCGACGCCGTGAACACCTCGCCGCGCGGCACGTTGTGCACCACTCCCGCGACGATCTCACCGTCCACCTCCACGCCGATGCTCACCGCCCAGTCGGGCAGGCCGTACAGGAAGTTGACGGTGCCGTCGATGGGATCGACGACCCACCGGACGACGCCCTCGCCGGGGGTGTCTCCGCCCTCCTCGCCGAGGACGGCGTCGTGCGGCCTGGCCTCGGCGATCCTGCCGCGGATCAGCTCCTCGGCGGCCCGGTCGAGCGCCGTGACGACGTCGGTGGGGCTCGACTTGGTGGCGAGCACCTCCGGTCGCGCGGGCCGCTTGGCAAGGAGCATCTGACCGGCCTCCTCGGCTATGCCGGTCGCCAGCTCCAGCAGCTCCTCCACCCGCGCGCGGTCATGCCGGTCCTCCCGCTGGTCCATCCTGGCCTGCCCCCTCCTCGTACGTGCTCACACCGAAACGGCCGGCGCGGGGCGCCGGCCGCACGGGTGACATCCTCCCAAACCAGGATGTACCGCCATTCAACGGTCAGCCCAGGGACGGCGGCCGGGTCCACTCCTTGCCCAGGACGTGCTGCGCCAGGAAGGCCAGAACCGTCTCATACCAGGCGACCGCGTTGCCGGGCTTGAGCACCCAGTGATTCTCGTCGGGGAAGTAGAGGAACTTCGACTCGACCCCCGAGCGCTGAAGATCCCACCACAGCCGCAGGCCCTCGCCGATCGGCACGCGGTAGTCCTTGTCGCCGTGGATCACCAGCATCGGCGTCCTGATGTCGCCCAGCGACCGGTTGGGCGACAGCCGCTCGTAGCGGGCGGACCCGGGAGCGCCGAACTCACGCTGCCAGAAGTTGGCGCCGTCGGTGGTGCCGGCGAACTGGTCGAGGTTCCACAGCGAGGCGTGCGTCACGATGGCCCGGAACCTGTCGGTGTGTCCCGCGACCCAGTTGGCCATGTAGCCGCCGAACGAGCCGCCCATCGCCGCCGTCCGCTGCTCGTCGATCTCCGGCCGCTTGAGGCACTCGTCGGTGATCGCCATGAGGTCGGCGTGGGTCACCGGCCCCCAGTCGCCCCAGCCCCGCCGGATCATGTCCTGGCCGTAGCCCGTGGACATGCAGGGGTCGGGCAGCAGCACGGCGTAGCCGTGCCTGGCCATGATCCAGGGGTTCCAGCGCCAGCTCCAGTCGTTCCAGCTCGACACCGGGCCGCCGTGGATCCACAGCAGGAACGGCGCCGGGTTCTCGGCGGTCGCGTCCGCGGGGACGACCAGCCAGCCCCGGATCTCGGTGCCGTCCTCGGCCGTGGCGGTCACCTCGGTCAGCGTGCCGGGCAGGTCGAGCGGCGGCGTGGGCGAGGGCAGCGTGGTCACCGACCCGTCGGCGGCCACGCGCACCGGACGCGGCGGCGAGTCGATCGCGCCGCGCAGGGCGTAGACCGAACCGTCGGGCGCCGGGCACAGCTCGGCGTAAGCGCCGTCGTCGGAGGTCAGCCTGGTGACGTCGCCGTCCAAGGTGACGTGGAAGACCGGCCTGCGGCCCCGGTGGTCGGCGGAGAAGAACAGCTCCCGGGAGGAGGGCGCCCACGCGACAGACCCGGGGAAGATCTCCTCGGCGACCGCGCGCCCTTCGCCGGTGGCCAGGTCGACCACCCACAGGTCGAGCGCGATCGGCGTCTCCTCGGTGCCGTGGTGCTCCCGCAGGCAGGCGACGTGCCGCCCGTCGGGCGACACCCTGATCGGCCCCATGAAGTCGTGCCCCTCGGACGTCGCGAGCGTGCGCCGGGATCCGTCTTCGGCGTCGATCGCGACGAGGTCCCAGCGGAGGTCGCCGTTCCCCAGCGGAACCCGCCAGGTCGCGATCACGGTGCGGCCGTCCGGGGTGACGTCGAACGACATGTGCCCGTCCAGCGCGCCGCCGGGCTCCGGCGTGAGGTCGCGCACGTCCTCCAGGCCCTCGCCCCCGGCGCGGCCGGCGAAGAGCCTGGTCTGCGCCGGGCCGAGGTCGTGGTCCCAGTAGCGCACCGGATAGCCCTCGTGCAGGATCGCGCTGACCCCGGCCTCGTCGCGGGCCTTGCGGCGCTCCTCCTCGGTGGCCTCGTCGCCGGGCAGCACCTCGGAGGCGTAGACGACCGTGCCGCCGGCCGCCCGCACAGCGGAGACCCCGCCGGGGCGGGTGGCCACGCGCGCCGGCTCGCCACGCTCGGGCAGCAGCCACAGGGCGGCGGTCTCGCCGCCGCTCTCCTTCACCGTTTCGTCGGGCCTGCGGGAGACGAAGAACAGGGTCCCGTCGGGGGCGAACTCGGCCCCCGCCTCGCCCTTCGCCGACCGGGTCAGCCGGTGGGGCTCGCCCCCGGGCTCCTGGGGGATCTCCCACAGCGCCGTGCCGTACGACTTGCCGTCGGGGTTGAGGGACTGGACCACGGACACGAGCCGGGTCCCGTCGGGCGACAGCCGCAGGGAGTTCACGCGCGGCAGAGCCGTGTATTCGCGGATGTCCGGAAATTGGGTCACCGCTCGAACCTACTCTCTGACGCACGCACCACCCAAGCCGTCAGGCGCGCACGGAACCGTCGTACCCGCCGCGTAAGGTGTGGCGCATGGTGAGCACCAACGGATACGACGCCCTGCTCGTCGTCTCCTTCGGCGGGCCGGAGAAGCCCGACGACGTCATGCCGTTCCTGGAGAACGTCGTGCGCGGCCGGGGCGTGCCGCGTGAGCGGCTGCTGGAGGTCGAGGCGCACTACCAGGGGTTCGGCGGCGTCAGCCCGATCAACCAGCAGTGCCGCGACCTGATCGCCGCGCTCGACGTCGACCTGCCGGTCTACTGGGGCAACCGCAACTGGCACCCGTTCCTGGAGGACACGGTCCGGCAGATGAAGGAGGACGGCGTCCGCAAGGCGGCGGCCTTCGTCACCGCGGCCTACAGCTCCTACTCGTCGTGCCGGCAGTATCTCGACGACATCGCCCGTGCCCGTGTCGCCGTCCCCGGCGCTCCGGAGATCGTGAAGCTCCGCCACTACTACGACCATCCCGGCTTCATCGCGGCGATGGCCGACCACACCCGCCAGGCCCTCGACCGGCTGCCCGCCGGCGTCCGGGAGCAGGCACGGCTCGTGTTCACCGCGCACAGCATCCCCGTCTCCATGGCCCGCACCGCCGGGCCCACCGGGGGCGCGTACGAGGCCCAGCTCAGGCGGGCCGCCGAGCTGGTGACCGCGCAGGTGGACGAGGGGCGGTCGTGGGACCTGGTCTGGCAGAGCCGCAGCGGCCCGCCGCAGGTGCCCTGGCTGGAGCCCGACGTCTGCGACCACCTGGAGGCGCTGCACGCCGAGGGTGTGCCGTCGGCCGTCCTGGTGCCCATCGGGTTCGTCTCCGACCACATGGAGGTCGTCTACGACCTCGACGTGGAGGCGGCGGCCACGGCCGAGAAGCTCGGCATGGCCCTCACCAGGGCCTCGACCGCGGGCACCCATCCGCGGTTCGTGTCGATGGTGTCCGAGCTGCTCGCCGAGCCGGAGCCCGCCCCGTGCGCGGCGACCTGCTGCCCCGCCCCCGTCCGGCCCGCCGCACGCCCCGGCCAATAGCGGCTCCACGACGGAACGGCCGGTGGCGGCCGCCGCGGCGGGACCCTCCGCCGGCAGGGGCTGTCAGGTCCCTCCGCCCGCAGGTCCGTCAGGTCCCCCGCGTGTCAGGACCCGCAGGTCCCCCGCGCGTCAGGAGGCGTACGCGCGGGCGTACGCGTCGGCGAGCGACAGCACCTTGTTCACGTAGTCCCAGGAGTGGTTGTAGAACCAGACGGCCTTCCTGAGCTTCTCGCCACCCGCGCCGGCCCCGTTGGCGCACAGGTATTTGGCGGCCGACGGCACGGCGTCGTAGGGGCTCCAGATGTCCGCCTCGCCGTCGCCGTCGCCGTCCACGCCGTACGCCTTCCAGGTGGCGGGCATGAACTGCATCGGCCCGAGCGCCCCCGCCGACGAGGGGCCGTTGTTGCGGCCGTGGCCGCTCTCGACCTGGCCGATGGCGGCGAGGACGGTCCACGACAGGCCGGGGCAGACGGTGGCGGACCGCTGGTAGAGGTCCAGGTAGCTCGTGGGCCGTCCCACCAGGGCATGTCCCGGGGTCGCCTGCGCCTGCGGCCGCGGCCGTACGGCAGCCGCGCCGACCCGCACGACCTGCGCGCTCTTGCCGAGCAGACGCGCGACCGACTTGTCGCTCACCTTGGCCGCGTCGCCGTGCACCAGCACCACGACGCCGGAGGGGAAGCCGAGCCTGCGGCCCAGGTCCCGGCTGACCAGGCCGTCCACGCCGGGCAGCCCGAGCGAGGCCGAGGCCGCCACGCGCAGCCTGGGGCCGCCGTCGATCTGGTATTCCGCGCCCAGCACCATGCCGAGACGTTTGATCGCCGCCGGGTCCGCGACCAGCTCGCCCCGCGCCAGCGCGCTCCACACCTCCGGGTGGTCGGCCACGTTCTTCGGCGTCCACGACCGGAACGTGGCCGGGTCGACCGCGAGCAGCCGCAGGGCCGTGCCGGACACGCGCACCTGGCCGCCGTCGGCGACCGCCACCTTCTGCACGTGCCGCAGCTTGGCGATCTTCAACAGCGTGCTCTGCGGCACCTGCTTGGGGGAGATCGCGATCAGGTGCGGCAGCGTGACCTGCACGCCGGGCCCGCCGATGACGGGCGCGCTCGACGGCAGCGTGCGGTCGGGCACGAGGCTCTGCGCCGTCGCCCGCGCGGCGGGACGGGGATCGCCGCCCCGCGCGCGGTCTTTCTCCGCCGGGCCGCCACCGGCCGCGAGCGCGCCGTCGCCCGGCCAGGTGGCCAGAAAGGCGGTGCCCGCGGCCATAACAGTGAAGATCACGACCGCGAGGCCGGTCACGATCGGGCGCAGCCGTGTGGAGGCGGAATGAGTGGACGACCTCACCTCAGACCCTCCACCCCCGGTGCGGAAAAATCACTTGCCTCATGATAAGCGGGTACGCGATGGTCAAACCGGAGACAAACGCCGTCCGCGTGTCCCGGGACCACTCGGGGCCGCCGCCGCAGTCGTACGGCCGGCCCGGACGCACACGCACGACAGTGCCGAGCACAGTGCCGAAGGGGAAACACAATATGGTCGGGCCGTATCGGGGGCTGTTCGGCACGCCCGGAGTCAAGGGCTTCGTCATCGCGGGGTTCATCGGCCGGGCGCCCATGTCGATGCTCGGCATCGGCGTCATCCTGCTGATCACCGCGATCACCGGCTCGTACGCGAAGGCGGGGGCGGTGGCGGCGACCTTCTCGATCGCGGTCGCCGTGGCCGGGCCCCTCACCGGGCGGCTGGTTGACCGGTTCGGCCAGGCGCGGGTGCTGGTCCCGCTGGTGCTGATGCACGCCTGCTCGCTCACCACCCTGATGCTGTGCGCCCACTCCGGGACGCCCGAGTGGACGCTGTACGCCGCCGGTGCGGTGTCCGGGGCCACCGGGATCTCGCTCGGCTCGCTGGTCCGGGCCCGCTGGTCGCACGTGCTCGCCGATCCCGCCAAGCTGCACACCGCGTTCTCGTTCGAGTCCGTGGCCGACGAGGTGATCTTCGTCGGCGGCCCGGCCTTCGTGACCGCGCTCACGATCGCGATCAACCCCTACGCGGGCCTGATCGCCGCGATCGTGCTGACCGTGTCGGGCACGCTGGCCTTCGCCGCGATGCGCGGCACCGAGCCGCCCGCCGTACGGCACCGGGGGGCGGCCGGGTCCCCGATCGCGATCCCGGGCGTGGCGCTGCTGTCGGCGGTGTTCCTGGCGATGGGCGCGGTGTTCGGCTCCGTCGACATCATCACCGTGGCCTTCGCGGAGGAGCACGGCAGCAAGGGCGCGGCCGGTCTGCTGCTCGCCTCGATCGCGTGCGGCAGCGCGGTCTCCGGCCTGTGGTACGGCTCGCGGCACTGGAAGATCAGCCTGCGCGCCCGGTTCGTCCGGGGGCTCTCGCTGTTCGCCGCCGGGCTCACACCGGTGCTGCTCATGCGCGACGTGCGGGTCATGGCGCTGGCGCTGTTCGTCGCCGGCCTGTCCATCTCGCCCACCATCATCACCGGGTTCTCGCTGGTGGAGCGCATGGTCCCGGCGGCCCAGCTCAACGAGGGCATGGCGTGGGTCACCACCTCGATCAACCTCGGCGTGGCCGTGGGCTCCTGGGCGGGCGGACGGCTGACCGACGCGTTCGGGGCGTCCAACGCGTACGGCTTCTCCTACGCCTGCGCGCTGCTCGCGGCGGTCGTGGGCCTCGCCGGCTCCGCGCTTGTCCGGGTGCGTCACCAGCACACGAACTGAGCGGCCCGTAGGCAGCGGGGCGTCTCATGAGTAGTGTTCATGTTCACCTCAGGGCTACGGTTTCGCCCCGGGGCACGGTTTCACCTTGGGGCACGGTTCACCCCCGGGGCACAGTTTCACCTTGGGCACTGTGCCGGGGCGAGGAGGAGCATGGACGCCTTCGTCAACTGGGCGCGCAACCAGTCCGTGAGGCCCGCCGAGATCCGCACCCCCGCGTCGGCCGCCGAGGTCGCCGACGCCGTACGGGACGCAGCGAAGACGGGCCGGCGGGTGCGCATGACCGGCACGGGGCACTCGTTCACCGGGGTCGCGCTCACCGACGGCATCCTCCTGCGGCCCGGCGCGCTCACCGGCGTCCTCGACGCGGGCGACGGGTGGGTGAAGGTCGCCGCGGGCACCCCGCTCCACGCGCTCAACGAGGAGCTCCACCGGCGCGGCCTGGCCCTGGCCAACATGGGCGACATCACCGCCCAGACCGCCGCGGGGGCGATCCAGACCGGGACCCACGGCACCGGCAGGCACGTCGGCGGCCTCGCCGACCAGGTCGTCGAGCTGGAGATGGTGCTCGCCGACGGCTCCGTGACGACCGTGCGCGAGGGCGACCTGTTCGACGCGGCCCGGGTCGGCCTCGGCGCGCTGGGCGTGCTGACCGCCGTCACGTTCCGGGTGGAGCCCGCGTTCCTGCTGCGCAACCGCCGCGAGCCGATGGCGCTCAGCCGGATCCTCGACACGCTGGACGACCTGACGGAGGCCGACGACCACCTCGACTTCTTCTGGCTCCCCCACACCGACACCTGCCTGGTCAAGCGCAACAACCGCGACACCGGCCCGGCCCGGCCGCCCGCCGCCTTCAAGCGCTGGCTCGACAACGTCTTCCTGGAGAACACGCTGTTCGGCGCGGCCTGCGCCCTCGGGGCCCGCTTCCCCGGCGCGGTGCCCTCGATCAACGGGATCTCCGCGCGCGTGCTCGGCACGTCGGAGTGCGTCGACACCTCTTACAAGATCTTCACGTCGGTGCGCGAGGTCCGATTCCTGGAGATGGAGTACGCCATCCCGCGCAACCACCTCGCCCAGGCCCTGCGGGAGACGCGGGACCTCGTGGAGAGGGCGGGCTGGCCGATCACCTTCCCGGTCGAGGTGCGGGTCACGCCGCCCTCGGACGCATGGCTCTCCACCGCGTACGGCAGGCCCTCGGCGTATGTCGCCTGCCACGTCTACCGCCAGGCGCCCAACCCGGCGTACTTCGACGGCGTGGAAGAGATCATGGTCAGGCTGGGAGGCCGGCCCCACTGGGGCAAACTGCACACCCGCGACGCGGACTACCTGCGCGGCGTCTATCCGCGGTTCGGCGATTTCCTCGCACTCCGCCGCGAAATGGACCCGGACGGGCTGTTCTCCAACGATTACCTCGACCGGGTGCTCGGCGCGTCGCGGGAAGGCTGACCCCATCCCCGCGTAAAGTCCCTCTCCACGGTCCGGCGTCTTCCGCGTGTCGCGTTGCCCGCGCCGGCCCTCGGGCAGGCACATTGCGGAGCACGGGCACACCTGAGCCCGGCGCGCCACTCGAACCCGAGGGAGCAAGCAGGAATGAGACCCTCCCGCAGGTCCGGCCGCACGGCGTACGGCACGGTCACGTCGCCGTGCGCCGCGCCCGTGCCGTACGGACGGGCGGTGGGCGCGCACCACCTGAGGAGACACGACCCTCGCTCTCGCCTTGTGGGCCGGATCGGCGGCACGGCCGCCGTCCACGGACTGCCGCTCCCACACGACCGACAGGTTGCGGAAAGGTGAACGCGAAAAATGTGACCGGCGTCACAACACCTGCCTCGCCCCCTGGCGAGGCGATGTTCGGACATGCCGGGTACGGTGCTGGAAGGCAACCGGCTCACGCGAGAGACTCAAGGGTCCGGGGGAAGACAGAGCACGACGACGAAGGGACTCGCATGCAGGAGCTCCGTCTCGTCGCGGTAAGTGAGGACGGAACGTACCTCGTCCTGGCGACGGCCGGGCGGGGCACGCGCTTCACGCTGCCCGTCGACGACCGGCTCCGCGCTGCGGTCCGCGGCAACTTCTCCCGTCTCGGCCAGTACGAGATCGAAGTGGAGAGCCCGTTGCGTCCCAAGGAGATCCAGGCGCGCATTCGTGCCGGCGAGACGGCGGAGGAGATCGCGGCCACCGCCGGTATTCCGGTGGAGAGAGTCCGCTGGTTCGAGGGGCCGGTGCTCCAGGAACGCGAATACATGGCCCAGCAGGCCCAGCGGGTCTCGGTCCGCATGCCTGGCGAGACGACCCCCGGGCCCACGCTCGGCGACCTGGTCGCCGAGCGGCTCACCCGGCGCGGCGTGCCCGCCGACGAGATCGACTGGGACTCCGCGAAGCGCGACGACAACCTGTGGCGCGTGCGGCTCGGCTTCGTCTGGAACGGCCACACCCGCCACGCCGAGTGGCTCTTCGACCCGCGCCGCCGCCACATCACTCCCAACGACGACGAGGCCATGCGCCTGTCGGCCGCCGAATACGTCGAGCCCGAGCGGGACGACGCCACCGTGCGTCCCTTCATGCCCCGCCTGGCGTCCAAGCTCGCCCCGGTGCCGCCGCTGCCCGTGGAGCCCTCTCCCCGCCGCGACGAGCCGGGTCTCAGCGTGCCCGCCGTACGCTCCGAGCCCGCCGTGATTCCCGAGCCCGTGCCGCCGCCGCGGCTGAGCCCGCCGCTGCGCGCGGAAACCGGCCGCCCCGAGCGGCCCGAGCCGTACGCGGACGAGCCCGCGGCGTACCGGCCCGAGCTGACCCCGGTGCCCTTCCGGCTGCCGCAGTCGCTCATCGCGAGCCCCGATGTGGCACTCCCGCCGCCCGCCGCCGAGACCAGGGTGGAGAGCCCGGCCCAGACCTCGTCCGCGGCCGAGGCCGCTCCTCCGCGTACGCCCGCCGGGGACGGCGCGGGCCGTACGGACGCTCAGGACATCGCGGGACGGCAGGCCGCGGCGCAGGCCGCTGCGGATGCGGCGCAGGGCGCCGTGACCGGCGGAGCCGGTGTCGCTCCTGCGCCGTCCCACCATGAGGCGCAGGAGGCCGCGCCCCCGGCGGCACCCGTGGAGCGGGCGGTTCCCGAGGACGCGACGACGACCACGAGCACCTCTGCCGAACCGACTGTGGGTTCGGGGACGGCGGACGCCGGGGCCACGGACGACGTGGCCGCTGTGGCGTCCGCCCAGAACGCCGAGGCCCACGCCGCCGCTCGCGAGAGCGTGGAGGCCACCGTGAAGGCCGCTGTGAAGGCCCCTGCAGAGGCCCCTGCGGAAGCTCCCGTGGAAGCCGCCATGGAAGCCGCCGTGGAGGCCGCCGCACCTGCGGAGACCGCGCCAGCGGCCGAGGGACCGGCCGCCGCGCCTGCCTCGCAGCCGGTCGCCGACCCGGCCCCGGTCATGGCTGCCGACACGAACACGGCCGCGGACACGGCCGGGGGCGACGCGGGGGACGAAGCGTCCGCGGCCGCCGCCGTTCCCGTCACCGTGCCCGCGCCTGCTCCACCGGCGGAGTCCGCGAAGGAACCCGCTGCGAGCCCCGCGGCCGACGCGACAGCGGCGAGCGTGCCCGCGCCGAGCACGCCCGCGGATAGCACGCCTGCGGATAGCACGCCTGCGGAGAGCGCTGCGGAAAGCACCGTGGCGTCCGCCTCTGCGCCCACTGCTGCGCCCACTGCTGCGCCCACACCGAAGCCCACTCCGGCGCCTGCCGCTCCTGCGGCGGACGCCACCACGCCCGCGGCCCCGGCGGCCCAGGTTCCAGCGGCCCAGGTTCCAGCGGCACAGGCCGTGCCGCCCGCGCAGCCTGCGGCTGAGGCCGCGCCCGCTGCTCAGGCGCCCGCAGCACAGGCACCCGCAGCACAGCCCGCGCCGCAGACACCCGCAGCACAGCCCGCTGCGCAGGCTCCCGCCGCCGCTCCGGCGCCCCGGGCGGGGGACGCGCGGAAGGCGCAGCGCACCGGCGACGCGTCCAAGGACGGGGCGAAGGAGACGCAGAAGGAAGCTCCGAAGGACACCAAGCCCGAGACGCCCGCGCCACCCGTGCCGAAGCCGGCTCCCCCGCGGCCCCGCAAGTCCCGCGGACGCCGGGCGTCGGTGCCGACCTGGGACGAGATCATGTTCGGGGCGCGCAAGCAGGACTGACCGCACAGGACCCGGCGGCTTCCGCGTACTGACCACGCAGGACACGGCGGCTTCCATGTACTGACCGCGCAGGACTCGGCCGCTTCCGCGTACTGACCACGCAGGACACGGCCGCTTCCGCGCACTGACCGCGCAGGACACGGCCGCTTCCGCGCACTGACCGCACAGGGCACGGTGGCTTCCGCGCACTGACCACGCAGGACACGGGGGCTTCCCACGTGGGGTTGATCCGCGACAGCCTGCTGCTGGTGCGCGGGCGGGTCGTGGCGCTTCTCCTTGACATCGAGAGCCGTCACACCGAACCGGCGTGGTCACGACTCCACGTGTGAAGGCCGGTCGGCGGGTTCGCGAACTCGCCGAGCGGCCTTCCGCCGTCTGTCCGGGCCCCTGCTCACGATCCTGAGCGGGCGCATGTTCCGGTCCGGATGTTCTTCACGCGGCGTCCTCATCGCCCCCAGGACTCGTATCCGGGAAGACTCGGTTCGCGGCGGGACCGGACGCGCCCCTCGTGGCATCCCACGCGGCACGGACCGCGTGGAGGCGTCCGGAACAGTTCCGCACATTCGTGGATCTTGTCCTGTGTCCCGTCCATCGAGGATCTTCCGTATTGCGCCCCCTCTTCCGGAGTACGGCCGGGGCTCGGGGCCTTCCCCATGGAGGTTCACCTTGCGTCGACGATCACGGTGGACACGCGTACGCGTGATCCCGGCGACCACCGTCGTGACCGCCCGCACGCTGGTCGCGCTTCCACGGACGGCGCACGCGGCGGTCACGGGGCCACCGCCGCAGGCGCCCGCGCACCTGTCGGCCGGCGGAGCGGCCTTTCACCGTCACCCGGACGGTCGCCAGGCAGGAGGGGCTGCGGCAGAACGGGACGGCTGAGCCGTTCGGCCTCATGTCCATGGCGCCGGCCGACGCGTCGATCGTCGTCCGAGGGGCGAAGCTCGATTCGCCGATCGACCCGTGGCGGCCGCGGAGCGCCAACAGGCCGCATGTCTGGTGCACCCACGCGCCGGGCCGTCGCCCGGGCGGCACCATCGAGCCCGGCAGCGTCGGCTACCGGCACTACCACGACCATGTCGTCGGCACCGGCCACGGCACTGGCGGCAGCAAGCCGTACGTGACCAAGCGCGGCCGGGGACAACGACAGAGCAAGCCGCAGCTCAGCAAGTGTCGGCCCCGCGCCCGCGGGGATGAACACGGCCGCGGACATGGCTCAACGGGTGGACGAGCGTCGGCCCCGCGCCCGCGGGGATGAACACCGGTCCGGGCGGGCGTCGCTCACTGCCACGACGTCGGCCCCGCGCCCGCGGGGCTGAACAGCGCACGTCGGCGTTCTTCGCCATGGCGTGAGAGTCGGCCCCGCGCCCGCGGGGATGAACATGTCCGACGAGGACATCAAGGATCCTGCTCATGCTCCTGGGCCGCCTCCAGCTCTCCGGACTGCGCGCTTACTCGGGGGGCTGCCTCGCGTCATAGATCTTTGTTAGTGTTTCGCCCGGATCGACGCCGAAGCGTGGCTTGGGAGGATCGTCGTGTCAGGGCCGTTCAGCGCGCCTCCCCAGCCGGACGGTCTCGCCTCCGCCGCCGAATTCGTCGCCGCGCTGCGCCGTCTCCGCCAGTGGTCCGGTCTGACCTACCGGCAGCTCACGGCCGCAGCCAAGGCGTCGGGAGACGTGCTGCCCAGCAGCACGATCGCGGGGGCCCTCGGACGCACGACCCTCCCCAGGGAGGAGTTCGTGGCTGCCTTCGTACGGGCCTGCGGGCTCGGTGAGGCCGAGACGGCGCGCTGGGTGGCGCACAGGAAACGGCTGGCCGCAGGCATGGTGCCCCCGGCCGATCCGCACGACACGGCCGTAGGCCGGAACCGCCCGACCGGACCGCCGGAGAAGCCCCGCCCTGATGTCCGGCGCGACGAGGCCGGCAGCGCCGACCCCGGCGGTCTCGGCGAGCGTGACCAGGCCGATCACACGGTCCAGGCCGGAACCGCCCGCCAGGCCGATTCGACGGCCCGAGCCGATCCCACCGGCCGGACCGGCCCCGCAGCGCGGGCCCACTCCACGCGCCAGGCGGAACGCGCAAGGCGGGCCGATTCCCCAGGCGACGCCAGTCCTGGAGCCCAGGCCGGTCCCAGGGCTCAGGCCGACATCGCAGGCCAGGCCGATTCCACAGGCGAGGCCAGTCCCAGGGCACAGGCCGACATCGCAGGCGAGGTCGATCCCACAGCCCAGACCGATCCCGCCGCACCCGCCGGGGCGGGCGGTCCGCCAGGACCTGACGCGGCAGCCGTACGGCTGGGGACACGGGCACTGCGGCGGCTCACCGTGGCAGGGGCCGTCGCCGCGGTCCTGCTCCTCGCCACGGGCGCGGTCCTGGCGCAACTGCGCATCTCCTGGGCCGGCGGCGACGCGCGGCCCTCGGCCGCTCCCGAGGAGCACCACACCCCGCCCGCCACCTCCCTCGCCGTCCCGACGGCCGGAAGCAAGCGCCCCCCGCGCGACGGGTGGTATCACGTCGTCCCATTGCACGTCGCCGACCGTGACCTGTGCCTCGGGGAGGGACGCGAACGCAACGGGAGGACCGACCGGCCACTGGCCGTGCAGCGTCCCTGCCAGGATCTCGTCCCCGACACCTATCTGCGGGCGGCCGGCGGCGCCTACGAGATCCAGTGGCACCATCCCAAGGAGGGCGTCGGTTGCCTCACGGTCGACGAGGCACTGCGCGGCCCGGGCGCGCTGGTCGCCCCCGAGAACTGCACCGGAGCCCGGCACCAGCGCTTCGTGCTGGTGCCCGCCGGGGCGGGGTTCGCACTGCGCCCCCTGCACAGCGGGCTGTGCCTCGGAGCGCTGTACGGCGAGCCCGACGTGGTCCCCGGCGCCGAGCTCGCCCAGCAGTCGTGCACCGGGCAGCGCGACCAGGTGTTCCTCTTCCGCCCGGTTCCCGTCCCCCCGTGGACGCGCGCTCATCGCACCAGCGCGGACCGCGCGTCTCACGCTCTCTTTCCCGCTGGGGTCACGAAGCGAGGAACGGCGCAGCCCGTACCTGCGTGACGCGCGCCGCGCCTGCGTGACTCGGAGCACGCCCGCGAACTCGGGCCATACCCGCGCGGAGCATGCCCGCATGGCTCGGGCCATACCCGCGCGGAGCATGCCCGCATGGCTCGGGCCATACCCGCGCGGAGCATGCCCGCATGGCTCGGGCCATACCCGCGCGGAGCGCGCCCGCATGACTCGGAGTGTGCCCGCGTGAGCTCGGCGGCGAAGGCGACGCCGTGCACCCCCTCGCTGCCCTCCCCTGCGTGTTCGCGTAGGCCCGCCGGCCGCTGTCAGCGATATGTCAGCGGCCGGCGGCCGCCCTCAGTGAGGTGTCAGCGCCGCTCCGCACAGTGGAGGACGCAGCGGAGACGCAGCGAAGGCGCACACGAACGGAGGAGACGCCATGGGATATGCGATCCAGGCCGAGGGGCTGACGAAACGGTACGGCGAGACGAGGGCGCTCGACGGAGTGGACCTGGAGGTGCCGCGGGGCCGCCTCCTGGGCGTCCTGGGCCCGAACGGGGCCGGGAAGACCACAGCGGTGCGGATCCTGGCGACGCTCGTGCGACCGGACGGAGGCAGGGCGCACGTGGCGGGGTTCGACGTGGTCCGGCAGGCGCACCAGGTGCGTACGCTCGTCGGGCTGACCGGGCAGTACGCGGCCGTCGACGAGACCCTGACCGGGGTAGAGAACCTGGTGATGATCGGCCGCCTGCTGGGCCTCACGAGAGCGGAGGCACGGCGGCGGGCCGACCGCCTGCTCGGCCGCTTCGCTCTCACCGACGCGGGCGGCCGGGCGGCCAAGACCTACTCGGGCGGCATGCGGCGCCGGCTCGACCTCGCCGCGAGCCTCGTGGGCCGTCCCCAGGTGCTGTTCCTGGACGAGCCGACGACCGGCCTCGACCCGCGCAACCGCACAGAGCTGTGGGGCGTCGTCCGCGACCTCGCGCTGACCGGCCACCGTGCCGAGGCCCCGGATGAGGCGGACGACGGGCAGGACACGGGAGCCGCGGCGTGAGGTCGCGACGAGAGCCGCAGGACGCACGAAGCGACGAGGAGAGACGATGACCACGATCACCCGCGCCACGCCCGCTGTCGCGGTGTCCTCCCGGCCGGGCGCCGGGGCGGCCCTGCGTCACACGGCGACGCTCGCCTGGCGCAGCCTGGTGCAGATCAAGCACAACCCGATGGAGCTGATCGACCTCAGCGTGCAGCCGATCATGTTCCGCTCGTCGCCCGACTCCGCCAGGCGCTCCGCGGCGTACGCCCTGATCGTCTCCAGCATGCGGTAGCGGTCGCCGTCGAACACGACCAGCGACTTTTCCACCAGCCTGCCGAGCACGTCGACGTCGCCCTCGCAGACCTGCTCGGCGGCCTCCAGCGTGGCCCCGCCCGCGAACACCGCCCGCGAACACCGCCAGCCGCGCCGCGAGGACGCGTTCGCGGGCGTCGAGCAGGTCCCAGCTCCACTCCACGACCGCGCGGAGCGTCTGGTGGCGGGGCATCGCCGTACGGCTCCCGGCGGTGAGCAGGCGGAACCGGTCGCCGCGCCGTTCGGCGACCTGCCCGGCCGACAGCGTGCGGAGCCGGGCGGCGGCCAGTTCGACGGCGAGCGGCATGCCGTCGAGCTCGCGGCAGATGCGCTCGACGGCGTCGCGCTCGCCGTCCACGAGGTAGCCGGGCCGTACGGCGGCCGCCCGCTCGGCGAACAACCGTACGGCGTGGTCTGCGCCGAGCGGCCCGACCGGCCACAGCCTCTCACCGGTGATGCCGAGCGGCTCCCTGCTGGTGGCGAGGACGCGCAGGCCGGGGCACTCGGCGAGGAGCCGGTCGGCGAGCACGGCGGCGGGCTCGGCCACGTGCTCGCAGTTGTCCAGCACGAGCAGCGTGTCGCGCGACGCCAGAGCGGCGACGAGCCGGGCCACCGGGTCGGCCTCCCCGCCCGGCCCGCCCGGCATGGCGGGCACGGCGCGCACGGGCACCAGGCCGGTGTCGCGCAGGCCGAGCGCGGTGAGGGCGGCCTGCACCACCTCCGCCGCGTCGTTGACCGGCGCGAGCTCGACCAGCCACACGCCGCCGGGCACCCGCGAGGCGATCGCCTCGGCCGACTCCACCGCCAGCCTCGTCTTGCCCGCCCCGCCCGGGCCGAGCAGCGTGACGAGGCGGTCGGCGGCGAGGAGCGCGCCGATCCTGCCGACCTCGTCGTCCCGGCCGACGAAGCTGGTCAGCCGGGCCCTCAGGTTGCCCCGGCGCGCGGCACGCGGCGGCGCCTGCGCGACGGGGGAAGTCCCCTGCTCCACCCCGGCAAGTCCCTGGAACGCGGGGGTGAGACCCGGGGGCGGCCGGGTGTCCTCCCGGGAGGGCTCGCCCCTCAGCATCGCGAGGTGGAGCTCGGCCAGCGCGGGCGAGGGGTCGGCCCCGAGCCGGTCGGCGAACACCGACCGGGCCTCTTCGAAGGCGGCGAGCGCCTCGACCCGGCGGCCCGCCCCATAAAGAGCACGCATGAGCTGCCCTTACGGCCGTTCCCTGAGCGGATGGGCCGTGACGAGCAGCCGCAGCTCCGAGACCAGGTCCGCGTGCCGGCCCAGGGCCGGCTCGGCCTCGATCCTGTCCTCCGTCGCCGCCTGCCTCAGCTCCTCCAGCCGGGCCACCTCGACCTCGGCGTACGGCAGGTCGGTCAGCGGAGCGCCGCGCCACAGCCCGAGTGCCTCACGCAGCAGGGCGGCGGCGCGGCCCGGATCGCCCGCGGCCAGCGCCGCGGCGCCCTTCCGCGCCAGGCGGGCGAACCGATGGAGGTCCACCTGATCGGGGAAGACGGCCAGGCGATAGCCGGACGGCCCGCCGGCCACCAGGTCACGGCCGACCGTGGCCCGCAGCCGGGACACCAGCGCCTGCAGGGCGTTCCCCACGCCGCTCGGCGGGCGGTCGTCCCACACCCCCGCCACGAGCGCCTCGGTGGAGACGGTGCGGCCGGCGTCCAGCAGCAGGAGCGTCAGCAGGGCTCGCAGCCGCCGCCCGCCGACCTCGATCGGCCGCCCGTCGCGCCGTACGTCGAGGGGGCCCAGAACGGCGAAGCTCATGCCCGATCCCGGCGTGTCCCCCTGCATGCCTAGATTGTGGCGGATAAGGGCGCCCAGGGCCGCACATCCCCACTTGACGGTCCTCGACCCGTACGAGTCGATTCGGGCAAACACAGAGGTCAGCGGCTCGCAACAGGCCGGTCATCGGTACGGATCACCGCGATCCGGTCGGGGCACCTGTCCAATCCGCGTAGCATCATCGGGCATGGGATCGCCGAGAAAATCAGCGGTCACGCGAGCCGCCGTCACGGTGACGGCTCTCACGCTGGCCGCGTCGGGCTGCGGAATCCTGGGCGGGGGATCGCCGAGGAACCTCGACGTCATCAACGTGTCGAGCCCGCAGTTCCGCGACGGCGCCCCCCTGCCGGACGACTACTCCTGTAAGGGGGGGCAGGGCAACCCGCCTCTCCGCTGGTCGGGCACGTCGGGCGCCAAGTCGGTGGCCCTCGTGGTCGACGACAACAGTCCCCGCAGCGGCCCGGAGGTGCACTGGGTGGTGTTCGACATCGACCCCGCGACGACCGAGCTGGGCATGAACGACGTCCCCCGAGGGGCCCGGCAGGGCAGGAACTCGAGCGGGAAGGTGGGCTATGCGCCCCCATGCCGGGCCGACGGCAGCTACCGTTTCACTGTCTACGCACTGAACGCGAAGCTCGACCTGAAGCAGGGCGCCGACCTCGCGGAGACCCTGGAGGGCATCGCGAGTCACACCATCGCCCGTGGGCGCCTCACGGCGAACACGATCGAGTGACATGCTGAGCACCGGAGGTAGTCGTGCTACACCAATCTTCACCTAGGGTGTGACAACGGTCATTGTGGTCGAGCAGAATCGGATCCAATTGCTGAGCGCAGGTGACCAGAGGGGGCAGGTCGCGTCGATGGCCGCGCGATCTCACCGGCGCCGCAGAAAGGCCATGGCCTTGAGGGTGGTGCTATGACTGCGGTCATTTCGGGTCTTGTCGCCGTCGTGCTTCTCGTGCTGCTGGTCGTGGCGCTGGGCATGCGGTCGATGAACCGCAGGGAGAGTGCTCTCTCCGCCGAGCGCATCAAGGCGATGGCCGAGAACAAGGGCCCCAAGCCCCGGCGGCCCGCCGAGGAGACGTTCTTCGAGAGCTTCCCCAAGGGGTTCGACGCCTTCGAGGAGCCGGAGAAGCAGAAGCCCGCGCCGCGTCCCGCCCCCCGTCCCGGCGGGCGGCAGGCGGCGCGTCCCGCTCAGCGCGGCGGCAAACAGCCCGCCGCCGCCCGCGGCAAGCGCGGCGTGGACGAGTGGGGCGAGGCCGACGACTACGACGACGACTACTGGTCGCGCGTACGCGCCGACGATGGCGGCTTCGGGGGGACGATCGCCGCGAAGATGGCCGCCCCCCGGCCGGTGGACGAGCCCACCGGCGCGCCCGGCGCGACGGCCCGGGGAGCCGACCCCGACGCCGCGACCGTGCAGGCTCCCCTGCCCTCCCGTCCGAACCGCCCCCGCCGCGCCGGTGCCGACGAGCCCGCGCGTCCCGCCGCTCCCGTCCCCGCCTCGGCCATCGCCGACCAGAAGACCGTCACCTTCTCCGCGCCGACGCCCGACCTGCTCGACGCGTCCGCGGCTCCGGCCGGCTCCCCCACGACCGGTCCCTTCGACGCGAACCGCGCGACCGGCCCGTTCGACTCCCCCGCCGTGAGCGGCGCCGCCGCGTCCGCGGCGAGCGATCCCTTCGCCGCCGCGGGGCCCCAGCCCAGCACGCCGGGCGCCGCGGGCACGCCGGGCGCGTCCACCCGCAGGCCGAGCAGGTCCGGCCGGTCGTCGCGGGCCGCGGCCCGCCGCGCCGCCGCCTCGGCCGCCGGTGGCGACACCGGTCAGACGGGCACCTCCTACGACACCCGGCGCTCCACGGGCTCGTTCCCCTCGACCCCCGCGACCGGCTCGTACGGCACGCAGCCGGCCGCCGATCCCCTGGGGATCTCGGCGAGCACCGGCCCGTTCGGGGCTCCCTCCTACGACTCGCCCGCGGCCACCGGGCCGTTCGCCACGCAGGGCGGCGCGGGCTCCTCCGACGTCCGTGCGACGGGCGGCTACGACACGCCGTCCTCCTCCATCCCGGCCACCGGGTCCTTCGCCACCGGCTCGTACGACCCGGCCCGCACCAGCGGCGCGTTCGAGGCCGCGACGCCCGCCGCCTCTCCTGCCGACGCCCTCGCCGACCCCGCGCCCCGCGCGACCGGTGGCTCCTTCGACGCCTGGGCGGCGACGAGCTACGAGACCCCTCGGTCCGACGCCTACGACGCGTCCCGCACCGCGACGGGCCCGTTCCGCGCGGCCGACGCCTCGGCGTCGTACCCGCCCGACCCGGCGGTGACCGGCCCCGAGACCGGCGGCACCGACCCCGGCTGGCCGGTCGCGGGCAGCTACCCGCCGGTCGCCGCGGCCCCCACGACGGGCTCCTCCTCCTGGCCGAACGCCCGCGACGTGCTCGACGACCCGGAGCCGCCGCGCGGCGCGTCCTCGTGGCCGAACGCGGAGACCTACCAGACCCCCGCCTACGACGGCTACGCGTCCACCTACCCGGCCGGCTCGCAGCCGCCGTCACCCGCCGCGCCCTCCACCCCGTCGTACGAGGTGAGCACGGGCTGGGCGACGATCGACGCCTCCGACACGGTGACCGGTCCGGGCTCCGCGACCGCCTCGCCGTACGAGTCGGCGGGCTATGACGCGCCGTCGGGACAGAGCCAGTACGGCTACGACCAGCAGCAACAGCAGGGATACGGCGGCACCCATCCCTCGTGGCCCGAGCAGCCGGCCGCCGGCGGAAGCTGGCCCGCCTACGACGAGGTCTACGGCGACGCCCCCACCTCGGCGAGCGGGCGGCGGCGGGGCAGCCGCCACCGCGACCCGGAAAGCGATTATCCCGACTACTACCGGTGATATTCCCGTTGCCTGCCTGGTGACCGTCTCCGCGGCTGACCTATTGTCAGCCCATGACAATCAGTGACGAGACGATTACGCCGGGTAACTGGATGTCCGTACTCCGGCATGACGTGCCCGCATCGCTGGTGGTCTTCCTGGTGGCGGTGCCGCTGTCGCTCGGCGTCGCGGTGGCGTCCGGTGCGCCGGTGGCGGCCGGGCTCGTCGCCGCCGTGGTCGGCGGCGTGGTGGCCGGCGCCCTCGGCGGCTCCGTCGTCCAGGTCAGCGGGCCGGCCGCGGGTCTGTCCCTGGTGGTCGCCGAGCTGGTCCACACCTACGGCTGGCGTGCCACGTGCGCCATCACCGTGATGGCCGGCCTGCTCCAGCTCGCGCTCGGCGGGCTGAAGGTCGCGCGGGCGGCGCTCGGGGTCTCCCCCGCGGTCGTCCACGGCATGCTCGCCGGGGTCGGCGTGGTGATCGCGCTGTCCCAGCTGCATATCGTGCTCGGCGGTTCCCCGCGGCGCTCCGCGCTGGAGAACGTGCTCGAACTTCCCGCCCAGATCCTCGACAACCACACGCACGCCGTCATGATCGGCGTGCTGACGATCGGGGTCCTGCTCGTGTGGGGCCGGATCCCCCGGCTGCGCGCCGTGCCCGCGCCGCTCGCCGCGCTGATGATCGCCACGCTGACGGCCGCGGTGTCGGGCTGGGATCTGACGAAGGTGGACCTCCAGGGCGGGTTCGCCTCCGTTCAGGGACCTGTGATGCCGCAGGGCGACTGGCACGCGATCGCGGGAGCCGTCCTCCTCGTCGCCCTCCTCGCCGGAGTCGAGTCGCTGCTGACCTGCGTGGCGTCCAACCGCCTGCACGACGGTCCCCGCGCCGACCTCGACCGCGACCTCACCGCGCAGGGCGTGGCGAACATGGTGTCCGGCGCGCTCGGCGGCCTTCCGGTCGCGGGCGTCGTCGTACGCACGACCACCAACGCGCGGGCGGGCGCCCGCACCCGCTGGTCCTCGGTGCTCCACGGGGTGTGGGTGCTGCTCTTCACCGCGCTCTTCGCCTGGATGATCGCGCTGATCCCCCTGGAGGCGCTCGCGGCGCTGCTGCTGTTCATCGGCGTGCAGATGGTCAACCTCGGGCACGTCCGCAACCTGCACAACCACCGCGAGGTGCCGGTCTACTTCGTGACGATGGCCGGTGTCGTGCTGATCGGCCTGGCCGAGGGCGTGGCGATCGGCCTCGGGCTGGCCGCCCTGCTCGCCCTGCGCCGCCTGGCCTGGGTCTCCGTCGACGTACGGCCCACGGGCGAGCGGCGCTGGCGGGTCGTCGTCACCGGGTCGCTGACGTTCCTCGGCGTGCCCCGGCTGACCGAGGCGCTGCGCGGCATCCCCGCGGGGGCCGCGGTCGAGCTCGACCTGCACCTCGACTTCATGGACAACGCCGCCTTCGAGGCGCTGCACGCCTGGCGGCTTGAGCACGAACGCACCGGCGGCGTGATCGACGTGGACGAGCCGCACGCCGAGTGGTACTCCGCCGCGATCAACGGCGTCCGCCTGTTCCCGGCCAGGATTCCGCCCCGGCACGACCGCTGGTGGCTGCCCTGGGCCTACCGGCGCCGCTCCCGTTCCCTGGCTACGGCCGGGTCCTACGCGGTGATCGGCGCCGACGGCGGGAAGCACGACGACATCTCCATGCTCTGCGAGCCGCAGGGCGTGCCCGATCTGCTGGAGGGGACACGGGAGTTCCAGCGCAGGACCGCGCCGATGGTCCGCCCGGTGCTGCACCGCATGGCCCGCAAGCAGTCGCCGTCGCACCTGTTCATCACCTGCGCCGACTCGCGCATCGTGCCCAACATCATCACCGCGAGCGGCCCCGGCGACCTGTTCACGCTGCGCAACATCGGCAATCTCGTGCCGCGCGCCGGCGCCGTCCCGGCCGACGACTCGGTGGCGGCCACGATCGAGTACGCCGTGAAGGTGCTCGGCGTACGCACGATCACGGTCTGCGGGCACTCGGGATGCGGCGCGATGGCCGCCCTGCTGGGTGAGGTGCCCGACCTGCCCGCGCTGCGGAGCTGGCTGCGGCACGGACGGCAGAGCCTGGCCAGGTTCGTGGCCGCCGAGCCGCATGACGACGACACCGGGCCGCTCGACCGGCTCTGCCGGATCAACGTCATCCAGCAGCTCGACAATCTGCGGACCCATCCGTTCGTGGACACCCTCGTACAGGCCGGGAAGCTGGACCTCACCGGCCTGTACTTCGACATCGGCGCGGCGCGGGTGCACGTGCTGGAGCAGGAACGCTTCACGCCGGTCCCCGAGCTGCGCACCGGCTGAGCTCCGGCTAAGCGCCGGCTGAGTCACGGCGGGGCCGGGCCGGGCCGAGCGGCCCGGCTTCGCTGTCAGCGGATCATGTCCGCCGACCGTGAAACCGGGCGGAGGTGCGACGCGGGCGGGCCAAGGATTGACCGTATGAAAATTCTGGTCATCGGCGGTTCGGTGTTCCTCGGACGCGCCATCGTGGACGAGGCGCTGCGGCGCGGTCATGAGGTCACGACGTTCAACCGGGGCAGGAGCGGGACGGACCTGCCCGGCGTGGAAGCGGTGCGCGGCGACCGCGAGAGCACCGACGACCTGCGGCGGCTCGCCGACGGCAGGCAGTGGGACGCGGTGATCGACGTGTGCGGCTTCGTTCCCCGCGTCGTCCTGGAGTCCGTACGGACGCTGTCGGGGCACGCTCCGCACTACACGTTCATCTCCAGCATCTCCGCCTATCCGGACTGGCCCGGCAAGCCGGGCGTCGACGAGACCTTCCCCCGCCACGAGTGCCCGCCGGACGCGGACGCCGAGTTCGGCGACTACGGCGTGCTGAAGGCCGGGTGCGAGCGGGCGGTCGAGCAGCACTTCGACGGCGGCGCGCTGGTCATCCAGCCCGGCCTGATCCTCGGCCCGCACGAGAACGTGGGCCGGCTGCCCTGGTGGCTCACCCGCATCTCCCGAGGCGGGCGGGTGCTCGCACCCGGCAACCCGGCCTTCCCGATGCAGCTCATCGACGCCCGGGACATCGCGGCGTTCGCCCTCGACCATGCGGCCAAGGGCACCACCGGCCGCTACATGACGGGCGGGGTGCAGGGCAACACGACGTACGGCGACTGGCTGAACGACTGCGTGGAGGCCACCGGCTCGGACGCGGAGCTGGTGTGGGTCGACGACGCCTTCCTGGTGGAGCAGGGCGTGGAGATGTGGACCGAGCTGCCGCTGTGGGCCCCGGAGGCGGACAACCCGGGCGTGTGGACGCACTCCTCCGCCAAGGCCATCGCCGCGGGTCTCACCTGCAGGCCGGTGCGGGAGACCGTCCGCGACACCTGGGAGTGGCTGAAGGACATCCCCGAGGAGCGGCGCAGCTTCGGCGGCCGGATGCGCCACGGCATCGACCCGGACAAGGAGGCCCGCATCCTCGCCGCCTGGGACGCCCGCTCCTGACCTCGACCACCCTGCGGCCGGGTGGGAGTGGGCGCCAGGCCGCGCGCTCGCCCGCACCGCCCAGGCGGGCTCAGCCGAAGCGACGGCGACACCGAGCGCGCCGGGCGAGGGTGGGCGAGTCCGCTACCGGAGCGGGCTCGCCCAGGGCGGAGGCGAAACCGAGCGCGCCGGGCGGGGGCGGTGGACTCCCCTGGCGGAGGGGGTCGTGGGGAGCCGTAGGCTGTCGGCCATGATCTGGGTGGGTGTGATCGTGGCCGTGCTGGTCGTGTTGGGAGTGCTCGGGATGACCGGGCGCCTGCCGGGGACCTCGCGGCGGCGGTCCGCGCCGCGCCCCTCTTCGCGTCCCTCGCCGGGCCGCGCCGGCCGGACCACGGCGCCCGGGGGGCGTGCCCCGGCCGGGGCCACGCGGCCGGGCACCAGGCCCGGCGGCGGTCCGGCCCCCCACACGACGCGCGGCACCGGCACCGGCTCCGGGGCCCGCGACGGAGGCCGGGGTCGCGGCCCAGGCAGAGGCACGGACAGAGGCACGAGCGGAGGCACGGACAGAGGTCCGGGTGGAGGGCGCAGCGCAGGCGGCGCGGTCACCCAGGCCGATCCGCGTCCGGGCGAGATCTGGTGGGCCGACGTGCCCTACGAGGACGGGCCGGGCCACAAGGTGCGCCCCTGCGTGGTGCTCAGGACGCACCGGGGCGGCGCCGAAGTCCTGAAGATCACAAGCCAGGATCGCAGCGACCGCTCCGACCACGTGGAGATCCCCACCCGCACCTGGGACCCGGACGCCGACCACAACAGCTTCCTCGACCTCACCGGCCCGGTCCGCGTGCCCGTCGGCGACTTCCAGGACAAGGTGGGAACGCTCGACGCGCGCATCTGGCGGCAGGTCTGCCGCCTCCACGAGATCACCCCGAACTGAGCCGCACCTCCGCAGGCCTCGCCCCGAGGCCGGGCCCGCCTCCGAAACCGGCCCCCTGAGACCGACCCCGCCGCGTCAGGACCACGCCCGGCCCCGTGACCCCCGCGCCCCGATGCCGCGCTCTCCTTCACGACCGCGCTCTCCCTCACGACCGCGCTCTCCCTCACGACCGCGCTCTCCCTCACGACCGCGCTCTCCCTCACGACCGCGCTCGATCGCGAAACCGCGTCCGAGACCGTGGCCGCCTCCGGGGTCGGCCGTCCGTGTCACTGTGACCCTGCGGGGTCTTCCGCGCCGCCGCGCGGTGGCAGCCCGGCGGCCAGGCCGTCGAGCAGCCTGTCGAGGCCGTACGCGAAGCGGTCGTCGGCGCCCAGGAGTCGCCGGCCGGCCTCCTTCGTCATCCGCTCCAGCATGGGAAACTCACCGGTCGCGATGAGCGACTGCACGAAGGACATGTGCTGCGCCAGCCGCTGCTGCAGGGTCATCCCCGACCGCCGCATCGCCTCGGCCTCGGCCAGTTCGCCCTGGGTGTAGCCGTTCACGTACGCGAAGACCGCGCCGACGAAGGTCAGCATCTCGTCGATGCCCAGGCCGAGACCGTCGAGCATGCCGAGAGCGGTCTCCATCAGGCGTGCGCTGTTCGGGCCGACCTGCGGTCGAGCGGCCGCCAGCGGCGCCAGCCACGGATGGCGGAGCATGGTGCGCCGGGCCTGCCAGGCGAGCAGGCGGAGCCCTTCGGCCCAGTCATCCGGCGGCTGCTGGTCCTCCGGCAGATACTCCCGCACCGCGGTGTCGACCATGAGGTCGAGCACCTCGTCCTTGCTCGTCACGTAGCGATACAGGGACATCGTGCCCGCGCCGAGATCGGCGGCGATCCGCCGCATGGAGATCGCCTCCAGTCCCTCGGCGTCGGCGATGCGGATCGCCGCATCGGCAAGGGCGGCGCGGCTGAAGCTCGGCCGCGGCCCGCGAGCAGGGCGCTCGGGTCGCGTCCACAGGTTCTCGTGGCCCGTCATCGTCAGTCGTCCCGGATCGTCGCAGGTCTCGCGGGTCGTCGCCGCTATTGCGTACACGGTACCCGGTATGTAGGCTCGCCTCGATAAAGTGAGTACGGCATACGCAGTTTCTTGCCGCGCATCGAGGGGATTGTCCATGCCCGCGATCCTCGCCAGGGACGACTTCAGGGCTCCCGGTGTCGAGCTGTTCGACTTCCCGCCGCTCTGGCCGGGCGCGCCATATTGGCTGACCAAGCCCGTGGTGCTGGCCGCGGTCGGCGTGGTCCTGCTGTGCGCGTTCGCGTGGGGGGCCTTCGCGCGGCCGGCCCTCGTGCCGCGCGGCCTGCAGCACCTCGGCGAGTACGGCTACCTGTTCGTCCGCGACCAGGTGGCCCGGCCGTTCCTGGGCAAGGACGCCGAGCGCTGGATGCCGTTCCTGCTCAGCCTCTTCTCGGTGATCCTGCTGTGGAACCTGCTGGGCGTGGTCCCGGGAGTGCAGTTCCCGGTGAACGCCCACATCGCGTTCCCTGTGGTGTTCGCCCTGATCGTGTATGTCATCAAGCTCTGTCTCGGCTTCCGGCACCACGGGGTCGGCGGATATCTCAAGAGCCTGATGTTCCCGCCTGGCCTGCCGAAGCCGCTCGCCCTGGTCCTCTACGCGCCGCTCGAACTGCTCTACGTGTTCGTCACCGCGCCGTTCACGCATGCCGTACGGCTGTTCGCGAACATGTTCGCGGGGCACCTGCTGCTGGCGTTCTTCAGCGCGGTGGGATTCTGGTTCCTCGTCGAGCAGCCCACGGCACTCGGGGCCCCGGTGGGCCTGCTCGGCGTGGCCATGGCCGTCGTGATGACCGGCCTGGAGATATTCATCCAGTTCCTGCAGGCGTTCCTGTTCACCATGCTCGCGGCCATGTACATCGGCAACGCCCTGCACCCGGACCACTGAGCGGGTGCTCGTACTCACCGGTAACTGAGTATCGGCGCTCATGTCCGGCAGCCGCACGCCGCGGACGATGGCATCATGACGCAACCGGTGAAACCCACGACGACGACCGCCTTCTACGTCCAGGCCATCCTCTCGTTCGCGATCTCCGTCGCGGGCCTGGCCGTCGGCATCCTCTACCTTCCGGTCACGACATGGGTGCGCTCCTTCCTCGCCCTCGGGCTGATGTACGTGGTGACCTCGACGTTCACGCTGGCCAAGTGCGTACGGGACCGGCAGGAGGAGTCGACCGTCCTCAGCCGCGTGGACCAGGCCCGGCTCGACAAGCTCCTCGCCGAGCACGACCCCTTCCGTGCCGACTGAGGGCGGCCACTCAGACATGGGGAGGGCGGGATTCCCGCCCCGCTCCCCCGCGTGCACGGTTCCGGTGAGGCACCGGGCTCGTCCGTACGCCGTCGCACGCCGGGCCGCCCGACCAGGCCCGTACGGACGACGGCCGAAGGTCAGTAGGGTGCGCCCATGACCGGCGACATACGCGAGCGCGGGCGGGCGGCCGTCACCGTCGCGGCCGAAGCACAGGCGGCTCTCGACTACTACCTGATCACGCCGGCGGCGGACGGGGACGAAGCCCCGGCCGAGGCGATCGTTGTGGAGGAGTTCACGCTCACCGACGACTTCAGGGCCATCGGCCTGGACACCGCCGGATGGACGGCGGCCGCCGGCGACTGGTGGAGTTCCGCTGCCTTCGGACGCGCGATGCGCGAGGATCCCGGCCTGCGCGCCCGGGTCCGCGCGGTGAGCCGCCCCGAGGCCGAGGCCGCCTACCACGGTCTCGGCGGGGGCGAACTGCCCGGCGAGACGCGGCTGCGGGCTCTGTTCCGCGACCACCAGCCTCTGCCGGACTCCCCTCCCCTGCGCCTCACCCCGCCCAGCGTCCCCGACGGGTTCCACGACACGCGGGTCTACCGCGTGCTGTTCGCCGGTGAGCCACGCCTGTCTCTCCTCGCGGACGTGGTGACGCCCGCCGGGGAGGCCGGCGACCCGGGGACCCGGATCGTCGGCTCTGGCGTACTGCGCGCGGACCCGGACGTCTTCACCTGGGAGGTGCGCCGCATAGGGCCCGGCGTCGCCTGCTGCCTCGATCTCACGGCCCACCTGGGGACCGCGTCCGCCCAGGTCCTCGGGCCGCTGCTGCGGCGGCTGACGACGGCGATGCGCCATGCGGGACCGATTCCCGTGACCGTCGAGCGGTTCTCCTGAGCCCGGACGGCTCGGGCTGCCGGAGGGTACGCGACACAGCCGGCCCGGGGGCCGACCCGCTTGGCGCGGCGGGCCGGCTCCCTTTCGAACGGGCCGGTCTTCAGCGGCGCGCGGCCCCGGCGCCGGTGACGACTCCCATGAGCACAGCCTTCCAGGCGGCCGTTCGCATCGCGGAAATCGCCGGAGGCCACGTCCACATCTTCTGAACACACGCGGGGGTGGTGCTGACGACCGGTCAGGCCGGCGGGAGCCGGACGACGAAGGCGGCACCGCCGGCCGATGACCGCTCCACGTGCACCTCGCCCTCGTGGCCGTTCACGATGTTCCGCACGATGGCCAGGCCGAGGCCGGTCCCGCCACGGTCGCGGGATCGGGCGGCGTCGAGGCGGGTGAAGCGATCGAAGACGCGCTCCCGGTCCTCCTCGTCGATCCCGTCGCCGTCGTCGGCCACCACAAGCTCCGCCGCGTGGGCCGTACGCCGGACATGGACGAACACGACCGACTTGGCGTGCCGCTGCGCGTTGTCGAGCAGTTCGGACAGCACTCGGCGGAGCCGCGCGTCCACGCCGCGCACCAGAGCCCCGCGCACGGCCTGCACCTTCACGTCGTGCCTGTCCGTACGCCGGGCCACTTCGCTCTGCACGAGATCGCCGAGGTCGAGCATGGCCAGGTCGGACGACTGCGCGGCGGCGTGCAGCTGGGCCAGCAGGTAGAGATCGTCGACCAGCGCATGCAGCCGTTCCACGTCGTTGAGCGCTCGTTCGATCAGGCCGTTCACGTCGATCTCGGCGGGATGCAGCCGGGCCTCCTCCAACTGTGCCCGCAGTCCCGCGATCGGGGTACGCAGCTCGTGCGACACATCGGCCTCGAACCGCCGCTGCCAGTCGATGGCCTGATAAAGCTTGCCGCACATGCTGTCGATGCCGTGCTTGATGCCGCGCTCCAGCTCATCGAGTTCGCCGAGACAATCACGGAGGTGGCGGAGCGAGGTCACTCCTCCGGCATTCCCGAGCCGGTCCGTGACGATCCCCATGAACATCTAAAATCACCGTATACACCGCTTTTCCGGAGTTATTCTTTCCCCTATCCCCGTCCGAGGCCCTTGAAGAAGTCAGCGAAGCCGGTTCCGGCCGGGACCGGCGCGAGCGTCATCGGCGAAGCCGGATCGGGACAGCGCGAATCAGCCCGCCCGAAACCGCGATCGACCTGTGATTTCATCCTCGTCTTCGCTCCCGGCATCAGCGCGGGTCAAGGGTCTGTTGATATTGAGCAGGATTGACCGGCCGGGACCGATGACGAAGGATTGTCGATATGACGTATTCCCAGGGCACGGCCCGGCGCTTTCCGTACGCGCTGGTGAAGCTGGTCGTGCTGACTCTCGTGCTGGGCGCCGGGATCGGAGGGGGAATTTTCTTGGCGCTGGCGCTGATGGGGAATTCGGTGTGGGGCGACGGGCTCATTCCCTTCCCGGGCGATCCCATCCCCGGCGATCCGTAAACGGCCGGAATTCCGCCGCCGTTCGTACAGGCGGCCCCCATGCGCTTCCCGTGCCACGCTGCGCTCGCGGTGGTGGGCTCGTGCTTCTCGATCAGCCCTCGTACCGGTTCGTGAGGGGACTCACAGGTAGGCCAGCAGGGCGTCCAGCGGTCGCGGCACGCGATCGGGCTCCAGTGCCGCGACGAGCGGGCTCGCGTAGCGGATCTTGCGGCTGCCGCCTGATCCCATGAACCGGCGGAGCTGGTCGTGGGTGCTGCGCCCGCGCCAGCCGGGCTGCTTCTGCAGCGTGCGAAACGAACGGAGCTCGCCCTCGGCGTCCACGACCCGTTCGACCGTGGCGGTGCCGAGGGCGCGGATCAGCTCGTCTTCCAGGTCGGCCACGCACACGAAGAATCCGAGCGCCTCCAGATCGCTTCTCGTGAGATCGGACCCGAAGCCGGCGCGCTCGAGCCCCCTCCGGAAGGCGCCCTCCTCCCCGGCGTCGCACAGACCGGCCAGCCGGAGATCGCGGCCCGAAGGGCCGAACTTTCCGACGTACGCGCCGATGTTCGTGGCACCGCCCATCGCGACGACCTCGATGCCTTCGGCCGTGAGGCTCCTGCCCCGGCGCTCGGCCAGCGCCTCGACGGCCGACTTGTCGCTGAGCCCCTCGACGAGGACCACCGTGTGCGTATCGTCCACACCGCTCAGCTTCGCAGCGAATCCGGCGAAGTTCGTACTCATTTTTCCTGCGCTGAAGGGACCCGGACGCCGCGTTCGCGCTGTCGCGGGGCCAGCACACACAACTCGTGGCCGCACGGCATGTAGTGCATCTGCACCAGGAGCCGTGCGGTGCTGGTCCGCGTGCACCAGGGGAGAACGGGTCCTGGAGACGATGTCCGGGCCGACATCGCGAGCGAGTGTGGGAAGCCGCGTGCATCGCACGCATATCCCAACCTGCCTAGCGATGTCTGGAGTGAACGACAGGTGGCGGTCTTCTTCTACCGAGTCGGGCGATGGGCCTTCCGAAGGCGCCGGCTCGTGGGCGTCCTGTGGGTCGGCGTCCTCCTCGTGGTCGGCTTCCTCGGTGTGCGGGCACCGTCGTCGGGGGACGAGGCCCTCCGCATGCCCGGAACCGAGTCGCAGCAGGCCTTCGACCTGTTGGCGGAGCGGTTCCCCGGGACCAACCCCGAGGCCGCCGAGGCCCGCCTGGTGTTCCAGGCATCGGACGGCCGGCAGGTGACGGCCAGGGCGAACAAGGCGGCCATCGAGAAGGCGCTCGGCACGCTGGAGGGAAGTGCCCAGGTCGATTCGGTCAGCGACCCGTTCAGCTCGGGTGCCGTCAGCAAGGACGGCACCATGGCGTACGCCCGGATCAACTACACCGTGGGCGCCGACGACCTGACGCAGGAGGCCAAGCAGACCCTCCAGGCCGCCGCGGATCAGGCCAGGGGCGCGGGGCTGACCGTGGAGTTCGGCGGCACGGCCCTGCTGACGCAACCGCAGACAGGCGCTTCGACGGAGCTCATCGGCCTCGGCGTAGCCGCGGTGGTGCTGTTCCTCACGCTCGGCTCGGTGATCGCGGCAGGCCTGCCGCTGATGACCGCGCTCATCGGCGTGCTCATCTCACTCATGGGGATCTTCGCCCTGGCTCGGCCCCTGGGCCTGACCTCCACCGTCTCCATCCTGTCGCTCATGCTGGGCCTCGCGGTCGGCATCGACTACTCGCTGTTCATCACCTCCCGCTTCCGCGACGAGCGTGCTCGGGGCAGGGAGCCGGCCGAGGCCGCAGGCCGCGCGGTCGGTACGGCGGGCTCCGCCGTCGTCTTCGCCGGCGCGACGGTCTTCGTCGCCCTGGCCGGACTGAGCGTCGTCGGCATCCCCGAGCTCACCAAGATGGGCCTGGCCAGCGCCGGCACCGTGCTCATCTCCGTCCTCATCGCGTTGACCCTGGTCCCTGCGTTGTTCGGCTTCCTCGGCGACCGGCTGCTGCCTCGCGCGGTCCGCAGGAGCCTGGGCGTGGGTCGCGGCGGCAGGGGCCGCCGGTCCGCAGGCATCGGGGGCACGGTCGCGAACGAACCGTTCGCCAGGGACGTCACCAGCGCGGCGGCTGCCGGATCCTTCGCGGCTTACGGAAAGCGGCCCGGTATCGCCGTCCGCTGGGCCCGCTTCCTGGTGCGCCGACGCCTCGCGGCGCTGCTGGTGGGGGTGATCGGCCTCGGTGTGATCGCCATACCGGCGTTCAGTCTCGAGCTCGGCATCCCCGGCGACGAGTCCAAGCCGGTGACGAACACCCAGCGCCGGGCCTACGACCTGCTGTCCGAAGGCTTCGGCCCCGGCTTCAACGGGCCGCTGACCGTGGTCGTCGACGCCTCGCGGGCCGCCGACGCGCAGGCTGCGGCGGACACGGTCGCCAGGACCGTACGCGACGTGGACGGGGTCGTCTCGGTCGGTGCCCCCGTCTTCAACCCGGCGAAGGACACGGCCGTCCTCACGGCGATCCCCGCGTCCGCTCCGAACACGGCCGAGACCAGGGAGCTGGTGCATCACATCCGCAGCGCCGTCGACGCCGTGGAGGACGACACGCACACCTCCATCGCGGTCACCGGCCGTACTGCCGTGATCGTCGACGTCTCCGAGTCCATCTACAGTGCACTCGTGATCTACCTGGCCGTGATCATCGGCTTCGCGGTGATCCTGTTGCTGGTGGTCTTCCGCTCGATCCTGGTGCCCCTCAAGGCGGCCCTCGGCTTCCTGCTGTCCGTGGGTGCGGCGTTCGGTGTCGTCGTCGCGGTCATCCAATGGGGCTGGGCGTCGAGCCTGTTCGGCATCGACCAGACTGGACCGGTCATGTCGATCATCCCGATCTTCGTCATCGGTGTCGTGTTCGGACTCGCCATGGACTACGAGGTCTTCCTCGTCTCCCGGATGCGCGAGGAGTACGTGCACGGTGCGACCAGCGAGGACGCGATCGTCACCGGGTTCCGGCACAGCGGACGCGTCGTCACCGCGGCGGCCGTCATCATGATCAGCGTTTTCGCCGGGTTCATCGGAATCGCCCAGACCAACATCCGGACGACGGGTCTCGGCATGGCCGCCGCGGTCGCCTTCGACGCCTTCGTGGTTCGCATGGCCATCGTCCCTGCCGTGCTGGCCCTCTTCGGGGACCGGTCCTGGAAACTGCCCCGTAAGCTGGAACGCGTGCTTCCGAACGTCGATGTCGAGGGTCGGTCGCTGGACGCTTACCTGTCACCGCAGACGACCGCGCCGGACAAGGAGGCGACCCCGAACCCCGTCGGTGGACGCTGAGCCGGCATGACAACCCTGAAGGGCTTTCTCCCGCGACCGCGCGCAGAACGGTCGCGGGAGGCGGTGATCACGGCGGCGGCGTTCGTGCTCTTCCTGCTCGGCAGCGTCGTGCGGGGCGACGAGTCGCTGACGGCGCCGCCGATCGCCGCGTATCTGCTCGCCGTGGTGTCCTGTGCCGCGCTGCCGCTGCGGCACAGGACACCGCTGCCCGTCATGGTGGTCACCACGCTGTGCAGCGTGCTGGCGATGGTCGCGGGCCTGATGCTGACCCCGTTGGTAGTGGTCCCCGCCATGATCACGGCGTACACGATCGCGGTCCGGGCCGAGCGGCGTACGACGGCCGCGGTCCTGCTCATCTCCGCCGCACTCCTCATGGCAGCGGGGCTGGTGTTGCAACCGCTGTCCTGGTCCACGGTCACCAGGACCTGCTCGACGGTCATCTTCCCGCTGGCGGCCGGCGTGCTCGGGCACTCGGCCCAGAACCGGCGTGCCTACCTGGCGGCGGTGGAGGAGCGCGCGTTGCGGGCCGAGGAGAGCCGGGAGAGCGAGGCGCGCCGGCGCGTGGCCGAGGAACGGGTGCGCATCGCCCGGGAACTGCACGACCTCGTGGCCCACGAGATCACCCTTGCCAACGCACAGGCCACGGTCGCCGCGCACTTCTTCGACAGCCGCCCCGAGCAGGCCCGCACCAGCCTGCGGCAGCTGGTGGAGACGACACGCCAGGCGCTGGACGAGCTGCGTGCCACGGTCGGGCTGCTGCGCGAGTCGGGGGACCATGCCCAGCCCGCCGAACCGGCGCCCGGGTTGGCTCAGCTGCCCACGCTCATCGAGTCGTTCCGCCGTGCGGGCCTTACGGTATCGGTGCACGAGGAGGGGCCGGCGGGGACACTTCCGCCGGGCCTGGACCTCACCGCCTACCGGATCATCCAGGAGGCGTTGACCAACGTGACGAAACACGCCGGTATCGGCCGGGCCCGGGTGGGCCTGGCCTGGACCCGCGACCTCGTGACCCTCACCATCACCGACGACGGGCCGGGGGACCACACGATCCCGGGCCCGTCCGCGGGATCGGGCGGCTATGGGCTGATCGGGATACGCGAACGTGTCACTGCGGTCGGCGGCCGACTTGTCGCAGGCAGGCGGCCCGAGGGCGGATTCCGTGTCGTCGCCGAACTGCCTCGCCCGGCACGGGAGACGACCCGAAGTTCCGCGGCGGTCGACCGGGAGCAGACGGGTGTGGCGGCGACCGCTCGATCGACGGCGGACGCCGAACGGCCGGCGGGTGAAGCTCTGCCGAGCGGTGAGGCGCCGGACGACGCCGCACGGCGCGGGGACGTCGCATGACGCTGCGCGTCCTGCTCGCCGATGATCAGGCCCTGCTGCGCGGAGCCTTCCGGATGTTGCTCGACAGCACCGACGACATCATGGTCGTCGGTGAGGCGGCCGACGGCCGGGAGGCGGTCCGGCTCGCCCGGGAACTGCGCCCGGACGTGGTGGTCATGGACATCCGTATGCCCGGGGTGGATGGGATCACCGCCACCGTGCAGATCTGTGCCGATCCGGAGCTACAGGACTCCCGCATCCTGATCCTCACCACGTACGAGACCGACGAGTACGTCGCGCAGGCGCTGCGCGCAGGGGCCAGCGGTTTCATCGGCAAGGGGATCGGGGCCGAGGACCTGGCGGACGCGGTGCGAACCATCGCGGCCGGCGACACCCTGCTGTCCCCGGCCGCGACCCGCTCCCTGGTCGCCCGTTTCCTGGCGACACCGGAGAACACCGCACGTCGGCCCCGCCAGTCCGAACGGCTCGCCGAGCTCACCCCGCGCGAGCGCGAGATGGTGGCGCTGGTCGCTACCGGCCTGTCCAACCAGGAAATCGCCGAGCAGATGTACCTCAGCCCGTTCACCGTACGCGCCCACGTACAGCGGGCCATGACGAAGCTCCAGGCACGCGACCGCGCGCAGCTCGTCGTCATCGCCTATCAGACGGGCCTGGTGCAGGTCACCGCGGACGACGACAGCCCGGAATGGTCCGCCTGAGGGCAGGGCAGGTCCGGCGAAGTTCGTACCCGTTTTTCCTGCGCGGTAGGGGCCGCGGAGTCTATTGCGGGGGCAGCACGCAGAACTCGTGGCCGTCCGGATCGGCCATGACCACCCAGTCGACCTCGCCCTGACCGATGTCGATGCGCGTCGCCCCGAGGGAGATGAGACGGTCGACCTCCGCCTGCTGATCACCGTCGGCGGGTGGAGCGAGGTCGAAATGCAGCCGCTCCTTCCCTGTCTTCGGCATGAGCGGCGGACCACCCCAGGTGATCTTCGGGCCGCCGTGCGGCGAGCGGACAGCGGTCTCCTGGTCCTGATCCCAGACCAACGGCCAGCCCAGCGCCTTGCACCAGAAATACCCGGCCTCCTGCGAACCATCGCACGCCAGCGCCCCGATGAATCCGCAGCCGGCGAGGAACTGGTTGTCCGGCTCGATGACGCAGAACTCGTTGCCCTCCGGGTCGGCGAGCACGACGTGAGCCTCGTCCGGCCGCTGGCCGATGTCGATGTGCCGGGCGCCGAGTTCGAGCGCCCTCGCCACCGTCTGCTGCTGGTCCTCAAGGGACGTGCTCGTCAGATCGAAGTGCGCCTGGTTCTGGCCGGTCTTCTGCTCCTGACTCGGAACAAAGCGGATCCGGAAGCCGGTGTCATCGCCCGGCAGGAGCGTGATGCCCTCCCGGGGATCGTCGGCCATCTCCCAGCCCAGGACACCGGCCCAGAAGCGCGCGAGACGGAGCGGGTCGTGCGCGTCGAAGCAGAGCGCGACAAGGTGACAGGCCATCCCGCTCCAGACCTCCCTTTCGGTTGAATGAGTATTGGAAGGTGGTCGACCATATCCTCGGAACGGAAGAGATGCTCCGGGAGCATATCTACGGCCGGCAACCCTGATGCCGTTCACTGTTCCCGTTCACGGCGATGACGGCCCGCGCGGGCAGGCCCTGCATATGATCGTTACTGGCCTATGCGTCCGTCGATCCGTTCGCGCAGCAGGTCGACGTGACCCATGTGGCGGCCGTACTCCCAGATCATTCCGACCAGCACCTCGCGCAGCGACATCGATCCTCCACCGCTGCCATGCTGGTTCAGGGGATCGTCGCCGGTGATATCGAGACCGGGCGCCTCGGCTACGAAGCGCTCGGCGAAGTCCACCTCCGCACGCCATGCGGCCCACGCCTCCGCGACCATCTCCGGGTCGGGAACGGCACCATCGAAATCGCCGTCACGGTCGGTGTCCGAAGTGAAAAGCCGGGGCACGTCCTGTCCCGCCATCATCACCCGGAACGTCGCACGCTCCCCCTCTGCCAGATGTCGCACCAGCCCCAGGAGCGACATCGTCGAAGGCTCGACGGAACGCCGCGCCATGGCCTCGGCATCAAGGCCTTCGCACTTCATCTCCAACGTGAGGCGCGCACAACGCAGGGCTTCGACCAGCGTCGTGCGCTCATCGCCCAGCGTTGGTCCGTTCTCACGTGGGTCATCGTCAGACGGCTTGCCGTCCGCAGTGAACATGTCGGCTCGTCGCGTCGTGGCCATGGCCGCAATCTTTGGCGACGCGCATCGCGGACGGCAACTGATTTACGCCACCTGCACTTTTGGCCACCAGGGCCGGGCACGGCCATCGCGGGATCCTCCACAGCGCGCATCAGACCGTGGTTCAGTCGGCCCACGGGCTCGGCCCCTGCTTCAGCACGACGAGCCCGGCTGACCCTCTGGATGGCCA